>NZ_MUES01000033.1:0-27564 GCF_001995745.1 Salinivibrio sp. ML323 | reverse complement strand
ATTCATGTGGTATTAATACTTAATTATAACTTAAAAAGCAACTCATGCGTTAGCCCTATTTAATTAACTCCAGTAAAATTTACTGCGAGGTAACGTCATCTTTGATACTATACGAGAAAAGCGCTTTAGCTGTGCGTGTTTTATCGTTTTTTTCCTTGTAAGAAACGGTAACGATGTAATCGCCAGAGCCTTTAATGGCATCATCGCTTTTCATAGCAACGCGCATTTCTCCGTTTTGGAGTAAATATACAAGAAGACCTGTTTTCTCATTGTTCTCATCAAGTACGACGTAGTTTGAATCAATATTAGATACCTCAATGTCATCAGGTAACGTGATCGGATTATCAGCATTGTCTATGAATAAATCAGCTAAGTCTGCTTTGAAGAAAGTAACCGGCCTGTTAACTGTGTCACCATTTGTCAGATCTAATGCATCAAAATCTTCTTGTATTGATTCAAAAACGTCGGGGTTGACAGAGGGATCTGATGAGGTGGGAGGAATCTCGCCCATACTTTTATCACCGTCTACGGTCATGCGATAGTTCGGATCGGATATTTTATCATCAGAAATCTTTTCAACGGCGTTTTTTGCGTCCAATACGAAGTCACGTGGATTTGATTGATATTTGTCTGGGCGTTTAGCTTTAGAGTCTGCCAAGATTTGAGCTGTCTTATGAAGCTTATTATTTCCGTTATCAATAAAGTCAACGTATAAATCTGAATCCGAAGGAAGACCTAGCGCCCCCTGAATCGAATTAATTGCTGTATCTACATCCGTCTTGTCATTCTCCATCGTTAATACTATGAGATCTGTCAATGGCGATATCACTGCCGCACCTTCAGTTGTATGAAGTGTATATTCGTTATCGAGTGGCATTGAAGGACGATCTGAGTCGGTTGTGTAAACCGTTTCATATTTTCTATCCATACCTGCAAGCACTTGTTGTGCAGGCTCTCCAAGAACTAAAGTTTGTAGAGACAGTTTTTCAGAAGGTGTGTTGTCGAGCGTTAATGTACCAGATTCATCGGTTAAACCAATAAACTCATCGGGATCACTAAATCCACTTTTGTTATCATCTTCGATGTAAACAACCGCATTTTGCAGATATCCATCAAAGCCAGTTACTGTATAACCTGATGACGAAGTGTTTGACGACGAGCTATCGTTATCTAAGTCACAACCGGTTAAAAATGCAATCACTGATATAGCTAATACTGTTTTTTTCATAATAAAAAATTCCATTAATGATAAGGCGTGACAGCTTGATATATGACAGAGCTATGATCAAATATGTTGCTCTGCTTTCTCAGGCTTTTCATGCTTATTTCTCTCCGTTTCGCGAATACCATCACGAAATTTCAATTCTTAGATGCCGTCCACGAGTTATTTAAATTCTTCCAGTTTTCGATAGCTGGCTTCGGCATTTCTCATAAGTTGATAAGCTATTGAGAGCATGGTTTACGGGTTTCCTACTGATCTCATGCGATGACAATGCACACCTTGATGCAGCATTGATCAAGGTTAACGCAATGAGCAAAGTTATAAGCTCGATATGCCCATTAGTCACATAGAGGTAAGTGGTGGGATAATTTTCACGGAATTAGAGCGGTAGGTGACTGATTTGACCAATAATGCCTCGGTCAACTGTTAGTCATTCATGGTAACCACGTTTTGATCTGGCGATATGAAGCATATGACTAACAGTTGATCCTCTCTCATTCGTTTAATCATGATTGTTGCACTTATTACCTGAATTCAGGTCTTTCTTTCTCGGGCTTAATTGCTTATCACACCATTTTTCAATAGAGGGTGCGTATAAGGTGAACAGGCCAACGATCATGGCGATGGCGCAGATTACATAGATAGCTGTCATTACACCCCTCCTTATTGGTTAACTTTAGTATACACCTTGTTTCGCCTTTCCTCGGCCTCAAGTGCCGAGGAAAGGCGCGTGTTTGAATCAGGTCGATGAAGATGGTTTGGTATCTCTATCAAACTGCTTGATCAGGACCGAGGTGTCGCAACGGCCATAGCCGCGCGCTTGTAACTTGTTGTACTGTTGATCCACTTGCTCGGTCAAAGGAAGGTTCACGCCTAATTTGGCGGCTTCTTCTAAACAAAAGCCCAAATCTTTACGCATCCAATCAATCGCAAAGCCAAAATCAAAACTGTCTTCCGCCATGGTCAAAGCACGGTTTTCCATTTGCCAAGAGCCTGCGGCACCATGTTTAATGGCATTGAGCATCTTTTCGATATCGAGATCAGCGGATTGCGCGAAGGTGAGTGCCTCGGATAAGCCTTGTAAGACGCCGGCAATACATATTTGGTTGGCCATTTTACAGCGCTGGCCACTGCCATATGGGCCTATATGCTGGATGGCACTGGCATAGGCGTTCATGACGGGTTCAACGTCACTGAACACAGTCGGGTTGCCACCGACCATAATGGTGAGTGCGCCTTTTTCCGCGCCAGCTTGGCCGCCTGAGACGGGGGCATCGAGAAAGCTTAGGCCTTGACGCTCGCATACTTGTGCCAACTCAAGGGCCAGCTCGGCAGAGGTAGTGGTGTGATCGACCAGCGTACTGCCTTTTTTCATATTAGCTAACACACCAATATCGCCATACACCACACTGCGTACGTCATCATCGTTTCCCACGCACATAAAGACGATATCAGCATCAGCTACAGCTTCGGCGGGCGTCATTCCATATGTGCCTGAATAGGTGTCGCACCACGCTTCGGCTTTGCGGGTGGTGCGGTTATAGACGCGAGTTGGGTAGCCGTGGCGTTGAAGATGCCCGGCCATTGGAAAGCCCATTACGCCTAGGCCAATAAAGGCTACCTTGGTATTGTTGAGTTGCATGGTTATCTTGCTTCCTTGTCGTTAATTTGGGGTAAATTTATCAGAAACTTAACCTTTGTTGTATTTGTCGATGATAAGCTTGTATCATCTTCTTTTGTGTTGCGGCACGGATAATTATGACAGCACGACAACTTTTCTCGTTAACGATCGCGCATATTAACGACACCCACTCTCACTTTGAGTCCACCCCTGTCTCACTGAACCTGGACGACAAGGCGACACCGGTTTATGCCAATAGCGGCGGGTTCGCACGCATTGCATCTGCGGTATCACATTTTCGCGAGCAGGCTAAGCAGGATGATCATGCCTTCCTTTTTTTACATGCTGGGGATTGCTTTCAAGGGACTCTGTATTACTCCTTATTCAAAGGTAAAGCGAATGCAGATTTGCTGAATCGACTCGGTATTGATGCGATGGCGATTGGTAATCACGAGCTTGACCAAGGGAATGGCCCCGTGGCCGACTTTCTTGATGATATTCAATTCCCATTGCTTGCGGGGAATTGGCATGTGGCGGATGAGTCAAAAGACAAGGATAAGCGTGTCAGTGACAAACCCGCTTTATTGCCATATATCGCTCCGGAGGAGCGTGCGAGTACACTCATCAAAACCTATGCCGGGCACAAAGTGGGCATCTTCAGTTTAGCGGTTGAGCAAATGGCGGCATTGGCTCACCCTGATCACGATACGCCTTTTTTGCCGGCAACACGGATCGCCGAAAACACCGTGGCTTTTTTGCGCCAACAAGGCGTGAATACCATTATTTTATTGAGCCACTTGGGTTATGACAAAGACAAGGAACTAGCGACTGCGGTTAATGGGATTGATGTGATTGTGGGCGGTCATACCCATGTGCTGCAGGGAGACTTTCAAAACCTTGGTTTGGCGAAAGAAGATCCCTACGGCTATAAAATCAACGATACCTGGATTGTGCAAGCGGGCTGCCATGCGCAAGCCATTGGGCGGTTTACGTTATCTATTGATGAAAACGGTCGGCCAGTTGCCTTTGAAGGCCAAAACTACTTATTGCTTGGCCGTAGCCTCGCGATGGATGCCTCGCGGGAGCAGCAATTGACCGAAGGTTCGTATCAAGCAGTGAGAGCCTATCTCAACCGACAAGACAATGTACTGATATTACCCAGTGATCTCGCGTTGAAACAGTATCTACAGCGCACCTACCGTCCCCATGTGGCGCAACTAGAAAGTGACATTGTCACTCAGGTGCCGCAACGACTCCGTCATGTACGCGTACCTGACAGCGAGGGCGGCAGCGAAGTGGCGCCACTGGTGACAGAAAGCTTTTTATGGGCGGCACGTGAGCAAGGCATTGAAGCCGATTTTGCTATTCATAATGCGGGTGGCGTGAGAGTCAGTTTAAACGCCGGGCCGCTCTCTGCTGCTTTAATTGCAGGCGCGTTGTTACCGTTTGCTATTGACGTGATCGCCTACCAGGTAACCGGCGCACAGATCCGTCGTGCGATTGAAGGCGCGATCAACAATGCGACAGATAATGGCATAACGGGCCTCGGGTCGGGCAGTTTTCCGTATTGCGCCGATATACGCTATCGCTACGAAGCGTGGCAGCCGATGGGCACGCGGGTGACCCAACTCGAAATAAAGCGTGGTAATCACTGGATAGCCATAGATGATGAGCGACAATACACGGGTGTGTCGTCATCTTATACCGCGCAAGGAAAAGAGGGATACGATGCGATTCAAACCGGTGAACGTCGCTCGATTGGCTTATCCATGGCGGAGTGCTTTATTGACTATGCACGTCAGCAGCCAGTGTTAGCACTGCCTGCTGAGCCTTTAGTGTGTTACCTCCGAACGTCTGGTGAGAGGAAAACCTGCTGGGGGAAATAACTTGGCTTGCCCTTTGCTTATTGATAGTCAGCTTGGTGTTGACGGCAGACAATTGCCGTTTAAGTTTTTGACAAGATTGTCGATACATTAAGTGAACCTGAATTGATCGACACACTATCGAAAGGTGAGGGGTTATGGAAAAACGTGATTGGTTTGATATCGGCTTGATCAGTTTTTGGTTGGTGGCTTGGGCATCGATTGTTTACTTTGTGCCAGTCATTTAACTTATTTACTGATCCGCGGATTGCGGGGGAACCTGTTTGAGTCGGGTTCCCCAGCGCACTAACAACGGCTGTAAATAAATGGGCAGCTGTATGGCGCCGATTAATGGTAGAAATGCCGGCCCCAGCGCGGCACCGGCAACGGTGTACGTTAGCAATACATTCCGATTGACCGCCGATACGGCGGCGATCATGCTCGCCTCCCGCCCCCGTTTTCGATATAGCCCATACGCAATGATGAAAAAAAGTATGCAAATTGCAACTGAAATGGCTAAAAGCTCCAACGCGTAGCCTGAGTCGTTTTGCCACATTGCCCCGAACGGCCCTACTAGCCCTAATGGAAAACTGAACACCAGCACAATGGTAAACTGTGCCAGTTTGCTGTGAATGCGTTTGAGCTTTTCTGGTTTGATCAGCGCGTGAAAAAGCGCGGCAAACAGCATGGGACCAAAAATAAAGATCACCAATCGCACCGCATAGCTTTTTAGATCCAATGAAAAATCATCACCTGACAGCACCGTGAGATTGATGAATAAGACGACAGGCATGAGCAATGTTGACGCGATGGTGTAGGCCATGGCGATGAGCGCGTCCATTCCCAAAGAACGAATGATGGCAGGCGTTGCAAACAAAGACCCAGTGGCGCAAATGCCACTGATTGCAAGTAACAAAGAGGTAGACGCGCCGAGTAGCCACGCGAGAGAACAAGTGAGTACGGTGAGTAGCACTGAGTGAACTAATGCGTACACCCAGACCTGCCACCGGGCTAACGCTTTCAATAATAGACCTTGATGAATGCCAAGCAGGGTAAACAGCATCAAGGCGAATAGCACATAAGGTAAAAACGGAAATAAGGCTAACGAGACGCTCGGAAAGGCAAAGCCAATCAATGCGGCAATAAAAAGACACAACGCTGAATGTTTGGCGAGAAACGCGAGCATGGTCAACACCTTGGTCACATGTGTAATCACGATGTTATCAGGTTTTCACAACTAATCGAGTGAAAAATAGTCTTTTTCAATGATTAATACACTGTGTCGTATAAAAAGTCAGACAGTATGAGGACGCGAGTGGTGAATTCAAACAGACAAACTGAACTCATTGATGGCTTGTCCGTCAGATAAGTGATTCGCTTATTTTACTGCAACTTAACATAATGAATACGTGCTAACCGGCAAGCACTTTAGATTAGAAAAACTAATCCATTGGTTTAATTTTCATCAGTTTAAATCTCGGGGTAGCACCTTATAATTTGCGACGAGTGATTAAGACAACAAAGCGAGGATCTGATGACGACTGCAACGGTTAATATGCCCCGTTCTCGTCGATCTTACGCGGTAACAATCAAAGGACTGATCGCTCACGCCATGGATGTGCTGTTTACTCGCAGCACGCACGCGCCCGCTTATGATGCCAGCCGTTTACCGGCACATTTGCAGCGTGATATTGGTATAAACCGATAAGACGACTTAAAACGGATAGAACGCGAAACGCCACATCATCGAGATGTGGCGTTTTTTTTATGGTTTAATCGTCCCCGAGCGTTTACGAACAATGAGTGGCTTACCAAGCCGACGAATGCGATTAATTGAGGAGTACAAAAGATGGGATGGTTCTCTGCACTGTTTTCCAAGGGAAGCGAAAAACAATCACAGGCGTCAGTCACCCCGACGGAATACCAAGGGTATTTAATTTATCCTGAATCGACCGCCGAAAACGGTCAATATCGTGTCAGTGGCCGCATTTGTAAACCGTTTGATGACAAGGTACTCACCCATAGGTTTATTCGCTCAGATTTGCTGGGAAGTCAGGAAGATGCCAACAGCTTGATGGTCACAAAAGCAAAAATGATGATTGATCAAAACGGTGATCGACTATTTGATTGAGGGACGTCAACGAATCGCTCGATAGCAAAAACAATGCATAACTATGAGCAATTAATTCGGATAAAGTGTAGCCCAGATCACATTTATGCCCCAATGGCGATCCCCGCCCTGTGGTGATTAAGGAATAAACTCGTTAAGTTAACACTGTTGCGTTGCTAAGCACGAAGCACTGATAACAGACCGCAACAGCGTGATAAGCGAATAAAACCGCTTGGAGTGCYTATTTTTATCAGTGAACCTATTTCAGGCCGCGGTTTTCGCGCCTGTGATAACCAAAAAAATTTCTTATAAGCCAACATTCAGGGAATAGCTATGCAGATTGGTGTTCCAAAAGAGAGGCTCGTTAATGAAACGAGGGTAGCTGCGACACCTAAGTCGGTTGAGCAGCTTATCAAGCTCGGTTTTGACGTCGTAGTAGAGAAGGGAGCAGGCGAACAAGCAAGCTTTGAAGACACTGCGTACGAACAAGCTGGTGCGAGCATTGTTGATACAGACGCTGCCTGGCAGTCTGACATCATCTTTAAAGTTAATGCACCAGGCGTAATTGAAGAGACTGGCCAAGATGAAGTGGCGTTGCTGCAGGCAGGCACCACCTTGGTTAGCTTTATTTGGCCCGCTCAAAACGAAGAATTACTCGAACGTTTGTCTGCGCAGAACGTGAACGTGATGGCCATGGATGCGGTCCCACGTATTTCGCGTGCGCAGTCATTGGATGCGTTAAGCTCGATGGCAAACATCGCCGGTTACCGTGCAGTGGTTGAAGCGGCGCATGAGTTTGGCCGCTTCTTTACCGGACAAATCACGGCAGCGGGTAAAGTACCGCCTGCGAAAGTCTTTGTTGCGGGGGCTGGCGTTGCTGGGCTAGCGGCGATTGGCGCAGCCGGTAGCTTGGGGGCGATTGTCCGTGCTTTTGATGTTCGTCCTGAAGTGAAAGAACAAGTCGAGAGCATGGGCGCGGAGTTTTTAGAAGTCGACTTCAAACAAGACAACTCAGGCAATGGCGATGGTTATGCCAAAGAAATGTCTGACGAGTTTAATCAGGCGGCGGAAAAGCTTTATGCGCAGCAAGCAGAAGATGTCGACATTATCGTCACAACCGCACTGATCCCCGGTAAGCCAGCGCCGACGCTGATCACCAAAGAGATGGTTGACAGCATGAAGCCGGGCAGTGTGATCGTCGATCTCGCCGCAGCCAATGGTGGCAACTGTGAGTACACGGAAAAAGATCAAGTGATCACCACGCCCAATGGCGTAAAAGTGATCGGTTACACCGATATGGTCGGCCGTTTGCCCACCCAATCGTCACAGCTTTATGCGACTAACTTAGTCAACCTCACCAAACTGCTTTGCAAAGAGAAAGACGGCAACATCCAGATTGATTTTGATGATGTGGTCGTGCGTGGCGTGACCGTAATCAAAGAAGGCGAGGTCACCTGGCCGGCGCCACCGATTCAAGTCTCCGCGCAACCCAAAGCAGAGCCTAAAGCTGAACCTGCTCCTAAGCCGGCACCCAAAAAAACCTCTCGGGCGACTAAGTATGGTCTAATGGCCGCCGCCGCAGGGGCGTTCGGATGGATTGCCAATTATGCCCCTAGTGAATTTCTCTCTCACTTTACCGTTTTCGTACTGGCCTGTGTGGTGGGCTACTACGTGGTATGGAATGTGACTCACGCGCTGCATACCCCGCTGATGTCTGTGACCAATGCGATCTCTGGCATCATCATCGTTGGGGCGTTATTGCAAGTAGGACAAGGCATTGGCTTTGTAACCTTCCTTGCTTTCATTGCCGTGTTGATCGCCAGCATCAATATATTTGGCGGCTTTACTGTTACAAAGCGCATGCTTGAAATGTTCCGTAAAGGGTAAGGAGAAAGAATGTCTGAAGGATTGGTACAAGCGGCGTATATTGTCGCTGCGCTTTGTTTTATTCTCAGTTTGGCTGGGCTCTCAAAGCAAGAGTCAGCACGCGCGGGTAACTATTACGGGATTACCGGGATGGCGATCGCACTGGTTGCCACCATCTGGGGGCCGGAAGTGCAAGGTGTGGGCTGGATTATTCTGGCCATGGTCATTGGTGGCGCGATCGGTATTTATTACGCCAAGCGCGTAGAAATGACGGAAATGCCGGAGCTAGTGGCGATGCTACACAGCTTCGTGGGTCTGGCTGCGGTATTGGTGGGCTTTAATACCTACATCGATCACCCGCCGCTGACTGGCGCGATGCTTAACATCCACTTGGTTGAGATTTTCCTCGGTGTCTTTATCGGTGCAATTACTTTCACCGGCTCGATTGTCGCCTTTGGTAAACTCCGTGGCGTGATTTCTTCCAAGGCGCTGATGTTGCCACATCGTCACAAGCTTAACTTGGCCGCTGTGGTTGTGTCGTTCTTGTTGCTAATCAGCTTTGTCAACGCTGAAGGCTCAACAGCGGCACTGCTGATTGTGACCGTGATTGCGCTAGCATTTGGTTATCACTTGGTGGCTTCGATCGGTGGCGCAGACATGCCCGTGGTGGTGTCGATGCTCAATTCCTACTCAGGATGGGCAGCGGCGGCGGCTGGCTTTATGCTGGCAAATGATCTCTTGATTGTGACAGGCGCGCTAGTGGGCTCATCGGGGGCGATTCTGTCTTACATCATGTGTAAAGCGATGAACCGTTCTTTCATTAGTGTCATCGCCGGTGGCTTTGGCTCTGATGGCGCTGCGTCTTCGGGTGATGACGAAGTCGGCGAGTATCGAGAAAGTACAGCCGAAGAAGTCGCCGAAATGCTGAAAGAGTCAAACAGCGTGGTCATCGCCCCAGGTTATGGCATGGCGGTCGCGCAAGCCCAATATCCTGTTTACGAGGTGACAGAAAAACTCCGTAGCATGGGGGTCGAGGTGCGCTTTGCCATTCACCCTGTTGCGGGTCGTTTGCCCGGTCATATGAACGTATTGTTGGCTGAGGCTAAAGTGCCGTATGACATCGTGTTGGAAATGGATGAAATCAATGATGATTTTCCTGACACAGATACCGTTTTGGTCATTGGTGCCAACGATACGGTGAACCCTGCGGCGACGGAAGACCCATCGAGCCCGATTGCGGGCATGCCGGTTCTTGAGGTCTGGAACGCCAAAAATGTGGTGGTGTTTAAGCGCTCAATGAACACAGGTTATGCCGGGGTGCAAAATCCGCTGTTCTTTAAAGACAACAGCAGCATGTTGTTCGGTGACGCGAAACAAAGTGTAGAAGCGATTTTTAAAGCGCTATAATTGGCCTTAATGCTTGATACGCTGTCGAAAAGAGCCAGTTCCGACTGGCTCTTTTTTTGGCGTGTCTTGACTAAGCGAGGAATGATGGAACTTACACGGTACTGACATTTTGATAAAAATCGATGGTAAGCTTGCGACCATGCGAATTCTGCTGCTAATCATTCTCACACTAACTGGCTGGCCATCCGTGGCGGCAAGTACATTTTCAGAGCAGATGACTGCCTTTCGCGCGCAGTTATTGCTTGCCGATCCTGTCGCTCGCTACAACTTGATCGGCATTAACCGAGCGTTTCCACGTGTATTGCTAAGCCCAGAGAGTTTACTGCCGCAGAGTGCTCAATACCCGTTAAAAGACATTCGCCGCCTCTATCAAGCCGCACAAAAATGCCAAGGGCCGTGGCCTGTTAATCCGCAAGTGACCGAACCGTTGGTGTTCACGCGAGCGATGTGTAATCACACCCAGCTTCCTGTGGCGTGGTTCTCGCGGTCTGGCTTTATTCATCCCGGTGGGGGGAGTTACGCGGCAAAATATGCCGAGCAGTTTCCCGAGCGGCGTAGCGAATTAATGCGCTTCTTTCATATTCAAGAGCGACCTCAAGCAGAACCCGATAGCTTGTTGGGGCGGTTGCAGCGGATGGAGTCTCATGCCGTTGATGCCTTAAATAGCGGCGCTAAATCGTTAATCAGTCAGGATGAGATGTGGGTGCGCGTTGGCAGTTATTATTATTTATACCAAGCCTCGCAATGGCAGCCATTACTGGCCGAGTTTGATTTAAGGATCACCCCTCGAGGAGAGCAAGATTTCTGTTTGGCGCGGGTGGGCAACATTTGTTGGAACGAAGAAAAAGCGCCCAGTTATTGGCCCTACTTGGTCGGAGCATTAATCGTTATCAACCTCGTGGCACTGGGTGGTTGGGCGTTTAACCGCTGGACAGTGCAGCGTCGGTTGATGCAAGAGCGTATGCTGGTGTTGCAAATCCTCACTCATGAGCTTCGTACCCCGATTGCTAGCTTATCCATGACAGTGGAGGGCTTTCGGCGCAAATTTGATAGTTTACCCGATGATTTTTATGAAGAATTTCGCCGGCTTTGCGAGGATTCGCGACGCCTAAAACAATTGGCGGAGGCAAGTAAAGATTATTTACAATCCAACCAGAAGCCTCTCAGTAAAGAGACAATTCCGTCTGTTGAAGAGTGGTTGGGTTATATTTGCGACGAACACCAAGTTACGTTACACGTAAGCCAAGATGGGGCGGTGCGAGCGAATGTTTATTGGTTAACAACATCATTGAACAATTTGATTGCTAATGCGGTCAAATATGGCGTAGCACCTGTCGATGTTCATGCTCACGTGTCTGAGGATCGTTTTACGATCGCGATACGCGATCAAGGGGAACTGACGGCCAAGGACTGGAAACATATACGTAAACCGTTTGTCAGCCAAAGTGGACTTGGACTGGGGCTGACGATTGTAGAATCCATGATTGAGCGAATGGGGGGGAAGTTAATTCTATCTGGCCCACCCACCACATTTACTTTGGAGATTCATTGTGGCGCAAGCGACGTTACTTCTGGTTGAAGATGATGCCAACCTGGCTGACGGGTTACTGGCAAGCTTGGAACAAGCAGGCTACCGCTGCTTATATGCAGAGAACGCGACAAAAGTGGCCGAATTATGGCGCGATGCTGATCTCGTGATCCTCGACCGCCAATTGCCAGAAGGAGATTCAATTGAGTGGCTAGCGGATTGGAATAAGCTTAAAACTATTCCTGTGATTTTACTGACAGCCATGGTCTCGGTACGCGATCGTGTTGGCGGCTTGGATTCGGGAGCCACTGATTATATCACCAAACCTTTTGCCGAAGCAGAGCTGCTCGCGCGTGTGCGTGTGCACCTTCGTCATCCCGTGGGCGAGGTAGAGGTCTCAAGCAATGACATCGTTATCAATGATGTGCGTATCGATACCGCGAGTCGAGCCGTTTTTTGTGGTGACGAAGAGATGACCTTGACGCGCACTGAGTTCGACCTTTTGCACTTTCTGGCTAAAAATGCCGGACGCGTATTCACGCGTGATGAATTGCTCGATCAAGTGTGGGGGTATAACCATTATCCTACCACGCGTACGGTTGACACCCATATATTACAACTACGCCAGAAGTTGCCCTCGGTCAATATCGAAACCTTGCGTGGCGTTGGCTACCGTATGAAAGCATGATGAAAAAGCGCGCTCTCTTTSGACTATTAGCAACTATGCTGGGTGCTGGTGGCGCGCAGGCCGCGTGGTTTAACGGCAATGACGCGTTAACCACTGCCCATCAGCGCCTATTAAATGGAAGAACCGCAGCCAGTGTAGAGGCCATGATTGAAGCCTGGCAGCAACCCAATCTTTCTGCTGCCAAGCAGGGTCATCTCGCTCAGCTGCTTGCGCTCGCGATCACGGAAGACTGTGGGCGCAGTTTAAGCCAAAAGACATTGCCTGATTGGTTGAGCAATATATCTGTGCGTCGCGAAACGGTCCAAACCACGAGTCGGGTGTATTACCGGCTCCAAGTGTCAGGGGAGTCGCAAACGGGTGTGAATGCACTCACGTTAAAAAAATGGCCGGATAAAACGGTAATGCGTGGTGAGTTCTCTCCGGCGCAGCAGCACGGTTGGCGTTTGATCAAAGATGGCCTTTCCGATCCTATTTCCCAAGGTCTTTATCAACTCACAGCAGAGTCAGTATCAGGCCATACGTGGTCGAGTTGGTTGCTTCTGACCCAGCCTCAGCCACGTCAAACATTGAGCTGGAAAGATACCCGAAGCTGGCACATTGCCCCTTTTGATGATTTTAACTCAACCTGTCAGCGTCCTTTCTTGACACTGAACCTTTATCCGCAAAACCAAACTGACGGTGCACCGATTTGGTCGGCAGAGAAGCACAAACGACTGCCGACTCAGTTACCTATGCTGGATGTCCCCAATGGCCAGTATTGGTTTAGTGTTGCCCTGATTGAACGGCGCTGGCAGGGCGCGCTGTCAATTGAAGAAGTTCAGCGTATCGGCCGGGCGATTGATTTACCGGATTTGGATCCTGACGCTTTAAATAGGATAGCGCCGAGTGGCTCTGACAAACAAGGTGACGAATAAATAGACACTTGTGTTGTGGTTAATTTGATAAAGTTCACACCTTTTTAGTGAAGTCGGTCTAATTATTCACTTTTACCTCTATGCTTGCCTTTTGAATAGCAAATCAAAACATAGGGGTAACGCAATGACCTTTAAAACAAAAGCGCTTGTGGTGGCACTGGCTGCATGCTCAACCAGTGCGTTGGCGGCGACTAACCCAACCGATGCCCGTGCCAATGCGATGGGTGGGGTAGGCGTGGCATCGGGGGATTATCTTTCCGCAGGCTTTCATAACCCAGCTTTGGCTGCGCTTGATCCTGATAGCGCCTTTGGGGTGCTTATCCCTTATATTGGCGCCGAAGCGCGAGATCCCGATGATCTTGTTGACGGCCTCGATGATGTCGCTGATGCGTTTGACCAACAAGATGCAACAAAAATTGAATCTTCACTGAGAGCGGTGCAAGGCGATAAAGCCTACGTCAATGCCGGTGTTGGTGCTGCGGTGGGGATTCCCACAGGCTCTGTCTCTGCCACTCTTTATACATCGGGACTAATTGAAGGCGCGGTGTTACCCGATATCGACACCAATGACTTTAACGTCACCTCCGATCCCGATTCAAATGCGACGATCATTGCCGCCGGTATTGGTGAATTAGGGGTCGCACTGGCGACCAACCTTGATATTGCCGGTCAGCGCGTCGCGGTGGGTGTGACGCCAAAACTGCAACGGATCACTACTTATAATTACGGCGTCGCGGTCGACGATTACGATACGGATGATTGGGATGACAGCCGCTACCGTGAAGAGGACAACACGTTTAACCTTGATCTTGGCGCTGTTTGGCAATCGGGCCCTTATCGGGTCGGCCTTGCCGGTAAGAATTTGGTTAGCCAAGATGTCGATACCGTGACCATTAAAAGAACGGGTAACCGTTTCACTTATGAGCTTGAGCCGCAATTTACCCTGGGCTCGGCGTTTGTGTCTGATTTTGTGACCCTTGCTGCCGATTTAGATCTCAACAAGAAAAGCGGCTTTAAAGGGACGCTTAATGTGGATGATGACACCCAGTTTTTCCGAGTCGGGGCAGAGTTTGACGCCTTTGGCCATGCGCAACTACGCACCGGCTATCGTGCGGATCTAGAGGACAATGTCGATAATGCCTTTACCCTCGGTCTTGGTTTATCCCCCTTTGGTGTCGCCAATCTTGATATCGCCGCGAGTATCATCGATAGCAACAGCTATGGGGGATCGGCACAGCTGGCATTTACGTTCTAACGCTGCATTTTGGATGACAAATGAAAAGGCAGGCCCTAAAATGGCCTGCCTTTTTTGATCACGATTTACTACCAAGAGAGCCCCACCTATGTTTGATGGCGTCACGTTAAACCATGAACAACAGCAAGAAGCAGCAGAGCGCATTCATGCGCTGATGGCAGAAGGGATGAGCAGTGGCGAGGCGATTATGCAGGTTGCCAATGAAATACGTTCGCAAGCCGCTCAAGCCTCTTCGTCTGAAGAGTGAGACAAGTTACAAACAAATCGCCTTTTTATTTACAATTCCGCCAATCCCTGATTTATTTAAAGGAGAGCATTAAAAGGAGTGTCGGATGAGCAATCGGCTTGAAAAGGCGCGCGAGTGGGCAAGGGTGCGGCACGCACTGCAACGCTATGGTGCCCAGCCTTATCGTTGTCACCTTGATCATGTTGAACGTATTGCCGCGCCCTTTGGGGAGCAAGCACGCATTGTGGCGCAATTGCATGACATTCTGGAAGATACCGCCACACGAGTTGACGAAATCTCAGCACTTTTCGGCCCAACCGTTGCTAGAGCTGTGATGCTGGTGACGGATCCCCGACGGCCCAGTCGGGAAGAGAGAAAGCGCGCCTTAAACCAACGTTTGATTGCACTCGATCCGAGCGATGAAGCCGCATGGTTAGCATTAGTGGTAAAAACGTGTGACCGTTTAGCCAACGTGATTGCCAGTAGTGAGCATAGCCCACCGCGTTTTTTACAATATCAACGTGAGCATGGAGGCTTCCGGGTCGCCGTATATCGACGAGGGTTATGTGATCACCTTTGGCGTGAGTTAGATGGCCTGATTGATGCCGGCCAACAAGCAGACCGGCACCCAGATCATCAACTGCACGCATCCATCTCTTGACTCAGGCTAAGCCAGACACGCTTTTCTTTTTAACGCCTCAGTTCATCAATCAGTTATCGAGATCATAAATTGTCGGAATCGGTTGACGTTTGTGCTGTGTGGCTTGGTAAACCTGAATAATCTTCTCTTTAACCGCGTCTTCAACCGGCTTACCCTCAAGAAAATCATCGATTTGCTCGTAGGTCAGTTGCAGCGCTTCTTCATCCGCTTTTTGCGGTGATAAGTCTTCCAAGTCAGCGGTGGGCGTTTTATTTACCAAGACGTCTGGTGCCCCCAGTGTGGCGGCGAGTTGACGCACTTGTCGTTTGCTTAGACCAAAGAGCGGCGCAAGATCACACGCACCATCGCCAAACTTAGTATAAAAGCCCGTGATGTTCTCGGCAGAATGGTCAGTCCCGATGACGAGCCCTTGTGTTAATCCTGCTATTTCGTATTGTGCCATCATTCTTGCGCGTGCTTTGACATTGCCTTTGGCAAAATCAACCCGGCTATCACTGTCGGGGAGTAAGCCTACGGCAGACACGGCATCTAAAACTGATTGGTGGTTACCATCGACCCCCGGCTTAACGTTGACCGTGACGGTTTTGCTCGGCTTGATAAAAGACAGGGCGAGTTGCGCTTCGTCTTCGTCTTTTTGTTCGCCATAGGGCAATCTGACCGCAATGAATTGATAGTGATCCTTGTTTGCTTCTTGGTTAAGCGCTTCAATCGCTAACTGTGCCAGTCGTCCACATGTCGACGAATCGACACCACCACTGATACCTAACACGAGGCTACGTGTCCCGGAACGTTGCAACATAGTTTTGATAAAGGCGATGCGACGACGGATCTCCGTTTCTGGGTCGATATTGGATTGGACGCGCATTTCTTCGCGGATCTGGTGTTCCATCTTAGGTTCCTCTCAATCACTCTGGCATACAATGTCAATGAAGACTCTACTGTGAGTTATTGTGCATGATCTCTGTTGGCTTGGGTATAGCGCAAGTGAATCTCCTCACCCTGATGGTGATAGGTTAGGCTTTTGGTCAAATTCATGGCATCATCTCGCGTAATCCCTAAACACGAGAATGACTTGGCGAAGAGCGTATAATGACAGAGCAAATAGCCGTATTTGGCAGCGCATTCAATCCACCCACTCAAGGTCACGCGTCTGTTCTGGCGCAATTGTGTCATTTTGACAAGGTGCTGCTCGTGCCGAGTTATAGACATGCATGGGGAAAAATGATGGCACCTTACGAGACACGATGCGGGTGGGTACAGGCATTGATTCATGATTTGCGCTTACCGAATCTACACTTATGTCAGCGAGAGGCATCGCTGGGGCGAGAGGGTGACGCTGTCACAACACACATGCTGCTTTCTGCGTTACAGGACGATTATCCTGACGCGGCACTCACGTTCGTTGTTGGTCCTGATAACTTGCTAAAATTTGACCAGTTTGCCGATAGTGCGCAAATACTCTCGCACTGGTCAGTCTTAGGGATGCCTGAGACGGTGGTGGTGCGTAGTACACATATTCGTGAACGACTGGCGCAAGGCTTACCGATTGATGATCTCACCACACCCAGTATCGCAGCACAGCTGAGCGAGACGGTCTTTTGTCGCTAACGGCCTATCGGTGCGTTTTCAAGAACACGCGCGTTTAGCTTTCAAACACACAGGCATAGCGGGTATACAGGGTGTCAGCGTCGGCTGTGGAGAGTCCTGCCGACTCAGCCGCGCGCTGCGGTGTTTTACCCGACTTTATCGCTGCTCTGAGTTGTCGAACGGTAAAATACTCTTGCAGTTGTGCAATGGTTAGCTGGGTGAGTGCTTGTAATTGGTAGTGTTGCGCTGCGCTCACCGGTGGCTGACCTGTTTGGGCGCACGCCACACAATCTGCCAGCGCTTGCGTGGGCGCATCGAGTTGTTGCGTCGGAGCAAGATGCATGATTTGGTCAAGCAGCACGGCTTGAATGTGATGCGACTGCGCTGCCGTTAACACGGATGCTGTTGGCGTGCCAAGCTCCATTAAGCCGGCGGCCAGTAGTGGGGACAACACAACATGTCCCACACTCTCAGGGAGGGGATGTTGTGTGCGTGGCGATACGGCCAATTGGTGTAAACGGGTATTGGGCGTTATGGTCAATGCATGAAGGCACTCAAAAGGTAGCCAGAACCCCTGACCGGTATAGACAGGGATATCTGTTTTTCCTAAGCGAACAAGCACCAAACCGTCCTCAACATAAAGCAGGTTCGCTGTGTAGCGGCGCTTTCGAGGGGTGAATATCAATGAGGGTGTGTGATAAAGAGTGTATTCGCTCGTGGTCTTCATAACAGTGTCTCGATGCAATAAGGCGGCAATGGTGAGCACTTTTGCTGTTGAGGTCAAGTCAATGACGGTAAAGGGAACTCTTAACCAGGCTGAAGGTCTGACCTCCAACCTGTGTAAAATTTCGGTGGGTTCACTTTGAATCCTTTGTTGACTGCGTAGAATGGCGCGGTTTTTACTCGATATAATGGAAGAAAGTGCAGACAGTTAACGATCCTTATCAAGAGATTCGTCCTTATCATGACGACGAAGTTCCCAGTGCAATTCAGCGACTCATCCAAGATGACGAGTTTATCAATGCGATTCTATCTTATCGCTATCCGCATGCGTCTGGCCCGCTTGGTTGGCTTTTAAAGCCTGCTCTTAAATTGTATCTAACTAAAAAGTGGAGCAATATTAAAACAGTGCAGGATGTCCAACTGCATGTCGCCAGCTATATGCGCAAGATGATTAAAACAACCTGTGATAAAGTCACGGTCTCTGGCGTAGAAAAACTGGATCCGAATAAAGCCTACCTCTTTGTCTCCAACCACAGAGACATTGCGATGGACCCTGCGCTAGTAAACTGGTGCTTGCACCAACAGGGGCTCGATACAGTGAGAATCGCTATCGGTGATAACCTGTTACGTAAACCGTGTGCGACTGAGCTGATGAAGCTTAACAAAAGCTTTATTGTCAAACGCTCAGCCAAAGCACCACGTGAAATGATGAAGTCATTATCACAGTTATCGGGTTATTTGCGCTTATCCCTCGATGAGGGCCAGTCGATCTGGATTGCTCAGCGAGAGGGGCGAGCCAAGACGGGCCAAGATGTCACGGATCCGGCAATCTTAAAAATGTTCTTCATGGAAGGGCGAAAACGCAAGCAAGACTTTGACAGCTATATGGAAGCGCTTAATGTGGTGCCTGTCGCCATCTCCTACCAAAACGATCCATGCGATCTGGACAAAGCAACTGAATTAGACGCGGTCAACCGCCTTGGGGCCTACGAAAAAAGCGAGTTTGAAGACATTCAAACCATCGTGAAAGGGATTGTCGGTGACAAACGGCATGTGCACGTGGCCTTTGGTGAGCCTGTGACCCTGTCACAAGACACACCCGAGTCAATGGCCGCAAAAATTGATGCGCAAATMCACCAGTTATACCGTTTATACCCGGCTAATTATATTGCCGCTGGGGTAGAACATGACAGTGTCACGCCAGCTGAGCAGCGCCTCTATGAGCAGAAGCTTGCCCAGGCCCCCGAAGCGGCGCGTGACTATTTGCGTGAAATGTACGCTAACCCTGTGCTCAATCAGTGTGCAACAAGCTCAGACAATATCAATCAGGACAGTCCTCTCGCAGCAGACAATAATAAGTGACAGCGTCACTTATGGTGGCGATCCCAAATCGGCGGATCGCCGACTTCTTGCAGCATAAAATCGACAAACTCTCTCACTTTGGGGGCAAGGTGTTTGCGTCTTGGATACACAATGTATATCGGCAGCTCAAGGCAAGGTTGCCATTCAGGCAATAGCTCAATGAGTTCACCTTTTTCTATTTCCTCGTTAATAAGGTAAGTCGCCAAATAGGCAATGCCGAGTCCCGCTTTAACCGCCTCGAGTACCGCGGGTGCGTTATTAATTGTGTACTGGCCACTGACATGCACCACTTGCTCCATGCCTGCTTTCATAAACGGCCATTTATCATAACGGCGCTCACGGCTTTGATAGGTGATGCAATCGTGCTGCCGCAAATCAACCAGTTGTTTTGGGATGCCTCTCGCTTCTAGATAACCGGGTGCCGCGACCAGTTTAAATTGGCAATCAGCCAGCTTCCGCGCCACCATGCCTTCTGGGGGATGTTCATGAATCGCGACCCAGCAATCGTAGCCTTCCTCGACGAGGTTAGGGCGGTGATCAAAAAGATTAATGTTAAGGTTAAGCGCTGGGTAGGTTTGGCGGAATTTAGCGAAATGACGCGTCATTAAGGTATTGCCAAACGACTGTGCGACGCCAATCTTAAGTTTGCCTGTCACTTCATTGCGATAGCCTGCCACCATCGCTTCCGCTTCGTCCAAGGTAGCGATCAACTGGCTGCCATACTCCGCATATCTGCTACCGACTTCGGTAAGGGAAACAGAGCGGGTGTTGCGCTGCACCAACTGCACACCTAAGCGATCCTCTAAATAGCGAACCTGTTTGCTGACCTGAGACTTCGAAATTCCCAGCCTGTCTGCTGCGCGAGTAAAGTGCTGCTCTTGTGCAACAGCGGCTAGCACAACGATTTGTTGAAGGTAATCGAGCATTCTACGCACATCCATTTCATCAATAGCGTGAGACTACCACATAACGTCGGTGGTCAGGAATGTGTGTGACAATGTCACGCATGCGTATTCATCAAAGATAAACGGTTTATACCATGTCGAGTTTATTTTATTAAATGCGTTCACATTGTGACATCGATGCGTCAATGAGGGTACGTCTTTTCTACCCCTATGAACGATACATGAGCCTATCACTGTTATTTTCACGGCAAACCTATAAGTCTATAACTTAATGATTTAAAGCGATAAATAATGATTGTTTCTTCGAGTAAACATGAAGAGTGCGGAGTTGTAAGTGCTTACTCCTATTCGTGTTGTAAAGTTACACAGCGCTTCTGCTCAGCGCTACCTCACCTTTGTTTATTAATTTAATCGATTCATAAAATCAAAATGGTCTGTTTTTGTTCATTGTTCTGTTTGCGTACACTCGTGGTGGGAGGTAAACAATGATTGAGTTAATCAAGCAGTTTTTTTTGTTGGGTTGTATGTCCTTTGGGGGGCCTGCCGCCCATGTGGGTTATTTTGAAAGGGTGTTTGTCAAAAATAAGCGATGGTTAAGCGAAGAGACATTTGCTTCGGGCCTGGCAATTAGCCAGTTTTTACCCGGACCGGGAAGTAGCCAGTTGGGGATGTACATTGGCTATCAACGTGCCGGTTATATCGGAGCGTTGGGAGCTTTTGTGGCGTTTACCTTACCTTCCTTTGCCTTATTGACGGCGGCGGCGGTACTAAACAGTGGCGCGCAGGCAGCAGACTGGGTAGCAACCATCATCAGTGCGGCGAAGTTATTGGCGGTGGTGGTCGTCATTGATGCGACGGTGTCGATGGGGAAAAAGTTTGTCAGCTCGTGGGCGACCGCGTCGATAGCGGTGATGACGACGTTATGGTTGCTATTTACCCCATCTGGCGTGTTGTATCAGGTGCTACCAATTCTGATTGCCGGTATCGTGGGGGCGATTGGTTTTGCTAAACCACAGCAGCGTCAAGCGCCGGTCACCATTGCATGGCGTCGTAGTGGCACCATCATTGGTTTGTTTCTGCTGTTACTGACCGTACCTTGGTTATTCAACCAAACACTCTGGGTGCAAGTATTTAATCTTTTCTATCAGGCAGGGAGCTTTGTGTTTGGTGGTGGCCATGTCGTGCTGCCTTTGCTCGAGCCTATAGTGGGTGACGTTGTCACAGACTCTGCGTTGATTGAAGGGTACGCGGCAGCACAGCTTGTGCCTGGCCCTATGTTTACGATGGCGAGCTACCTTGGCGCCAGTATTGATGGCTTGTCGCCGCTTTGGGGCAGTATTATTGCCACTATCGCAATTTTCTTGCCTGGCGCATTGCTGATGTTTGGCGTGTTGCCCGTTTGGGATGCAGTGAAGACGCAACCTCGTCTAGCGGGTGCAATTAGCCTGATCAACGCCTGTGTTGTAGGGCTGCTAGCTGCCGCATTGTACCAACCGGTATGGGTGTCTGCTTACACACAACCGCTTGATTTATTGCCGATAGCGCTAGGTTTGGTTGCTCTCATCAGGTGGCGTGTTTCTGTGTTTTGGTTGCTCCTGTTGATGATGATCTATCAGTTTACCATCGCCTAAAGCGCTTTCTGTTTTATAGCCCAGTGATGCCTGGGCTATTTTCGAACACTTTAGTGCACTATAACTTTAAATAGTTGAATGAAAAACACTAGTCACACCGATGATGTGACTAGGCTAGGTTTAATCTTTTAAAGGGAGTTAGTCTTGGAACTGCCAAGGCTGGCGAGTGCCTGTATCGGAGGCTGTTTGTGCCAACTCAATAGCATAGATAACTTTGCTAGCGGAGATGGGGCAAACAGGCGAGGGTTGATCATTGGTAATTGCCTGAGCTAGCCCGTCAAATAGGCGGTGGTATTGGCCATCTTCAAGCGTAAGCGGGTCAGGTGTGACGCTGTCACCAACTTCGAGCATCCCTTGATACGCTTGTTCACCAAAACCAGAGACAGTCACCATCAAGCCAGCGCGTAGTTGCTCTTCTTGAATATCCAGCCCTACGGTACTGAAGGTTGCCTTTTCACCATGAACAACAAAACGCTCTGTGGTGCCAGATCGATAGGGACTGGAGGAAAGAATTACCTCTTTGTCTGGGTAGTGCAGAGTCACCTGAAAGTAGTCTGTCGTTTCACTGCCTGGGCGGAGTGCGCGGCAACTAGCGGAAACCGCATTCGGCTCCCCTAATAAGTGCAGTGCTTGGTCAATTAAATGTGAACCCAAATCATACAAGATACCGGCGCCTTCACCTGGTAGCTCACGCCACCGTTGACGAACCTCTGGGCGGTAGCGATTAAAGCTAGAGTGCATTACTTTGATGTCGCCAAGCTCACCTGCGAGATGTAAGCCTTTTAGAGTGAGAAAATCCCCATCCCAACGTCGATTGTGGTAAGGACACAACACCAAGCCTTTTTGCTTGGCCAGCTCTGCTAACTCGAGACCATCACGGCTATTGGTGACAAAAGGCTTTTCCACTAAGACATGACAACCGGCTTCTAATGCTTGTTTAACATGTTGGTAGTGGAGATGGTTGGGTGTGGTGATCACCACCAAATCTGGGGTTTGTTGGGTGAGTAAGGTGCTGAGATCATCAAAGCAGGCCGCTTTAGGTAACCGCTGTGCAACCTGCTCGGGTTTACTGGATACAACAGCTGAAATCGCAAACTCAGAGATTGCACTCAAAAAAGGAACGTGAAATGTATTAGCAGAAAAGCCAAAACCCACCAAAGCTGTTTTTATCATAAAGCTCACTCGCATTGACGACGTATTATCAGCACTTTATCGGACATCGTTATACCAATCAATCCAAGCGAGGTGAGGTGTGGCAACGCATCGCTGTTTAATGCATCAAGGCATACCATACGATGACATCAAGCGTGTTCTGTTAGGGCGTTGATTCGGGTGCGAGGTTTGGTCAATCCAAGACGAGAAAATGTCGCGAGCTGTGTAAGGTCTCCTGTCTCATTGTGGACAAAATTAAATATTAGATCCACAATGAGAGTGTGCAAACATGAAATGGTGAATGATATGACAGCAGCACAAGCACTAAAAGCGGCAGACAAGAAGAGAATGGCTCAGGTCGGCTTCAAGGCTGCTGTAAACATAATGGAAGGATGGGGATGCACCGGCGCAGACATGCAACGAATTCTTCGCATACCAAGGTCTACGTTCCAAAAGTACAAGGCTAACCCAGACACGATATCTATGGATGATGATCAGCTTGAGCGTTTAAGCTACATCGCAAACATCCACGGTAGTCTTCGAATTATCTTCGATAACCAAGAGAACGTTCAGGGATTTATGTCTATGGAGAACAAAAACGCTTACTTCGAAGGACGGACTCCTTTATCTATTATTAGTAGCGGCAAGTTTGCTGACCTCTACGAAGTGTTTTGTCGTGTTGACGCTTTACGTTCAGGTCAGTGGGGATAAAATGCTGGATGGTCGAGAAAATCAAGCGGTAGGATATAGGCTCATTCCGTCTAAGTACCCGACGATTGACTTGTTTGATGATGTCCTTAATCCGGAAGACTTTGAGGTGATGTATCAACTGCAAGCATTGACGAATCCACGTATTCTCGATGAAGTGGGCGATGTTTCCCTGATTAAGCCGGAAGAAATCCCGTACCACTGTGAACGTGGTCGTAGCTATGCGGTAGCCGCCTTTACGCACATTAACCGTGATGGCTCACGCTTTGCTGATGGCAGCTTTGGAATGCTGTATATCGGCGACACCGAACAGACCGCTTTAAAGGAAGTCATGTATCACCAGCGCAAGTATTGGACTGATGTTAATGGGCTTCATTATGATCGCTTGGTGTTTAGGGCGCTTCGTTTCACATTTAATGACGATCAGGTGATTGATGTGTGCGATAAGCCAATGACAGATCCAATCTACGACCTTATTGATTACTCCGCGGCACAGGCGTTTGGTCGTCAGGTTCGGCAAGATGATACATTAACAGGGATCCGCTACAACTCAGTAAGAAATGAAAAAGGGAGCTGTTGGGCGATGTCTACGCCACAAGTGGTTAGCGACGTCATCCAATGCTTCCATGCAGAAATGATTTGGAACGGGAAAGACATTAGTCAGGTTGAGAAGATTTACGCAATGGACTGAGTGTTACGGCTGTATGTTAACAAACCAATCTTAAGTACGCATTATCTATGTTATGTTAAATATTGTCTAGGAGTGCTGAAGTAGAACGAGGTTTGTTGTTTATCATATAGAGAGCGCTGCTGATGCGCCATTACGACAACTGTCGCCCTACTTAGCGACGTGTATTCATGCTTGCTTGCCCATCATTCACCATAAACGATATTTACCATAAAATAGCTAATCACCACTTTCTTTAACCCACTCAGTTCAAATGCTCCGCTTGACCTGAGATGCTTCAAGCGCGCGGTGATGAGCCTGACGGAACGGCTTTACGGGTTATACCAAGCTATTTTGGCAAACACTGGGGCTTCACTTACCTTGGCGGGTGGCGCTAGTAAGGTGATGGCGGCAGCCGTTCAAAGTCATCAATCACTTTAACCATGTTGGGTGGCGTATCACGCCATCGCCAAAATACGATGTTTTTCATCTCTCGGGTGGCGCCACGCGCAAAACTGGGCACTATAATGGCGTTGACCTTTGCACTGATGAGCTGTTTCGATAAGTGCCAACTATCGGGGGTTTGGTTCTGGGTCACTTGGTCTAACCAGGCACAGCTGAGTGTCGAGGGCTTGATGCCACAGTTTAGCAGCACTGTTTCATCGGTCAGGTCGAGTACATTGTCACAGTCGACATCATACTGACATATTGTCAAAGGCTGCGCTTTAAAACGAAATCCCTGTTGAGCCTCGACCCATGCACCCGATTGAGACAATGAGGTGTACAGAGCGGCAACGCTTTTGGGGTTAAAGCGCCCACCATTGCGTCTTGCTCCTTCCCCACTGTTAGGCGCGTATGACCAGCGAGGGTTATGGCCACGAAATACCGCACCTTCAAAGCGAAATAGGTATTCCTGCAGCCTTTCTTTATGCATAACCGCTTTCGCTCGTATGATTAAGGTAGGCTCTCAGTGCGTCCATTCGATCGTGTTTAACCAGTTGTTCTGCAGTTAATCCGCCAAACTCTGGCAGCCCCTCGCTCCGATACCATGCGTAGGCATGAAATTCATTTCCCGTCCACGGAAGGATTCGGTTGATCACTTCTGTGCAGTTACGCAGTTGTTGCTGTGCCTTGATCGTTGAATATCGCTCTGTGCGGCTTAACGTGGAATAAGGTAATCCAGACAACGACGCAATTTCTTTCAAGTTGGTATGAAAGAACGCGGCCATTTTGCTTGGTTCAACGATACCTTCTGCGTTCATGACTGCATCTAAAATAGATCGGTTCATTGCGCTCACCATGTCAACAATACCTGACTTATATACATCCAATATGATTGTCGTTATAGTGATTGTCAAGGCGTTCGCTCACGGTGCTTGACGCGCCGATCACGGTTCGTATCGGACGTTAGGTATTGAAAAGTCATCTTATCAGCGAATTCCATCTGTTAACCTTTTTAGTCTGTGGAAGGTTTGCTAAAGTCTCGTTAGTTCTCAACTGATTCGTTACATAAGGATAATCATGAAAGCGCACATTTGGGCTTGTTTGCTCGTGGCGTTGGCATGCTTCAGTGCTAGTGCTGAAGATGAAAACGATGTCAAGCATATCAAAGCGGCGAAAGAGCCGACCTCGTATGCTGAGCAAAGTATTTACGATAAACCCCTGATGGAAAGGTACGTTTTGGATGAAATCCGAAACTTAAGAACCGATTTCCAGGCGCTAGAAAAGCGAATGGTGACCGAGATCACCGATCGTGAGCTGGACGTAGCGGATAAATCACTCAACTATGCCAATGTAACAGTGACCTACTTCTTTTATCTGATTGCCGGTGCGGCATCATTGATTGCGTTGGTGGGTTGGCAGTCCTTGCGCGATATAAAAACCAATACTAAAGAACTGGCGGATCAACAGTTATCTGAAATTGCAGAGCAATATGAACGCAAGTTCCAAGCTTTGGAACGCGACTTGAAGCGTAAAACGCGCATTATTGCTGAAAACAACAAAGAGATTGAACGCATTAATGAAATCCATAACTTATGGTTGCGTGCGCAACAWTCGCAGACGCCAGAGCAGCGGATGGAAATTTATAATGAAATCCTCAAAATCCGTCCTGGTGACCTTGAAGCGCTCACCCACAAGGCGGATGCTGCGATGGAAATGGGCGAATACCATTGGGCGCTCAGTATCAGTAACCGCGTGCTCGAGGTGGATGAGCGTAATGCCAACGCCCTCTTCCAACGCGCATGTGCTTATACGAGGTTGGGGGCGGAAGATCAGGCTGTGTCTGACTTAGAGCTGGCGGTTGCAGAGAGCGCGTCACTGCGCGAAGCCGCTCGTGAAGAAGCAGACTTCGAATCTCTACACGGTAATGAGCGCTTCGATGCCTTGATTGACGCAGACGGTCATACCTAATAACTGCGCTGAACAAAAAAAAGGCAGCCCACGCTGCCTTTTTTGTTTCTATTATGATGTTTTTAGATCTTAGCCGCCCGCCAGCTTCACTATATGGCCTTTCTTTTCTAGGTGTGCCTTGAGGGCATCGCGTTTGTCCCCTTGGATCTCAATAACGCCATCTTTGACTGCGCCACCACAGCCACACACTTTTTTAAGCTCAGCGGCGAGCAGTTTCAGCGCGCCATCATCAAGATCCAACCCTGTTACCAAGCTGACGCCTTTACCTTTGCGCCCTTTGGTTTGTCGCTGAATACGAACGATGCCATCACCTTTAGGGCGGCTTGGCTTTTCTGGCTCGGCTTTAATTCTGCCAGTTTCTGTCGAGTAAACTAAATGATTATTATCAGACATAATTCTGTATCGTTGAAGCGTTTGGACACACTATATCAAAGCTGAATCCACATAGCAGCCGATGACAGGGAGAGCCACTCAGTCGCTTTCCCTCTTAAGCGCGGAGTTGCTCTGCATTTTTGTCAATAAAGTGTTTGAGTGCGGGCAGCGAGCCTTTCATCAAGTTACCGCGTACAATCATGTACCAGCCCTTTTCATCTTTTTCTGGGTCGTCGTTCATGATACGAAAACCTTTATATTCTTCTACCTGCTTTTTTGACGATACGTCATTCTCTTCATCGTCAAAATCAGCAGGCTCCACGAATGTGTTTGTGTCAGCCCACCACTCGATTGATTTTTTTACATTCTGCAAACTGCCAGAGATCGATTTACCTGCGACTCTAGCCCGGTAAACCTCGGTCTCATTACCACCTTCTGTCTTTTCAATCGTATAACCACGATGAAAAAGGCGTCGAGTCATGGTTATCTCCTTTCGCGAACAATAATCCGATACACATACATGGCGTACGAGCATCTTTCATTTTTAGACTATTATCACGCGTTGTTCTAGAAATTTCACCCGCACAAGGGCCTGTTAGACTAAGGAGTAGGCGAATTGAGATATATTTCAAACATTTTTCACTAAAATCTGATACATTGGATTTATTAATAACAAGTTATAGTG
>NZ_MUES01000032.1:0-29487 GCF_001995745.1 Salinivibrio sp. ML323 | reverse complement strand
TCCATAAATTGATATATAATTACATATAACAAGACAGAGGTTTTTTCTCGTTTCCACGCTACCGCGTGGGAAAGAGTTAATAAACATGGCTTATCTAACACTTTGGACAATAGCGCACGAAAACCAAAACAGCCCTTGATAGACTAATCCCAAACCTGCCAACTCAATGGCGTGTTAGATGCCGACAACTGACTGGCGGTCGCATGGCAAACACGGGATGGTTAACCTGCTTATCGGCCAGATAAACGCAAAGCGTGCGCGTTTATCTGTGAAATATGCACACTATCCCAAAATGGATAATTAAAAGTGTCGATTAGTCAATCGGTTACAGCTTAACGCTTGGGGATAGTGTGAATACCTGAGTAAAGATATGCGGCGTGCACACTTTCACGGAAAGAGATATGCATGATAGGCGATAAATACTATCTATTTCAGTTGGTTAGATGGATAATAGTGCGTATAACGGTTTTGGGGAATCGCGCGCGCAATATACGATGTTATAACACAGGAACAACTCCAACTCCTTGCTCAAAACGGTTAACTGAACTATAATTTGTACGTTATTTTGTACCATTTTTGGAGTTCAATATGAGTCGTATTCATTTCGATCAAGATATTCAGCCGTTATCTGAATTTCGTGCAGGTGTAGCTTCTTACATCAAACAAATCAATGAGACTCGCCGTCCATTGGTCATCACACAGCATGGCAAAGGTGTAGCTGTTGTTCTCGATGTTGCAGAGTATGAAGCAATGCAAGAGAAGATCGAGTTACTGGAAGAAATGCGTACAGCTGAAGCTCAATTAGCTTCAGGCCTTGGTGTTTCAAATGATGATGCTCGTGCTCAAGTACTGGGGCGCATTAAGAAATGAAAGTAGTTTGGTCTCCATTAGCGCTTCAGAAATTAGGCGATGCAGCGGAATTTATTTCTTTGGATAATCCACCTGCGGCGGAAAAGTGGGTAAACGAAGTTTTTGACAAAACTGAACTACTTGGAAGTATGCCTGAAATGGGGCGCTTTGTTCCTGAACTGCCCAATACTAACTATCGTGAAATAATTTTTAGTCACTATCGTATTATCTATAGCTTAAGCCATGAGWTCCGCGTCCTAACAGTTCGTAATTGTCGTCAAATGTTGTCGGAAGATGACGTGTAAAACTGTGTTATAACGAGTATGTCTTCAATCACTAAATTTTGGCGAGTTTTTCATCCCACATCACGCCGTCTCTAAGCATCGAATTTAATATCACCATCATATTGCGTACTAAGAGGCATTGTGGATCAAAGCGCTGCGTCTATCGATGCACCTCTGTCGACTGACACAACTGCATCCAGGCCTCGGCGGTGCGTGAGACATAGCGCTCGCCGTGCCAGACTAACCCAAGTTGCCATTCAATCGCTGGGCTTATCGGTTTCACCAGCAATAACTCACTGTCTTCCAAACTGGCGCTGAGGCGCTGGCATAAGGGCGCAGGTAAGAACGCCACCCCTGCACCACTTTTCACCAAGGCGGCTAAAAAATCCCACTGACTGCTACGCGCGGCAATGGTGGGCTGATAACCGTGCTCTTCACAACGGGCAATAATCCGATCGCTTAGAGTAAATTCAGCGCTATATAGATAAAACGGCTCGTCTTTGACGGCCTGCCATGTCAGGCTTTTTTGCGCACGCCACGCGGCTTGGTTAGGCAGCACTGCATAGATGGGGTGAGTTTGTAAGGGTAAGCTTTGCAAGCATTCTGGCTGGGTGTCGGTGAGCATGGTGATTGCCACATCAATCTCACCATTGATAAGCGCTTGTTCGGTGCGCCGCCCCCCGTATTCAACAATACTGAGCGCCACATTCGGGTAGCGTTGGCGGTATTCACGCAGCACATTGGCATACAGCGGCCCTATCATCGGTGGCATCCCCAATCTAAGCTGGCCGCGCGCCAGTTGGTTAAGATCGTCCAGCTCGGTATTTAGCTGCTCGAACTCAGCAATAATGCTCTGCGCACGCTGATACACCACCTCACCAGCATCGGTTAACCAAAACCGCCTTCCCTCTCGGTGCAACAATGGCTGACCCACATCTTGCTCAAGGTTACGCACCATTTTACTGATTGTCGGTTGCGTCACATGCAACGACGTCGATGCGACAGTAAAGCTCTGCTTTTCCACTAAGGCAATAAAATAGCGCAACGCACGAATATCCATAAACGGCCCTTAAAAGCTAATCATTAACCATGTCATTTTGGCATAGTTGATGGCGAAAAAAGCAGAGGAACTGGCACTTATTACCATGCGTCACTTGGTTACACCTTCGGTAGCATGAAGCAGTCTCTCATTAAGTCTCGCTCACCGCGTTTGATACCTGCTCCTTTTGCCAAGCGCTCCCATTTCGACACGGCCTGGGCGACTTGAAGATAAATCTTGTCAGCTGTTTTCACATCAAGTTGAAAGTACTCCGCCACCTCAAACGCTAGGTCAATATCTAAAGCGTTATCTTTGTCGTCAATATTTAAGTGCAGACCGTGGGCATGTTGTGTTGAATTGATGTCGTAGGCGGGTGACAGTCGCCAACCTGTCGTGTCAAAAATAAAGCCATGATTACGTAGGTGATCGTCAGAGGGTGTTCATAGTTCTGTGTCACCCGGCGTTTAAAGATCTACGTAGTCGTCGAGCCGTCCTTCGAAGTGGATGCTCAGTTGGGACAATGTCAGGTTCCAATTCTGTACCGGATGCGTCCACTTCTCTGACGCCTTCAACATACCTGCATACAGCAACTTGAGCAATGCGTTCTCGTTGGCAAAGCCACCCTTGGTCTTCGTCAGTTTGCGGAATTGGCGATGAACAGCCTCAACGGCATTGGTCGTGTAAATCGCTTTGCGGACCTGTTCTGGGTACTTGAAGTACACCGATAGATTTTCCCATTTGCTGCGCCACGACTTTATGACCAGTGGATATTGAGCCCCCCATTTACTTTCCAGTTCATCTAACGCTTGCTCTGCGGCGTTTTGGGTCGTCGCGCGGTAAACGCACTTCAGATCGGACATAAAGGCTTTCTGATTCTTGCTAGCCACGTACTTCACGCTATTGCGGATCTGATGAATGATGCAGAGCTGAACCTCCGTCTTGGGATAGACAGTTTCAATGGCTTCAGGGAAGCCCTTTAATCCATCGACCGAGGCAATAAGGATGTCTTTGACGCCACGGTTTTGTAGGTCTGTCAGTACATTTAACCAGTAACGGGCACCTTCACTTTCTGAGAGATAAAGGCCAAGTAATTCCTTTTTACCCTCGATATTCAGCCCTAAGATTGTGTACAGGGCTTTAGAGACAAAGCGGCCATTTTCTTTGATTTTGTAATGGATAGCATCTAACCAGACGAAGGGGTAAACCGCCTCTAATTCGCGTTCTTGCCAGGCGCGTAGCTCAGGCACCAAACGGTCTGTAATGGCGTTTATCGTGCCATTGGACACTTCAGTCCCATACATCTCAAGAAGGTACTCACGAATACTTTTGTAGCTATTCCCAAGAGCAAATAATGAGATGATATTACGCTCCATCTCATCGGTTAGCCGAGTCTGATACTTCTTAACGGTCTGCGGCTCGAAAGAGCCGTTGCGATCACGGGGCGTGTCTAGTTCGAACGAGCCTGAAGCGGTTTTGATGGTTTTCTGAGAGACACCGTTTTTGCGATTAGGCTGACCCTCTTTGGTCAGGTGCTCATCCATCTCAGCAGCCAAAGCAGCTTCGGTGATCTGTTTAATCAACGGCGTTAGTAGTCCATCTTTCCCGTTGAGGTCTTGTCCAGATTGCAGTGCCTTAGCAAAAGCTTGAATATCAATTTCGTATTTGTCGGACATTGATGTATCACTCCCTGTTGAGGGTTAACTATAGGAGTGACACAGACTTTTGAACACTACCGATCGTCACTATTGGCAACCATGATATTAAACAGCATACGCCTCCAAAGCTGTGCCAAATCCGATTGATGCCCTATCGTCTCGTTTTTAACAACTCGATATCTTGCAGCTTCCTACCAAGTTCATCATCGAGCGCGACTTTACCTAGATCGTCTAACAAACCCAGTACGGCGAGCACATTGACATAATGGCCTAACGACACTGTCGGATCGCCTTTTGTGATTTTGCGTAGTGTTGGTTTCGAGATCCCTGTGCGCTGATGCATTCTATCTTGACTGATCCCTCGACGCTTCATCGCCAATAAGATGTTTTCACCTAATTGATGCAATATTTTCATCTGCCGCGGGAACACAGTGGCACCACGCTTGGGCGGCGCTTCCTTATCATACTTCATCATAATGAAACTAACACTCGATAGACATTCAATTTATGAAATTATAGTTTCATATCATAGTGAGATCAAAGACAACCCGCTAAGACTCGATTTTGTCAAAGCCAACATGACGGACTGTCCAAAAAATGAAACTATAAATTATTTTTAAGAAATTATATGGAAATATAGTTTCACTTTTAGTACTGGGGATGTATAACGACAAACTGATTATTGACGGGACTGGGTAGTCACTAACGCAGCTTTATCGCTCAATAATTCATGCCATTTTGGCATAGTTTAAATAAAAAAAAGTCACTTTATTCACTCTCTGCTAAGACGTAAACTATGAGCCATCTCACAGATTCTTGGCACGCCTTCGATGCAATTGATTAAAAACGCCTTACTTACCCTACTACAAGTCTTTGTCCTTGCTGGCATTTGGTTCTTGTCTGATTGGTTGGTCACAACCTTTGCTATTCCGCTGCCGGCCAACCTCACCGGTATGTTGCTGTTGTTAGGCGCATTAATGTTGAAAATTGTCCGTGCCGATTGGTTGCGTCGCGGGGCAGCCTGGCTGTTAGCCGAGATGTTGCTGTTTTTTGTGCCGGCGGTGGTGGCGGTGGTCAACTACCAAGATTTATTGCTGCAAGAAGGCGGTAAGATCATGGTTGTCCTGATTCTAAGTACCGCGATGGTGATTGCGTCAACCGCTTGGGTGGTCGATAAAGTGTATCGTTTTGAGGTTAAAATGGCACGCCGCCGCAGTAACCACCACGCGCACCACCCTGATCTAAAACCGGAGTGCTAAGCCATGATGTCTGCTTTACCTACTTGGCTTCATGCCTCGTTATTGAGCGTCACCTGCTTTTTAATGACCCTTGGCTTTTATTACATGAGCAAATGGCTGTATCGCTGTCACCCCTCCATTCTGGTGATGCCATTGTTGCTCGCGCCCTTGCTGATTGTCGCGGTGGTGGTTGGGTTTAAGATCCCGTATCAAGACTACATGGCGCAATCTTACTGGCTGCTATGGCTGCTGGGCCCGGCGACTGTGGCGTTTGCGATCCCTGTGTATGATAACCGCGCGCTCATCCGCCGCCATTGGTTGTCACTGTCGATAGGCGTGACTGTGTCGGTGCTGGTCGCGATTACCAGTACTGTGGTGTTAGCGCGGGTGTTTGAGCTGTCTGAACTGCTGCAACGCAGTTTGGCGATGCGCTCAATTACTACCCCTTTTGCCGTCGAAGCCACCAAAGCGATTGGCGGGCAAAGCGATCTCACCGCGCTGTTTGTGGTTCTCACTGGCGTAATTGGGATGGCAATCGGTGAAAGTATTTTGACCGTGATTGCGATTCGATCACGCTTGGGACGCGGCGCAAGTTTGGGCGCATCAGCACACGGAGCGGGCACCGCTAAAGCCTATCAGATAGGCCATGCCGAAGGGGTGGTGTCGAGTGTGGTAATGATGATTGCTGGCATGGTCACTGTGCTGCTTGCGCCTGTGTTGGGTCAGCTGCTTTGGTAGGTGATCGCTAAGGGCTTTTCTGCGCTACGTTATCTGTAACAACAGAAAAGTGGGAAAGGATGAAAGTTTCTGCTTGTCGCGCAGGTCTTTATCCTCACCAACTCTAATAACGAGGCGATCATGAAACAGCACAAGTTAATGTGGCGCGTTATCGCGTTTACAGCGTTCAGTTTGCTATCGATAGCAAGTTATGCGGCGGTAAAAGATACCGCCACCACAGACCAAGGCTACCAAAAGGCGACCCTCGCTGGCGGCTGCTTTTGGTGTACAGAAGCTGATCTTGAAAAGCTCGACGGCGTGATTGATGTGGTGTCTGGCTACTCAGGCGGTGAGCTGGAAAATCCCACCTATAAAGAGGTCTCGTCCGGCACCAGTGGGCATATTGAGGTAATTGATGTTACCTATGATCCCAACGTGGTCAGCTATGAACAGGTGTTAGACCAGTTCTTCCGTCATATTGACCCTACCGATGACCAAGGCTCATTCGTTGACCGTGGCCCGCAATATCGTCCCGCGATCTTTTATCGCTCTGAAACGCAAAAACAAACTGCTGCCGATTTTATGGCGGAAATTGAAGCGTTAGGCGTGTTTAAAAAGCCGCTGAAAACCGAATTGATCCCGTTTGAGACATTCTGGCCCGCAGAAAGTTATCATCAGGATTACTACAAAAACCACAGCATTCGCTATAGCTACTACCGCTATGCATCAGGGCGTGACCAGTATCTGGACGAGATTTTTGGTGATGATCGCAAAGACAACCCGGTCACCTTGCGTGAGATGATTGATGCGCAAAAAGCGGAAGAGATGACATCAACGAATACTCGCTACTCGCGCCCCTCGGATGAAAAAATCCGCGCGATGTTGTCAGATATGGAATATGAAGTCACACAAGAAGACGGCACTGAGCCTGCGTTCCAAAACCCGTATTGGGACAACAAGCAAGCGGGAATTTATGTGGATATCGTTTCGGGTGAGCCGCTGTTCTCCTCCACTCATAAATATAAATCCGGTACTGGCTGGCCGAGCTTCMCCCAGCCCATTAATGAGCAGTATGTGGTTACCAAGCCGGATAACTCCCTGTTCTACACGCGCACCGAGGTCCGCAGCAAAGTCGCCGATTCGCACCTTGGCCATGTGTTTGAGGATGGTCCCGCACCCACCGGCTTGCGCTATTGCATGAATTCAGCCGCGATGCGCTTTGTGCCCGTCGATAAAATGGCTGATGCCGGTTATGAGGATTATCTCTATCTGTTTGAATAAACCAACCTTTGCGTGATTGGCTGGTAAACCTGCGGTAGAGTACAGCTCTACCGCTTTTTTATGCGAGGCATTGGATGCACACGATATTGATAACCGGATTTGAACCCTTCGGCGGCGAGAGTGACAACCCCTCTTGGCAAGTAGCAAAAGCATTAGAAGGCTGGCAGCCTAATGAGGAGTGCATCGTTAAAGCCGTGCGTCTTCCCTGCACCTTTGAAGACAGCTTACCGACGTTACACCGCGCGCTAGAATCGCTCAGTCCGGTAATGGTGATCGCCCTTGGCCAASCCGGTGGTCGCGCCGAGATAAGCTTAGAGAAGGTCGCGATCAATTATCAGGACGCGCCCATTCCCGACAACGCCGGTAAGCAGCCGCATGGTACGCCAGTGGTACCATCTGGCCCCACTGCGTATTTCTCTACCTTGCCCCTTAACCGTTTAGTGAACGCATTGAACGAAGCGCATCATCCTGCCAGTGTTTCTTACACCGCGGGCACCTTTGTGTGTAACCAGGTGTTTTATGGCTTGATGCATGCGCTGGCTCATCATTCCGAGGTACGCGCCGGCTTTATTCATATTCCCTACAGCCCCGCACAAGCGTGCAAACACCGCGCCCCGAGCATGCCGGTGGCTGATGTGGTGGCAGCGATGAAGATAGCCATCGAGTTGAGTTTATTGGATGATGATGTCACCGCCGTGTGTGAAGGCATGTTGCACTAACGCGCGTTAGATGGCGCTCAGACGATGAAGCTCAAACAATGACGCCTAGCAGCGGAGCACAGTGGCGGTTACCATGCTCCTAACCTAATTGCTTAAAACAGCCACTCAGTGACGAGATCGTTGTCAGTCAGCACGCTATCGAGAAAGGCAAACAAGTGCGCATTCATCGGYGCCGTATCAAAGGCGCGAATGGAGGCAGGGTCTTGAATAAAGCGCTTGTTAGCGGCCTCGCCCTCTGGATAGGCGGCTTGCAGTAAACCTTCAACCGCCAGAGGCGTTAACTCAAGGTGGCATTGAAAGCCATACACTCGTGGTCCGTACTTCACGATCTGGCGCGGACAGCCTTCGCTGCTAGCCAGTACACGACTATTGGGTGTCAGCCCCGGCATATCATGGTGCCAATGGCCCACAATTTCTTGCGGCGCGAAGTGCGGAATGTGCTCGTCGATATGGCCATCTTCGCTTAACTGGATGGGGAAGTAGCCAATCTCGGGTTCAGGGCTTGCCTGATACGGTGCGCCCAAGGCTTCACCAATCAGTTGCGCGCCGAGGCAAATCCCTACTACCGCACTGCCTTGTTCAATACACTGCTTAATCAGTGCTTGCTCGCGCGGGCTATCAAAATGTGGGTATTCAGACTGTGGCGTATCTGGACTTTGCGGCCCGCCGAGTACCACCAGCAGATCAATGCCTTCACCGGTTTCCGGCAACGGCTCGCCCCGATACAAATGACTGGTGGTCACATGATAAGCACGCTCATCACACCAATCTAAAATAGCACCTGGGCCTTCAAACGCCTCGTGAATAACAAGATGGACGCGCATTCCTCACTCCTTGGGATTTGTTTTACGCACGATTGCGGCTAAGCATACTATATTGAACGTCGGCCTCAAGCCTTGCCCACCACGAGTGGCGGGCGCGCCACAAACGCTTGAGTCAACAACTGAAATAGCTGTTCGGTTGTCGGCAGTTCATCTAGGTGCGCAGCTAATGGGGTATGCACCTCGGCCTCAATGCGTTCGGGGTGACCGCAAAGCTGATTACACAGCGACACAGGGGCAACAATGTGCTGACAATCCGCATCAATCAGCAGGCACGCTTGCGCCAGCATCACGGTTTGTTTGCCTGCCCCCGCGCCTAAATGAAGAATACGCTGGGCGGTTCCCACCACTTTTTTGTCGGCAATATTGAGGTTGTAGTCACCATCACAATACGATCCGGGCGTGTCACCCACCGTGGTCGTAATGCCTAACTGATGGAAAAAAGACTGTAAAATGGTGCAAAAATACTGGTAAGCCGTCTGGATATGATACGGCGTGTTAGCCGGCCACACCGTCAGGTAAGACACGTTAATCACGCCGGGTAGTTGCGGCACCGGCGCCCCACCTGTTCGGCGGCTCTGTATTTGCCAACCTAACGCTGATAGGGCGCGACGCAATTCAGGCGTTTGGGGCCATTTTTGGCCCGCTGGCAGTACCAAGGTTTGCGCATCTGGCTGCCAAAGCAGTAATGCCTCATTGAGTTCGCCCTGCTCTACTCGGTGGATCAGCGCCTGCTCTTTCTCAAATGCAGATGCTACCGACAGCGAGGGATAGCGCAGAATCGTTTTTTGAGTCACCGTCATGCCCTCGCTGTCGTCACGTTCACTGATTGCGCGATTAACCGAATAAACGCTGCCAAATGCTTGGGTTGCGTTTGTCGTGGTACTCTTCACGCAAGGCATCGATTTGGCGCATGCCTTGTTTTGCTTGGTCGAGGTCACCTTGGCTCAGCGCCGTCTCAATCTCATCCAGGGTCACCGCCAGTTTATCGAACCCTTCCATAAAGGTATCCGCTTTTTCTGGAGGGTAGCTGCCGGCTTTGGCTTGCGCGACCAAGGTTTCTAATTTCGCGACCGGTGCTTGCATGGCTTCAATGCTTTGTGCACTGGCGGCTTCTTTGAAGGTCATTTTCATTTCTTTCATGATCGGCTTAAGCTCAGAGGCTGAAACGCTCAACGACAGCAGCACCGCCATCGCCCCCGTGAGTATGACTTTCTTCATTTTTGCTCCATGTAATTGTTTTTTTAGTAATAATAATGCGCCAGTATCTTACTCACTTCTCGGGGTATTGCCTAGCATAGAAGCGTAAAACAATGTAAAGCACTTACACATTCCGCATCCAGATGGTATGATTAATTGTAAATGATAATGATTTTAAGTTAGATAATATGAAACAGCCAAACTATCACCTCGCTCACGTTATCGATACCCAAACCGTCACACCCAATATGCAACGTTTGACCTTACAAAGCGACGCTTTCGCGGCGTTCCCCGCTGACTGTGAAGGCGGCTACATCAAGTTACTGTTTGATAAAGCGGGCAGCACGGATCTGAGCGGAGTAGCTGAAGGCGAGCGCCCCGTGATGCGCACCTACACCATTCGCCGCTTTATGCCTGGCCAGCAGCAAATTGAAGTGGATATGGTTCGCCACCAAATCGAGCAAGCCGACTGTGGTTTTGCCGCGCGCTGGGCACTGAGCGCCCAAGTGGGCGATACCATTAATATTGCCGGCCCTGGGACAATTGCGCCGATTAATCGCGATGCGGATTGGTTCTTTATGGCGGCCGATATGACCGCGTTGCCGGCACTATCAGCCAAGATCAAAACCTTGCCTCGCGATGCCAAAGGCTATGCGGTGATCCAGCTCGATACCGCAGAGGATGCTCAACCACTCGACGCGCCCGCAGGTATGGAGATCATTTGGCTAACTACCCCGACGTTGGCCGAGACGGTAAAAGCACAGCCTTGGTTAGCCGGGCAAGTGTCGGTATGGTGTGCCTGTGAATTTGAAAGCATGCGCGCACTGCGCCAGTACTTCCGCAACGATCGTGATGTTGAGCGCGAATTTATCTACATCAGCAGCTATTGGAAAAATGGCGTGACTGAAGAAGGCCACAAAGTGATCAAGCGCGAAGATGCGGAGAATAATCAGTAGGCCTAAACACCTTTTTTCACCTGCAGTGAGCGTGCTTATCGCGTCTCTACCCGCATAAAAAAGCGCCGATATCGGCGCTTTTCTCGTTTAAGGGGGTCACCCTTTGATTATTTTGCTTGCTTATCGAGCAAGTCGAAGAAGAAGGCATATTCCAATGCATCTTCTTTAATCCGCTTAAAGCGCCCCGATGCGCCGCCGTGGCCGGCTTCCATATCGGTTTTAAACACTAGCGTATGGTTATCGGTTTTCAGCTCTCGCAATTTCGCGACCCATTTCATTGGCTCAAAGTACTGCACTTGTGAGTCATGCAGGCCTGTGGTGACCAACAAGTTGGGGTAGTCTTGCGCGCTGACATTGTCGTACGGTGAATAGCTGAGCATGTACTCATAGTAGGTTTTGTCATTCGGGTTGCCCCACTCGTCATACTCGTTGGTGGTCAGTGGAATCGACTCATCCAGCATGGTGGTAACGATATCCACAAATGGCACATGCGCAGCCACCCCTAAATATAACTCTGGCGCTTGGTTGATGATCGCCCCCATTAACAAGCCACCGGCTGAGCCGCCGACGGCAAACACCTTGTCTTTATCGCCATAGCCTTGCGCGGTCAGCGCTTTAGTCACATCAATAAAGTCGTTAAAGGTATTCTTTTTGGTGAGCTTTTTGCCATCGTCATACCAAGGACGCCCTAGCATTTCAGAGCCGCGAATATGCGCAATCGCAAAGACAAAGCCGCGATCCAACAAGCTTAAACGCGTGGTGGAGAAAGTGGGCTCCATAGTGGCGCCGTAGGAACCATAGCCGTATTGATAGAGCGGATTAGTGCCGTCTTTTTTGAAGCGGTCTTTACGATACACCAAAGACACAGGCACCTGCGCACCATCACGCGCGGTGATCATCACCCGCTCTGACTGGTAGTTGTCCGGATTAAACTCACCCAGCACTTGGTTTTGTTTGAGCATTTCACGCTCACCCGACGCCAAATCAAACTCGTAGTAGGTGCCCGGTGTGGTCAAGCTGGTGTAGTACACACGCACAGCGGTATTATCCATTTCTGCGTTGCCCGTCAGATAAGCCGCATAAGCTGAGTCGTTAAACGTAAGCTGATACTCCTCCCCAGTGGTGAGGTTACGCACCGTGGTACGCGGCAAGCCATTTTCGCGCTGCTCGTACACCAAGTGATTGTCGAACAGAGTAAAATCAACCAACTGCACTTTATCATTTGACGCGATCACATCTTGCCATTGGCTGCGATCGTCACGCTCGCTTTGGTGTACCTTCATCAAGCGGAAGTTCACCGCTTGGTAGTTGGTGTAGATGTAATACCACTCGCCACGCTTCGCCACGTCATATTCGATGCCGGTTTCTCGCGGATAAAACGCTTGGGCAGTAGCATTTGGATCATTGGCATCCACGAGCGATACGCCGCTGGTTTCAGTGCTCGAATGCCAAATAAAGATTTGCTCACCGTCTTTGCTTTTGCTCAAGCCGGTGTAATAGCTGGTATCCGTTTCTTCGTAAATTAAATCATCAGCGGATTGCGGCGTGCCCAGACGGTGACGATACACCTGATACCCCAGCAAGGTTTGCGGATCTTTTTTGATGTAGTAGAAAGCTTGGTTGTCGTTCTGCCACACAATGCTGCTCGAGGCGCCTTCAATTTTATCATCGAGGTACTCACCGGTGGTGAGGTCTTTGACTTGAATGGTATAAACGCGGCGGCTAAGGGTATCTTCCCCATAGGCTAATAGGTTTTCGTTTGGGCTGACACTGAGTTGACCAATGCTGTAAAACTCATGCCCTTTCGCGAGCGCGTTGACATCCAAAATTACCGTTTTGTCGGTGCCGGCAAAGTCTTTCGCTCGCACGTAAGTGCGGTATTCATTCTCGCCTTCCACTTCGCTGGAATAGAAATAACTGCCTTTTTTGACGGGAACCGAGGCATCGTCTTTGACGATACGCCCTTTGATTTCATCGAATAGTTTGGCTTGCATTGGCTCTGTATGCGCGAGCACCTGATCGGCATAGGCATTTTCTTGGTTAAGATGGGCGATCACATCGGGATCTTGGCGTGCATCGTCACGCATCCAATAGTAGTTGTCTACGCGCGTGTCGCCGTGAATGGTCATTTCATGAGGGATTTTTTTCGCGACAGGCGCACTCAGTTCGCCTGGGCTGGAAGCTTTCACGTGTGACTCTCCTTGAAAACTGCACCCTGAGAGCAAAGACACCGCCAGTGCTCCGGTGAGTAAAATGTGTCGGGACATACTTTTCCTTCAGGTTTATTTAGCCATAACAGTAATTTAACAAACAAGCATCTCTTTACTGACCTGAGGACATCAAGCAAGTTCCAATAAACAATCTTCTTTTTATCGTTCGTAAAATGACTCTCATTCTAATGCGTCCAGGGTACAAACATCATTGTTTTTAGCTTTAAACGGCAAATTACCGTGTTTTAGCCGTGTGGGGTTAAATCATCGAGACACTTCGTAGACGTAAAGAATGGCCGCTCGCAACAGCATTACGCCGGCACGAGCATCATTGCCGATTGGGCGGCGACATCAATGCCCTGCCCGCTCGAGACCGTGACGCCCGTCAGCATATCGCGCCAATCATTTTCCAGCGTCACTGAGAGTGATTGCGGCTCCAGGGATTTATTTAACACCAATATGCCTGCCTCTCCCCGTTGAATCACCAACCAGTCATCGGTCGCCTCCAAGACACGCATGGGCTCACCATGGGTCAAATTATGGAAGGCGATCATTTGCACCATCTTTGGATCTTTCCACGCATTTTGCCAGCGTGGTTGGCCGTCTCCCCCTTTGATACCACTGGTATCAAGATCGGTATAAATCAGTGGCACGCCACCATCACGCCCCAAGATATACGCGTAAGCCAGCCACTCGCTCGCTTCGTCCATCACCAAATCCAAGAAAACCTCATTGTTGGGAATGTCATGGGTAATGGCAAACGTGATTGCACGCCCTTTCGATAAGGCTTGGCCGAAGCAATAAGGGTCAATCAATGATTTGAGGCTGCCTTGGTTGGAAAACGCCTGATAAAGCGTTGAGAACAGCGGAAAGTCGTAGGCACCTAAACATGTTTCTTGTAAATAGGGAGCCAGAAAGAGTTCATATTCTTCTTTGCTTGCGCCACCGTCGGTGATGATTTCACCAAAAATATGCGCATCATGGGTAATATCATCGGTCCACACGCGTTTGAGGTGTTCTAAGGTCATGTGCTTGGCCGCATCAATCCGAAACCCTTTGACACCAATTGCTTTCAACGCCTTAAGGTAAGCACGTTGCTGCGCGATCACATGATCACACACTCGCAGTGTTGGTAACCCTGGATCGCTGGGCCCACCGCTAATACGCCCATTTTGCACTTGCCAGGTGTCCTTCCAATCTTGTATGCCAAACGCATCAACGAAGTCCTGCTCAGTAAACAGTGGCTGAGATAAATCACCGAACAATGTCAGTTCGCGATAGCGCTCTTCATGCGCTTGATAGGTTGCCATCACCGTTTGGCTGGGATAATTCAAGTCAGTGCGAGCGTGCGCTTCATTGGCCATATGATTGAAAACCACATCGACGTACGTAAACACACCAACACGGTTTAACGCTGCCACCATGGCTTTGAAATCCATTGTGTTTCCGAGCGCATTTTCAATGACACGATAATCTTGCGGCTGGTACCTAAGCCACCAGCGTTCATCTTGCTCGCTTTTCATCGGAGGGGACACCAGCACCGAGCCATATCCTAACGCCCTAATCTCCGCCGCGCGCTGGGCAATATCCGCGTACTTCCAATCAAAAGCATGCAAGATAACGTTGGCTCTTGATGATTGGGTGTCTTGTAAACCGTTCATATCTTCCTTATCGCGTTCGCGCATCACCGTGTTTCCGTTGTAGATGGGCTTATTCAATGATCAAAATTATAAACGCTATATACGTGCCGCCCTCCTCCTTTGTCCGCTTGTGTAAGGATGATAAGTAAGGCGTAGTGGGTGTTTAGCTAAGGGACAAGCACGCTCGTTACCCAGTGTACCGGACTTCATAGCGATTAGGGGAAAGCAGCGTTGGGCCTTCAAGTGGGTTAGCTACCCGCTTTGGCTAAGGAATAGAGCGTAGGGGGAACACTTTGAACGTGTTTTTTCCTCCATGCTTAGCCTGATAAAGCGCATCATCAGCTTGGGCTAACAAGCAATCAATATCGAGCGCTTCGGTGGTGGTGGTCATCCCGATGCTGGCAGAGAGGGTCATTTCAAGCGCTGAGCCACTGTTTTGAACCGCGCGGAGCAGTTCTGCCGATAACTGTTGCGCACTAGCACTATCACAGTAAGGCACCACGACCGCAAACTCTTCTCCCCCCAAGCGTCCGACAATCCCATTATCATCAACGACTTGCTCAAAAGTCTCAGCACAATGTATCAGTACTTTGTCGCCGACCGAGTGGCCAAATGAGTCATTGATGGCTTTAAAGTCATCCAAATCAATCATCAACACACTGATTGGAAAAGCGGCGGTCTCAACACGCCGTTTCGCTCTCGCCAAAAAGGCGCGGCGATTAAACAGTCCGGTTAAGCTATCTCGAGTCGCTTCGCGGTGGAGCTTCTCGTGCACGCGCTCCAGCTTATACAGAAAGATAATCAGGGTGTTAATCACGCTATAGGCGATGCCCGATAGAATCAGCCCTGCTTGTATTAGCGAGGTGCCCAGCAGTTGCGTCAATAGATCAGGATAGAGGTAGGCAAACGTCGCTCTACCAAAATAGGCAACACTGAACCCGCCCATCACCATGATGAGCCAACGCTTTAAACGCTGGCCGCCGGTGTTCGTACTACTCACAATGGTTTGTGTCATCAGCCCTAACTGCATACTGATGATCAAGCTCGCGTAAACCACGCGACTCCCGATGTCATCAAGGTGCGATGCCATAAATATCACGGACAGGATAACAGGTAGCATCAACTGCCAACGCGGTACGTCGCGCGCAAAAATTTGTCCCAGCGCCCAATGGCTAAACGAAAAGGCCACTATCACGCAAGCATTATAAAAAACGATCCCGATGTAAGGATGAAGGTGCGGGCGGGCAAATAAGAATAGGTTGCTAAAACCATGGATAAACAGGGACACCGCCCACCCATTGATACCAGGTTCTTTACGATTTTGTACCAACAAAAAACCCGCTAGCAGCCATTGGATTGCAGTCAGCGTAATGAGCAGTGTCGGTGCATCAAGTTTAAACATCAGAGATACGTTAATTAGGGCGCACTTCGATTTTACCACTTTATCCGTGGCCGTTTACCGGTAATCAATGTGCGCGGCTTCAATTTATGGCGATTAATCTTTATGACAGTTTCGGCGCACTTGCGCTATTCACCGATCGTGAGCGATAGGATTAGTTGCGATACAAGACTTTAATGATATGCCAGCCGAATTTGGTTTTTATCGGCCCAAACGGGCGCAATAACTCGCCACTGAAAACGGCTTTATCGAAAGGCGGTGCCATGTCACCGCGGCGAAATTCGCCTAGATCACCGCCTCGCTTACCCGACGGGCATTGCGAGTGCTTCTTCGCGAGCGTTTGAAAATTTGCCCCTTTTTTAAGCTGATCAAGCAAAGAGGTTGCTTGCGACTTATCCTTCACCAATATATGAAGGGCTGCTGCTTTCTTGGCCATCGAGCTATCTCATCAAATTAAAGTCGCTCAGTATACCGGATTTCTGTTACTGGATAACAGCCATAATAAGACGACCACAACCGATGCAGAGGGAGTGAGTCTAGGCGAGGGAGGCGTTGCGCGAAAAGCCGGCGAAAATTCATTAGGGGTGGAAGGATAAAATAGATAAAAATCCCCCTATCCGGCCTTTTCGCTGCCAGCTCTATTCAGTTTCGTCATAACCAAGTGCGTTTGATTTCTTTCCGCCGCCATGGCTAAAAAATCTCTTAAAACGCTGATTTGATCGCATTTTGATGCAAAAAAACAGATTGAAGAAAGCAGCGTTTATCATCACAAAAAGTATCAAAAAGAGATCTAAGTCACACTGCTGGCACATTGATATTCATCTGACTTTAATATTTACACCTCTGATGGTTAAGCTGTCTGTATTATCTGCTATTTGTTTAAAAACATCGGCAGATGCTTTTACGGGTATAGGAGAGACAGGCACGTACTGCCACCTCACTCGATGAGAAACAGATCTCAATCACACTCTCGTTAACCACGAGTGAAAGCTAATCCACATATCGGAGGGACATGATGTCCATTTACAGCCACCTTAAGCAATTGACTGCAATTTCATGCGTTGCCGCCGCACTAGGCTTCTCAGCCATGGCCAATGCCGACACTTGGCGTTATGCCCACGAGGAGTACGAAGGTGACGTGCAAGACGTCTATGCACACAAGTTCAAGGAGTATATTGAGGACAACTCTGAACATACGCTGCAGATTTATCGTTTCGGTGAACTCGGTGAATCCGACGACATCATGGAACAAACGCAGGCAGGTATCCTTCAGTTTGTTAACCAATCACCTGGCTTTACCGGTTCGTTGATCCCAGAAGCACAAATCTTTTTTATCCCTTACCTGATGCCGACGGATATGGAAACCGTGATTGAGTTCTTCCGTCAGAGTAAAGCGGTGAATGAAGACTTCCCAGAGTTGTATGAAGAGCAAGGTCTCGAGCTGCTCAAAATGTATCCTGAAGGCGAGATGGTGATGACAGCGGACGAGCGTGTGACTGAGCCTGCCGATCTTCAAGGTAAGAAAATTCGCGTCATGACTAACCCACTGCTTTCATCGACGTATGAAGCCTTTGGTGCAACGCCAACGCCATTGCCATGGGGTGAAGTATACGGTGCACTCCAAACCAATATGATTCAAGGTCAAGAAAACCCAATTTTCTGGATTGAGTCAGGCGGTTTGTATGAAGTATCACCTAACCTAATCTTTACGCACCACGGCTGGTTTACCACCGCCTCAATGGCAAATAAGGACTTCTTTGACGGCTTGTCGTCCGACGAGCAAGCGATGATCCGCGATGCCGCTGACTATGCATTTAACCAAACCGTTGAACACATCCGCGGCTTGGCTGATGAATCACTCGAGAAAATCAAATCGTCGAGTGATGAAGTCACTGTGACTCGCTTGACTGATGCGCAAATCGAGAAGTTTAAAGCACGTGCGCCACAGGTAGAGGAAACCTTCTACGAAATGACTGGCGAAAGCGGCAAAGCCCTTCTTAACCAGTTTAAGAAAGACTTGGACGCTGTTACTAACTAGTCGCTAATCACTCAGGCACCGTGTCACACGGTGCCTGTTTTACCTGAGGAATGCGTAATGACCGATTCCGACTCTCTCACGTACCACTCCGAGCTTCCTGGCCTTCTTGGCAAATTGGATACCCTGATTTGTAAAATCGAATCCTTCATGTTGGCCGCTGGTGTGCTCCTAATGGCCCTGAATACCTGTGTTAACGTTATTGCACGCTTTGGTTTTGGGCAGGGCTTGTTTTTTTCTGGCGAAATCAATCGTATTTTAATTGTTTTAATCACCTTTGCAGGGATTGGCTACGCGGCGAGACATGGTCGCCACATTCGTATGTCTGCTCTGTATGACACTCTGCCTTTCAAAGGCAGAAAAATCTTAATGACAAGCATCGCGCTGATCACAGGCCTTATCATGCTGGTGTTGGCGTATTTTTCTTATCAATACATTGTCTCCGTTTATGACCGCGGTCGTATCTTGCCAGCACTTGGCTTCGAGATTTGGTGGATTTATATCTGGGTACCACTGGGCTTTATCGTCACCGGCATTCAGTACGGGTTGACTGTCTATAAAAATCTCACCTCGCCCGATGTTTACCTCTCCGCTGGCGTCCTCGATGGTTACGCTGAGACAGAAAGTGAAGTTTAAATAGGCACCTACCACTATGGCCATGACGTTAATGTTCATCATGATTGTCTTGCTTGTGCTTGGCTTTCCAATGATGGTCCCTTTGATTACTGCCGCGCTAACCGGTTTTTACATGATGTTTGGCGGCGTGGGTCAAATGGACACGTTTATTCAGCAAGTGCTGGGAGGCATCCGCCCTGCCTCACTGATTGCTGTTCCTATGTTTATTCTCGCCGCCGACATTATGACGCGGGGGCAATCCGCTAACCGATTGATTGATATGGTCATGACCTTTATTGGTCATATTCGCGGCGGGTTGGCGATCAGTACCGCCACCTCGTGTACCCTGTTTGGTGCCGTGTCTGGCTCAACACAGGCAACCGTGGTGGCCGTTGGCTCGGCATTGCGCCCAAAGCTGCTTCGAGCCGGCTATAGCGACTCTTTTTCGCTCGCGTTAATCATCAACTCCAGTGATATCGCCTTTTTGATTCCTCCCAGCATCGGGATGATCATTTACGGGGTGATCTCAGAAACCTCTATCGCCGAACTGTTTATCGCTGGGATCGGCCCTGGATTGATGATCCTGACCTTTTTCTCGCTCTACTGCTTGTATTACGCCACTGTCCACAAAGTGCCGACTGAGCCTAAAGCGAGCTGGAGTGAGCGGATTACCGCCACTCGAAAAGCCTTGTGGCCACTGATGTTCCCACTGATCATCGTCGGCGGGATTTATGGCGGTGTCTTTAGTCCCACAGAAGCGGCCGCGGTGTGTGTGCTTTATGCGATGATCTTGGAATTTGGTGTCTTTCGCTCACTAAACAGCAAAGATGTGTTCACCATCGCACGCTCAACAGGCTTAATTACGGCTGTGGTCTTTATTCTGGTCGGCGTGGGCAACGGTTTTTCTTGGATCATTTCTTTCGCGCAAATCCCGCAAACTATTCTCGAGGCAGTCGGGATAAGTGAAATGGGTCCGATGGGCGTGCTAGCCTCTATTTCCATTGCCTTTTTTGTCGCCTGTATGTTCGTTGATCCGATTGTGGTGATCCTGGTGCTCACGCCTATATTTGCACCTGCGATAGAAGCCACTAGTCTTGATCCTGTGCACGTCGGGATTGTGATCACCTTACAAGTGGCGATCGGCTCAGCAACGCCTCCGTTTGGCTGTGATATTTTCACCGCTATTGCGATTTTCAAAAAACCCTATTGGGAAGTTATCCGAGGAACGGGGCCATTTATCGCCATGCTGCTTCTATCAGCCGCGCTGTTGGTGATGTTCCCGCAGATTGCGTTATTCCTACGTGATATCGCGTTTGGGTAACTAAACAACAGGAGTAATTGGATGTTTAAACGAATATTGGTTGCCGTCGATGGCTCATATTCTGCGTTAAATGCGTTAGATAAAGCGATTGAGTTGCAACAACTCACTCATGCTGAACTTTACTTATTGTGTGTGTTTAAACATCACAGTTTGTTTGAGGCGTCACTATCGATGGTTCGCCCCGATCGGTTGCAAATCCCAGATCAGACCCTGAGCGAGTACGCGCGCAACATCGTTGAGCAAGCCAAACAACATGCGCTAGAGAACGGTGGCGAGAGTGTGCGCGGGTTTGTCAAAGGCGGGCGCCCGTCCAAAACCATTATTAAGTTTGCGAAAAACAAAGAGGTAGATTTGATTGTGATGGGTGCGCATGGCACCCACTCAGACAAAGACGGTATGTTTCTTGGCAGTGTCTCCCATCGTGTGGCAGGCCGTGCACATTGTCCCACTATGGTGGTTTAACCGCCTATGATGGCGTTTTTTCACACGTTGTCGTTCACACCCAGTCCTCACAATAAGAAAAAGGCCAGCATCGGGAGATGCTGGCCTTTTTTCACTGTTTCCAGCGCTTTTATTGCATGTGGAAATAATGACTATTCAGTACCAGGTGGACACCAATAGAGGCCAAGTAACCGAGCATGATCACTGGTGCCCATTTTAGGTGGCCAAAAAAGGTGTATTTGCCGTGGGCTTGCCCCATCAGCGCGACACCGGCCGCAGAGCCAAGGGACAACAAGCTCCCCCCCACACCCGCTGTTAACGTCACCAATAGCCAGTTACCGTGGGACATCTCAGGGCTCATGGTTAATACCGCAAACATGACCGGAATGTTATCCACTACCGCAGATAAAACCCCTACCAGTGTATTCGCCCAAATAGGATTCCACTCGAGATACATCACATTCGAGACTAACGATAAGTACCCAATCAAGCTAAGGCCGCCAACACACATCACGACCCCGTAGAAGAAGAGCAAGGTATCCCACTCAGCGTGGGAAATGCGGCGGAAGACATCAAAGGGTACCACTGACCCCAGTCGACGTAATGCCGCTTCGTCATTCTTCGCCTCAGCGATAGCACGTTTACGCGCTAACGAACGTGGCAGGGTGCGGCGCAGATAAAAACCAAAAAACTGCAGATAAGCCAATCCCATCATCATCCCCATCACCGGCGGGAAATGGATAAAGCCATGGAAAGCAACCGCCGTGGCGATAGTGAGCAAGAACAAGACCATGATGCGGCGCGCGCCCCGCTTTAGCTCAACATGCTCTTGCATCACATCCGGCTGCGTCCGCGGGATAAAGAGCGACATGATAAAGGCAGGGATCACGTAGTTGACCACAGACGGAATAAACAAAGCGCCGAATTCGGCAAAAGTGACTTTGCCCGCCTGCCACACCATCAAGGTAGTGATATCGCCGAAGGGGCTAAACGCACCGCCGGCGTTTGCCGCCACAACAATGTTGATACAAGCCAGATTAATAAACCGAGGGTTATCACCGCCAATTTTTAGCACAATGGTACACATCAGCAGCGCAGTGGTAAGGTTATCCGCCACTGGCGAGATAAAGAACGATAGGATCCCAGTAATCCAAAACAGGCTTCTCAAATCGTAGCCTTTACTCAAAATCCACGCTTTCAAGCCATCGAATAAACGCCGTTCTTCCATCGCCGAGATGTAGGTCATGGYCACCAACAAGAACAGCAATAGCTCGGCATACTCCAACAGATTGTGCTCTAGCGCGGCATGCGCCGGTGCCATATTGCCCCATTGCGAGTAGGCAAAACCAATGAGCAGCCAAATCAAGCCCGCCGCCAGCAAAACAGGCTTCGATTTTCGCAAATGAAGCTTTTCCTCTAGCATCACTAAGCTGTAGGCAACCGCAAAGATTGCCAAAGACGCATAGCCCACCCAGGACTGAGTTAAATCCAGCCCTTGTCCTGTTGTAGCGGCAAAAGCCGTTGGCGATACCATCGCCAACGCCGCAACCAAACGCTTCATCCTTGAGCCTCCAAATGTTGTTTCCTTACTTCTGATATGACAATTACGTCGTGTTAATCAGCCTGTTTCCGACTGTTTATTGACCGACACCCACCATAGAGACACATCGCGTCGCCTCGGCGCAGTGACACCTTTCTCACCATTAAAAGACAGTTTAAAAAGCGTGCTCTGTGGCAATCGTGCAATGTATCAATTATTTATTTTGCACGGATAGAACACCGCAGAACAAAAACGAACATAATATTAACAAATATGGCGTTAACGTCTATTACTAAGCACGTTTCAACCGTAAAAAAGAGGTGACATGGGTTACTGTCAAGATTAATAATATCAACTTACTCGTTGGTAATCGCTGTCATAGTCGGCAAAAATCGACTAGATTTAAACAAAAAGTGAATGATTTTAGTCATCCTCATTGAAAAAACCAAAAAATAACACTTAAACAACATCGCAAACGCATCATTGCTATCTTGCTGGGATGCACAGTTCAAAGAAGGGAGTCACTATGAAAGCATCTAAACTCGCGGCCGTTGTCTGCGCGGCTGCGTTGTCAGTGGGAACGACCACTTCCACCCTAGCTGAAACGGCGCGTGTCGCCGTCTCTCAGATTGTGGAGCACCCTGCGCTTGACGCCGCCCGCAATGGTCTATTGGATGGCCTGATTGCCAAAGGTTATACCCAGGGCGAGAATCTCGATTTTAAATATCAAACGGCGCAAGGTAACCCCGCGATTGCGGTACAAATTGCTCGCCAGTATGTCGGCGAACAGCCGGATGTCCTTGTCGGGATTGCGACCCCCTCTGCACAAGCGCTCGCGGCCGCTACCCGCGATGTACCAGTGATTTTCACCGCCGTGACCGATCCTGTCGGCGCAAAGCTGGTCAAAAACATGGATGCCCCTAGCGGCAATGTAACAGGACTGTCTGATCTTTCTCCCGTCGCGCAACATGTCGCACTGGCCAAAGAACTTTTACCCAACCTTTCCTCTATTGGCGTGGTGTATAACCCAGGCGAAGCAAACGCCGTCACCTTAGTTGAGCTGCTAAAAGAAGTCGCTGAGCAACATGGGATTAAAGTGATCGAAGGGACAGCACTAAAAAGTGCTGACGTCCAGTCAGCCGCACAGGTCGTGGCGACACAGTCTGATGTGATTTATGCCCCAACAGACAACACAGTCGCTAGCGCTATTGATGGCTTAGTCGCCGCTGCTAACGCAGCAGACACACCAGTTATCGGTGGCTCGACGTCTTATATTCCCAACGGCGCAGTAGCGGCATTAGGCTTTGATTACTACTCGGTTGGGGTACAAACCGCAGATTATGTTGCCGCGGTGTTGGAAGGCAAACCGATTTCATCATTGCCAGCCAAAGTGGCGGAAGGATCAGACCTTGCTGTCAATCGCGCAGCGGCTAAGAAACTCGGCCTTGAGGTGCCTGCGTCTCTCTTAGATCGCGCCTCACGCATCGTAGACTAGTTTGTATCAGTCTTGGAGTAGTAAATGACTGCAATTGCGTTCTTCGGCACCTTAGAGGTTGGGCTGATCTATGGCTTGGTCGCACTCGGAGTCTATCTGACATTCCGTGTTTTGGATTTTCCCGATCTGACCGTTGACGGCAGCTTCCCAATGGGCGCTGCCGTGGCAGCAACCATGATCGTTGCCGGCTATAACCCATGGTTAGCAACGGCCGTGGCCATTTTGGCCGGTGGATTGACAGGGCTCGTCACTGCCTTTTTGACCGTAAAATGCGGCATCCTCAATTTGCTCTCGAGTATTTTGACCATGATTGCCGCTTTCTCTATTAACATCCGTATCATGGGGCGCCCCAATATCGCCTTACTCGGGGAAGAAACCATCCTCACACCATTTGAATCACTGGGGATTGCCCCAGCGTATCTTCGCCCCTTAGTGGTGGGTGTCTTGGTGATTATTAGTGGCCTCCTCGTGATCCGCTTATTAGCCAGTGATTTCGGCCTTGGGCTACGCGCCACTGGCGTCAATGCACGCATGGTAAAGGCGCAAGGTGGAAGTACCGCGATGTATACCTACTTTGGCCTGGCGTTATCCAACGCCTTTGTCGGCTTTGCCGGGGCGTTATTTGCACAAACCAATAGCTTTGCTGATGTCACCTCTGGCGTCGGCACCATTGTGGTGGGGCTCGCCGCGGTGATATTGGGACAAACGCTGATCCCTGGGCGTAAAGTCTGGGTGGCCGTTATCGCGGTTATTTTAGGCTCTATCCTCTATCGTCTCGCCGTCGCATTCGCCTTATCGAGTGGCATGTTTGGCTTGCAAGCCTCTGATCTCAACTTGGTGACCGCGGTACTGGTTGCCGTCGCATTGATTGCACCCAAAATGCGCCAGCAATATCAAAAGTCGAAACGTACCAAGCAGGCGGAGGTGTCAGGATGATCACGCTTAACAACATTCAAGTCACCTTTAATCCTGGGACCGTGCTGGAGAACCGCGCGTTACGAGGCGTCAATCTCACGATTCCTGAAAAAGAGTTCGTCACCATCATTGGCTCCAATGGCGCGGGGAAATCGACCTTGCTGGGGGCAGTGACAGGGGAAACCCCGATGATTGGTGGTCAGGTTATGATTGACGACATCGATGTGACGAAAAAAGCCGTTCACCAACGTGCCACCCTCGCCGCGCGCGTGTTTCAAGATCCACTTGCAGGCACCTGTGCCTCATTAACCATTGAAGAAAACTTAGCCCTGGCCTTTCGGCGCGGAAAAGGGCGTGGCTGGACACGTGCGCTGGGCAGTAAACGGCGTCAATTATTCCAAGAGCGCATTGCGATTTTGGGGTTAGGGCTAGAAGATAGGCTCGGTGACAGCATCGGCCTGCTTTCAGGAGGCCAACGCCAGGCGGTCAGTTTGGTGATGGCCACTCTATCAGACAGTAAGCTCTTACTGCTTGATGAACATACTGCCGCCCTGGATCCACGTATGGCGGCGTTCGTGATTGATTTAACCAAAACCATCGTCAATGAGTTTAACCTGACGGCGATGATGGTCACTCACTCAATGAAAGATGCCTTGGCCTGTGGCGATCGCACCGTGATGTTACACCAAGGCAATATCGTCCTCGACGTACACGGTGATGAACGTAAGAATATGGATGTCCCACATCTGCTGGAAATGTTCAACAAAGTGCGTGGCGAAACCCTTGCCGACGACAGCTTGCTGCTCGGCTGACACAGTCTTTCACTTCAAGGACAACAGACGGCGCTTATTCCCGAATAAGCGCCCAATTTTCTATTCTGGTTGCCAGATTTTTCGTGATAGCCAGTCTTCCATGCTAGGGTAGCGGTATCTTAGTAAGGGACTGGCTATGAACATTAAAAGCGTTCTGCTCGCTTTATTGGTGGTGCTGATCTGGGGCGTCAACTTTTCCGTCATTAAAGTTGGGCTGGAAACCCTCCCACCCATTTTGTTTTCAGGGTTACGATTTTTTATCGTCGCCTTGCCGGCGGTATTTTTTATTCCGCGTCCTAAGGTAAAACTTTGGCAACTATTCGCGGTAGGACTAAGCCTGGGCGTGATTAAATTTAGTTTGTTGTTTATTGCCATGCAGGACGATGCCTCAGCGGGTATCGCCTCGTTGCTATTACAATCACAAGTGATTTTTACCATTGCGTTAAGCGCCCTGCTCCTTAAAGAACATATTACCTTGCCGCAACGCATCGGACTTGCTGTTGCCTTTGCCGGCTTTGGGCTCTTCTTCGTCACGTCAACGGGGAGCGCAACACTCACAGGGGTGGCAATGATCGTTGCCGCTGGCTTTTTCTGGGCCATTGCCAACATGGTGATGAAACAAATGCCAGGCGTCAACCTGATGCACTTTATGGTTTGGGTGAGCTTAATCCCACCGCTGCCACTGTTTGCCCTTTCGTACTGGTTTGAGAGTCATCAACCTCTTGCGCTATTACAAGCGACACCGTTATCCGGATGGATATCAATTGCTTATGTGGGTTACTTGTCTACACTGGTAGCGTTCGCTATCTGGGGGTGGTTACTCAACCAGCACACCTCGGCCTCGGTCACCCCGTTTGCGCTATTAATCCCGATTGTCGGTATGGCGGCCGCATCGATCGGGTTGGGAGAATCCTTATCGCTGATTGAGTGGATTGGGGCGGCCTTGATTGTTACTGGCTTGAGCCTGTCAGTATTGGGTCGGCGCATTGGCCGCTGGTTGGGACTAAAAACCCGTGCCAGACCTACTTCTGCGCTGTAAGTGATTTACTCGGCCACCACTGATTAAGCAACCTGCCACCCAACGACGGCTGATACCGCCAGCAATAATCAAACATAGCCATTAGGCTGGGATTGCCATATTTGGACAGGCTGACGGCATGAAAGCGATTGTGGTTGGCTTTCAGTGTCTCAACCTTGTTGCTCATCGCATCCGATTGCTTAGGCGCGATAAAATCTGACACCACCACTAGATCGGCGTTTTGATAGCGATCGCTTTCCATCAGATTGAGCGCTTTATCAATGACTGGCGTCATATCTGTGCCGCCATGAAAACGGTAGGAGAGAAAGCTCATCGCTTCTTGCAAACCACGCTCACCGGTTAACTCGTAGCTAATATGGTCAGTGGAAAACAGCATCACGTAGCAGTCTCGGTGCTCGGTGGCGGCAATTCGCATCAGCACGTACGCGAGGGCTTTAGCACACTGCTCTGGAAAACCACTCATTGAGCCTGAGGCATCCACGGCAATGATAAACGGCCCTTTCTTTTGTTCCGGCTTAGATTGACTCGGCGCCTGTGTCTCGACTTTTTTACGACGATAAGCCTTACCGGAAAACTGATAATTGAGGAGCTGTTTGTCGACCAGTTGCTTGTAAAACACCACTTCAAGCGCTGGATCCGCGAGCAACACTGCTTCATTGGGCAACAAGCGATCAACCCGATCACTTTGGCAAATCCCCGTGATATCGTCCGGCACATCCACCTGACGCTCTGGTTTGGTTTTCAGGGTTTCAGTGGGCTGTTGGCTGGGCCCAGAAAGATTCACCTGATTGGCCATGCGCCCGAGTTGTTCCGCAATAGCTTGAAGCTCCGGGTTTTTCTCTAGAAACGTAATAAACCGTTTAAGCAAGGTGACGTCTTGCTGCGAAAGAGAGCTTGCCGCCATATCCCACAGCCGCCCCACTTTGCTGATATCGCCCGACTGATCGACACCATCCATTTGCTGATAGGTGGCTATGCGCCGATACAAGTCTTCAAGTAGCTTTTGTTTTTGCGCCTCAACATTGTCGGACTGATTTTTTTGTATTTCCGCTTTTAAATGCGCATGCCATTTGTTGCAAAAGTAAGACTGAAACATCGGGTCGGCGTGCTGAGCTTGATGGGCGGCGAGCTTTTCCGCCTGCGGATAGAACGAAGAAACCGATTTTAACTGACTCAGCAAGGTATCAATCTCTTTTTCAAACGCGCGYGCGGTTTTTTCGGTGGCCTGCTCGTAGTATTGAATTTCTTGCTTCAGGGAGGCTGACAACCCTTGCTGCACCAGCTTGCGTTTTGTTTGCCCTCGCCAGCGGTGAAGCTGTTTTTTTACGGCTCGCTTAATCGCAGGGCTTCGTTCCGTCAACACCAGCAACTGGGGGTGAGACATCAACTCTGTCATCGCCGCATCCAGTAACCCAGACTCGGCGAGCATCAACCCCATGTTCAGGCTCTCAGCACTCAGCATGGCTCGCCCCTGAGAAGAACTCACCTAAGCGCGCTAAACGATTAACTTGGCGCTCTAGGTTATCGATCTGCGTTTTAACCTCATGTTCAACATCCACCAAACTCGCTGATGCGATTTCCAGCAGATCCGGTTGCGCAAATAAATGCGGTAACCCAGCATTGAGTTGACTGCGCGCGCGACGAATTAAAAACTGTGCGTGTTGCAATTGCTCAAGCGCCTGATCGGTTTGTTGCTTCCAATCTGCTAGCTGCGATTCGCTGGGATCGTTAACCCCCACCAAGGCCATCGGCACCGGCCGATTAGCGATATCTTTAATGACCAAGGCGTGCTGCGCATCCCACTCTAACGTGAGCCGGCACAGGTGATTGTTTTTATTCACATAGCCATATAAGTCTGTGCTGCCTGTTTTTAACTTTTTCTCAATGTCGGACGCATCGAGATATACCCAGCGACTGTCACCTTTTTCTTGCTCTGACACCGATGGGTTGGCCCGAAGGAGGACAAAACGCACCAAGTCTCGACTTTGGTTGACCGTGAAGCGAGGCGACTGACTCACGTCAATCATTGCTTTGCGCGTGAGTCCAGCGGTGGCCGTCTCTTGTCTATAGGTCAGCGCCTCAGCCGTATCTTGCTCAATCTCTTCTAACGCCACTTTGACGTCATCGATCAAAGCGAGTACTTCTTGTTGATCGAACAGCACCTCTTTGGCAAATGCCTGCATCACGGTTTGCACCACATCGCGCGATTCTGGGCTATGCCATAGACAGTCTTCCAGTAACAATAAGTCCAGTGGAGCGACTTCGTCACGACCATTGAAAAAAGCGGCCGCTTTTAGCAAACGCACTGCTTTTTTCCACCGGCGATCCGACACATAAAGCTCACTTGGATCGAACTGTGATTGCTCACTGCCGGCATTTTCTACCCGTTGTTTTAGGGTGTAGAGTTTTTCGAATATCGCATCGGGCAGATCCAGTGTGGGAATAATGGTCTGCCAATGCTGATATTCTTGATGGCTAATTTTCAACTTATCGGCCACCGTTGCTTCATCCTGGCTGGGCTCGGTAAGCATCAGTTTGAAGTTTTTCTTCTCTTGGATCCGATTGACGAACACTCGTAGCAACATGCGATCGTACAAGGCATCGAGCCCACTGTCCGGCTCGGGTAATTCGTTGGACGCAGTCACCAATAAACGCATAGGAACAGGATAAACATGCTCGCCATTTTTGAAGGTGCGTTCGTTGACCACGGTCAGCAAGGTGTTGAGGATCGCCGGCCCTGCTTTCCATATTTCGTCCAAGAAGACCACGTCGGCATTGGGCAAATAGCCATCGGTCAAGCGTACATATTTACCTTCATCTTTCAGCGCCTGAATCGAGAGCGGGCCAAATACTTCTTCCGGCGTGGAAAATCGAGTCATCAAGTATTCAAAAAACTGGCTGTTATCAAATGCCTCAATCAATCGTTTAGCGATATAACTTTTCGCAATCCCGGGTGGACCCAGTAAGAAGATACTTTCACCGGCAAGCGCGGCCAACAAACACATCTTGATAGTATGTTCGCGTTCGTACACGCCGCTAGAAAGCGCATTGATGAGGCTGGCTATACGTTCAGGTAGCAAAGCTCGTTGACTGACGGTGGCAAGGTTTTGAGACAAGTGATACTCCGATTTTCATCGCTATATGGGGTATGTTTGTGCTTGATAACCTCGAAGCGCTTGTTGGTTTAATCATGGCAAGCCAAGCGCTATTTACCATTAACCGGCCGACTAACCGCACAAAAAACACACTACTATGTAAAATAATAT
>NZ_MUES01000031.1:0-30800 GCF_001995745.1 Salinivibrio sp. ML323 | reverse complement strand
CTTCAATGCTGCCGTTTCCGCTCGACTTGCATGTGTTAGGCCTGCCGCCAGCGTTCAATCTGAGCCATGATCAAACTCTTCAATTTAAGTTTGGTGTTTCCGTAGAAACTGCTCAATGAATACTGATTACTGTTTATCTCCGAAGAGACAAACGAATTGACTGTGCCGAATAACTAAAAGTTATCGTTTGGTCACTCAGCTCATCGAATAAATCTTTTTATCTATTCTTAACGAGTGCCCACACAGATTGCATAGGTCAAATTGTTAAAGAGCGTTGACTGTGCGAAGCGGCGCTTCGCTTGGTCAGGGCTGCGTATCTTACGCGCCTTGCCGTTAAAGTCAAGAAGAAATTTTATCTTTCATTTTCAACCCAACCGGGTGAAACAAAACCTCTTTTTGACTTCCCTAACGCTTAGCGTTAAGTGGACGGCTATCTTAATCTTTTAAAAACTCACGTCAAGCGTTTATTTTTATTTGATTTTTGCCTCGACATGCTCGCTGAGCGCTTGCCCTGCGTGCCGTGTCGATGGAGGCGCATTATAGAGAAGTTGCTCACCTTGGCAAGACTAAAAAGCGACTTTTTTAGGAAAAAGTCGCCATTCGGTCAAACAATCAACGTTATGGCCTAAAAACGGGCAAATTGCTCGCTGAACTCCTCGACTTTTTGCCAATCGGTGTATTCCACCTCTTTGGTCGTATCCGTTTCCCCACCGGTAATGTGCATGATTAAGCGAATCATCATCCGATCGAACCATTTATAGCGTGGATAATAGAGTGCGCCAGCAAAGACGCCATGCAGTTCAGGCGTCCAAGGTGACTTCTCGATAAACTTACGGCTATAAGCGCTGGTTTCTGGCGTATCTTTGCCTGGTTTACGCGCAGTGAGATTGACACTAAAGAATGCTGCTTTCGCCGCTTTAAGCTGATCTGCATGTGCTTCAATAAATTGATACAGCTTTTTATTAAAGTGGCCATAGCGAATAGACGCGCCAATCAAAACCCGGTCGTACTTTGTTAAATCCGCTGAAGGAAGCTGATGAATATCCTTAATCTCACACTGCGCCGACGAGCCAAGCTGCGTCTCGATAAAGTGCAGGATTTTTTTGGTCTGCCCTTCTCGGCTCGAATGTAGCAACAAGACTTTCTGCACTGCGTCGGTTTGCTCGCTCATGTCCTCTCCTTCCCTATTCAACTAGCTCCGCCAGAATGTAGGCGTAAATAAAACTAATAATGTAAATATCTCTAAACGGCCGAACAACATCGCAAGGATCAATACCCACTTCGCCGTGTCATTAATATCGCCAAAGTGAGCAGCCACTTCGCCTAGCCCTGGTCCTAGGTTATTGAGAGTCGCAGCAACGGCGGAGAAAGCTGTGAGTTCTTCAATGCCTGTCGCTATCAAAGCCAACATACAAATGACAAACACTAATGCGTAGGCGGAAAAAAAACCCCATACGGCATCGACCACTTGCTGCCTTAACGCCTTATTACCCACTTTAACGGTGTATACCGCGCGTGGGTGCACCAGGCGTTTTAGCTCGCGCGTCCCTTGCAGTGACAACAGCAGGATGCGAATCACTTTCATCCCGCCACCAGTCGAGCCTGCACACCCACCAATAAATGACGAGAACAAGAGTAAAACAGGGAGAAACAAGGGCCAGTGAGCAAACGTAGTGGTGGTATAACCCGCGGTGGTTGATATTGATACCGACTGAAATAGCGCCTGGGTGAAGGTTTCCGTGGAGCTGTTATAAACCTGATGTCCACTCAGCATGGCAAACACCACCAGCCATAATAGAAGCTGAATCACCAAAAATGCGCGAAATTCTGGATCGCGCAAGTAAAACTTTAGATTGAGCCCATTATTAGCAAAGGCCGCAAAGTGAAGCGAAAAGTTACACGCAGAGATCAGTAAAAACACCACGGTGATAAGATTAACGGCAGTGCTATCAAAATGCCCAATGCTGGCATCATGGGTTGAGAACCCCCCAATCGCCACGGTTGAAAAGCTATGCCCAATGGCATCGAACGCAGACATACCCGCCAGCCAATAAGCCAAGGCACAGCTCACGGTTAACGTCAGGTAGATATACCAAAGCACTTTGGCCGTCTCCGCTATCCGTGGTGTCATTTTGGTATCTTTCACAGGGCCTGGGATCTCAGCTCGATATAGCTGCATCCCACCGATACCGAGCACAGGCAAGATTGCCACTGCCAGCACAATGATCCCCATGCCCCCGAGCCATTGAAGCAGTTGGCGATAAAACAAAATCGCTTTGGGAAGCTCATCCAGCCCCACGATGACGGTTGCCCCCGTCGTGGTTAAGCCAGAAAAGGATTCAAAAAAGGCTTCACTGACCGATAAATCGGGTTGCTCCGATAACATCAGCGGCACCGAGCCGGCGCTACCGATCACCGTCCAGAATAAGACAACAATCAAAAAACCATCACGTGCTTTAAGCTCGTGTCGATAGTTTCGGTTAGGGAACCAAAGTAACCCACCACCCGCTAGCAGGAGGAAAAACGTTAATACAAAGGGATAGCCCGCACCGTCGCGATAGATAAACGCAACCAGCGCAGGCGCTAGCATGGTAATGCTGAACAGGGCCAGCAGGAGTCCGACAATGCGGGTAATGGAACGAAATTGCATAGCCTGACGTGGCCCTCTTATCGGCGGTAGCGACTTTCTACCGTCTCGTCGTTACACGTAAAGCAGGCTAAGTGCCTGACGTTGTCTTATGTTCTAACGGGTGCGCGTGTGCTTGCCCGCGAGTTTGATTTTTAAGTGCCTCAAGAAACACATCGATATAGCGCGCATCGATACGCACACTCAGTCGCACATTATGGCTGAATTCTGCATCGAGCTGAACGCCATCGTGCTGCTTAAGCAATGACTCTATCGTGTCAATGTGAGCATATTCACAGCTTATCGTGTAAGGGACGGTCACTGCCACTTCCCGCGTGGTCAAAAGGCCCAGGGCTTGTTGCACACTACTGCCATACGCCTTTACCAGCCCGCCAGTACCCAATTTGATCCCACCAAAGTAGCGCACCACCACCGCACAAACCTCACCAACGTTCGCGCCTGAAAGTTGCGCAAGCATCGGCTTACCTGCGGTTCCCGCGGGCTCACCGTCATCACCACATCCCCATTGCACGGAAGATTCAGGCCGACCTGCGACAAATGCCCAGCAGTGATGGCGAGCATCAGGGTACGTTTCTCGCAGCGACTGAATAAACTGCTTCGCCTCTTCTTCTCCAGGCGTATGGGCAAGATAGGTGATAAACCGACTTTTTTTTATTTCAAGCTCGTGCCTTACGGTTTCGGCTGGCACGGCATATGGCGTGATTGGCATCCTGGTACACCCTTTGTGTCTCAGCGACGCACTGTACCATATTCCCCCAAGCACGACAGGGACTCGGCCATAGTAAAAACAACCCACACCACATATTTTAAACATTCGTTTAACTTTTGGTTGTCATTTCTTATAACAATGATCCACACTAGGTCGCATCTGGTCTAACCAGAACACTATTCAACCAGGATGGTACTGCCAACGTGGAGAACAACCATGATCTACCAAGGAGATAACCTTTCAGTTCGTGCATTGGATAACGGCATTGCAGAGCTGACCTTAGACAGCCAAGGTTCTGTCAACAAACTGGATTTGGCAACGCTAGAAAGCTTAGACCAAGCCCTCGATGCTTTGTCGGGTCGCGATGACATCAAGGGGCTGTTGCTAACCTCTGCCAAATCAGCCTTTATTGTCGGTGCCGACATCACCGAGTTTCTCGGCCTGTTCGCTAAACCCGACCAAGAACTGTCTGATTGGGTATCTCGCGCCAATGCCATTTTCAATCGTTTAGAAGACTTGCCCTACCCAACCCTTAGCGCGATCAAGGGTCATGCGCTAGGCGGTGGCTGTGAATGCATACTCGCCACGGATCTGCGTGTCGCGGGCAAGGATGCGCGTATTGGCCTGCCTGAAACCAAGTTAGGCATCATGCCAGGCTTTGGTGGCACCGTGCGCTTGCCGCGGCTTATCGGCGCGGATACTGCGATGGAAATCATCACGGCAGGTAAAGACAAACGTGCCTCTGCCGCTCTCAAAGAAGGCTTGGTAGATGCGGTCGTCGAGAATGACAACCTTCGCGACGCAGCGATTCGAATGCTTAGCCAAGCAATCGACGAGAAAATTGATTGGCAGAGTCGTCGCCAACAGAAAAAACAACCTTTGGGTCTGAATCGTACCGAAGCGGCGATGAGCTTTACCATGGCCAAAGGTATGGTGGCGCAAGTTGCTGGCAAGCATTACCCCGCACCAATGACCGCCGTGACGGCCATTGAAGAAGCCGCAGGGATGACACGCGATGAGGCGCTCAAGGTTGAAAATCGCTATTTCGTTAAGCTGGCTAAAACCGATGTGGCGCAAGCCTTGGTGGGGATTTTCCTCAATGACCAAGTCATCAAAGGCAACGCCAAACAAGCCGCCAAACAAGGTAAAGATACGGAGCGAGGCGCTGTGCTCGGCGCGGGCATTATGGGCGGCGGTATTGCCTACCAATCGGCGCTTAAAGGCGTACCTGTGATGATGAAAGATATCGCCCAGGCTTCGCTAGACCTCGGCATGAAAGAAGCAACCAAGCTGCTGAATAAGCAGTTAGAGCGTGGACGCGTCGATGGCTTTAAAATGGGTCAAGTGCTGTCGTCAATCACTCCAAGCCTCCACTATGCTGGCATTGAGCACAGCGATGTGGTGGTCGAGGCCGTAGTCGAGAACCCGAAAGTGAAAACCAGTGTGCTCAAAGAGGTCGAAGCGCTGGTTAGCGAAGAGACGGTGATTGCCTCTAACACCTCCACGATTCCTATCAACACACTGGCGAAGTCTTTATCGCGCCCTGAAAACTTCTGTGGCATGCACTTCTTTAACCCAGTTCACCGCATGCCATTAGTGGAAGTTATCCGCGGCGATAAAACCTCTGATGAGACCATTGCACGCGTCGTGGCCTACGCCGCCAAGATGGGTAAATCACCCGTGGTGGTGAACGACTGCCCCGGCTTTTTCGTCAACCGCGTATTGTTCCCCTACTTCCATGCCTTTAGCTTGCTACTACGCGACGGCGTAGACTTTCAACGCATTGACAAGATCATGGAAAAACAATTCGGCTGGCCGATGGGTCCGGCGTATCTGCTAGACGTGGTCGGGATTGATACCGCGCACCACGCACAGGCGGTGATGGCGGAAGGCTTCCCAGATCGTATGAGCAAATCTGGCCGCGATGCCATTGATGTGATGTTTGAAGCCGAGCGCTTCGGTCAGAAAAACGGCAAAGGTTTCTACCGCTACAGCACAGATAAAAAAGGCAAGCCGAAAAAAGAGGCTGATGAAGCTGTCCCTGAACTGCTCGCCCCCGTCATCCAGGGTGGCCAGGCAGAGATCAGTGACGAAGACATTATCGCGCGCATGATGGTGCCGATGATCAACGAAGTCGCCCGTTGTCTGGAAGAAAACATTATCGCCTCTCCGGCTGAGGCAGACATCGCCTTGGTGTATGGCATTGGCTTTCCGCCATTCCGAGGTGGTGCTTTCCGTTATGTCGATACCTTGGGTGTTGATAACTACGTCGCCATGGCAGACAAATTCTCTGATCTCGGCGCTTTGTATCATGTTCCTGCGGATATGAAACGTCGTGCCGGCGATAAACAGGCTTACTTTGATGTCACACCGGTCAACGCACCGCAATCAGCCTAAGTTTAAGGAGAGAACAATGAACAATGTAGTGATCGTTGACTGTATCCGTACCCCAATGGGCCGCTCAAAAGGCGGTGTGTTTCGCCACGTCCGCGCCGAAGATCTCTCAGCGCACTTGATGAAATCTCTGTTGGCGCGCAACCCTGCGGTAGAAAGCACCAGCATTGAAGACATTTACTGGGGCTGTGTACAGCAAACACTCGAGCAAGGCTTTAATATTGCCCGTAATGCGGCACTCCTTGCTGGCATTCCACATAATGTGGGCGCGACTACCGTCAACCGCCTGTGTGGCTCGTCGATGCAGGCACTACACGATGCGGCTCGCGCGATTATGGTGGGTGACGGCGATACCTTCATCATTGGTGGGGTTGAACACATGGGTCACGTGCCGATGAATCATGGGGTCGACTTCCACCCAGGGATGTCGAAGTCCGTTGCCAAAGCGGCAGGCATGATGGGGCTCACTGCTGAAATGCTCGGCCGTATGCATGGCATCAGCCGTGAAATGCAAGACCAATTTGCTGCGCGCTCCCACGCCCGTGCGCATGCCGCCACCGTGGAAGGCCGCTTTAAAGATGAGATTGCGCCCATTGAAGGCCATGATGCCGATGGCTTATTGACGTTAGTGGAAGACGATGAAGTCATTCGTCCCGAAACCACCGTCGAGAGCCTCGCTGGCCTGCGCCCAGCCTTTGACCCTGCCAATGGCACAGTCACCGCTGGCTCGTCGTCGGCATTATCGGATGGTGCCTCTGCAATGCTGGTGATGAGTGAAGAAAAGGCCAAAACCTTGGGGCTGCCTATCCGTGCACGTATCCGCGCCATGGGCGTTGCGGGTTGCGATCCCTCGATTATGGGCTACGGTCCAGTCCCTGCGACCAAAAAAGCGCTCAAACGTGCGGGCCTAAGCATCGATGACATTGACTTGGTCGAACTGAATGAGGCATTTGCCGCCCAGTCTTTGCCTTGTGTCAAAGATCTTGGCCTGATGGACAAAGTGGATGACAAGGTTAACCTCAACGGTGGTGCCATTGCGCTGGGTCACCCATTAGGTTGTTCCGGTGCACGCATCTCGACCACCTTGTTACATCAAATGGAGCGCCAAGATGCGACGATAGGTTTGGCAACCATGTGTATTGGCTTAGGCCAAGGCATCGCCACTGTGTTCGAACGCGTCTAACGATGAACCTATCATTAACAAAGAGCGGCTGAGTCCGCTCTTTTTTTTGGCTTGCGTCACCCCGCTCGCAATCGCATAGTGATTGATGTAACGCAAGTGGTGGTCACTTCATCCGGCCTAGTATGGCCGCTCACAGACTTCAACCGGGAGAATGCTATGTTTAACGCGCTTGTCCTTGAACAACACGAGAARCAAACCTTCGCGAAAATCACCTCGCTCGATGACGATTTGCTCCCAGACGGTAATGTGACTGTCGATGTCGATTTTAGCTCCTTGAATTATAAAGACGGCTTGGCCATCACCGGAAAAGGCAAGATTGTTCGCCAATTCCCGATGGTGCCAGGTATCGACTTTGCCGGCACGGTTGCTGATAGCCAACACCCCGACTATCAACCCGGAGATAAAGTGGTGCTTACTGGTTGGGGCGTCGGTGAAGCACACTGGGGAGGCATGGCAGAGAAAGCGCGTGTTAATGGCGACTGGCTCGTTCCCCTTCCAGAGGGACTCTCTGCGCAACAAGCAATGATGGTAGGCACCGCGGGGTTTACCGCGATGTTATGTGTGCAAGCCTTAATCGATGGTGGCGTCAAACCTGAAGATAGCCCAGTGTTAGTCACCGGTGCCAGTGGCGGCGTTGGCTCTGTCGCGGTCACCTTATTGCATGCATTGGGCTATCGCGTCAGTGCCGTCACAGGCCGTCTTGAAGACAATCAAGCGTGGCTTAAACAACTGGGCGCTGACGAGGTACTCCCACGCGAGTCCTTTAGCGCACCCGGCCGCCCGCTGGATAAGCAACAGTGGGCAGGCGCGATTGATACTGTTGGGAGTCAAATGCTCGCCAATGTTCTCTCACAAATCCACTACGGGGGCACGGTTGCCGCATGCGGCCTTGCCGGCGGTTTTGACTTACCCGCCACTGTGATGCCGTTTATTTTGCGCAATGTGCGATTGCAAGGAGTTGACTCCGTCTCTTGCCCGAAAGCGCAACGTCAAGCTGCGTGGCAGTCACTGACCAAGCTATTGCCCGCCAGCTACTTTGAACAGGCATGCCACACCATCGCTCTGGCGCAAACCCCAGAGTATGCGAATAAAATTATTCAGGGCGAGGTTAAAGGTCGCGTCGTGATTGATATCGCTTACCAAGGCTAACGCAAGCAAAAGGCCAATCTTTGTGATGGATTGGTCTTTTTTGTCGACGCACAGACAAAAAAAATCCCGCTCGAAGAGCGGGGAAGCCCAAGAAAACTGGGAGTGAGTGTAGCTGTTGAGTGAGTTAGCCTAGTCAGGCTGCGAGCGTGGCGTTGAGGCCGATAAGGCTTCTACCAATAACCCCAAAGCTGCGGCGCAGACTGCTAGTGTTGCCAAGAGAGTGTGCTCATGACTATGCGTTAATCCCCAAAAAGCGAATCCGCTCAGCCCTGTGTAAGCAGCGATACGGTGTCCATAAGCCAAGCTCAATTTGCCCGTTTGCGCTTTTCTCATGCTCTCGCCTTTAGTTAATAACTTGTTAAATAATCTACACAAACCATTTACAAGCGCAACCCTGATTGAATAATTTGTCGCCATAAGTATGATCAAGTCGACACTTTTTGAGGTAACAACAATGACACTCGCTTTTGACCACGCTGATCTCCAACTCGATGCCTTAGGCTTGCGCTGCCCGGAACCTGTAATGATGGTGCGTAAGCGTATCCGTCATATGGATGACGGTCAGACCTTGCTGATTACCGCGGATGATCCCTCCACAACACGGGATATTCCCAGCTTTTGTCGCTTTATGGACCATACCCTGGTCGCAGCCCAAACAGAGAGCGTGCCATTCCAGTTTTTGATCAAAAAAGGGCTGGCATAACGCCAACCCTTACCGATTCACCATTGTCTTGCGTCAACTCAATAGATACCAGGTATCCAGTACAGCCAACGCCGCAAACATGGCTGCGGCGAGCGCCCGTACGGCAGCGAGCGGGACATGGCGCTGAATTTTATCACCGGCCAGCACCACAGGGACGTTGGCTAGCAGCATACCAATGGTTGACCCAATCACCACCACCCACAATGCTTCATTAAACTGTGCCCCCAATGCCGTGGTGGCGAGCTGGGTTTTATCGCCAATTTCTGCGACAAAAAACGCACAGAAGCTCGCCCAAAACGCGCTTTTGCCCTGAATCCCTTCATCTTCAAGCTTGTCAGGGATCAGCATCCATACCGCCATCACACTAAAGCTGATAATCAAAATGATATGCAATACGGTATCGGTCAGGATATCGGCCGCGACCACGCCAAGCCAGGCGGCAATGGCGTGATTCACTAGTGTCGCCAATAAAATGGCACTGACAATCACCGCAGGTTTTCGAAACCGGGTCGCCAACGCTAGCGATAATAATTGGGTTTTATCCCCGATTTCCGCCAAGGTGACGGTGGAGATAGAAATAGCAAGAACGCTCATGACATTGCTCATCTGGGGCAGGGCTTATTATGATTCAACCACGACAACACACACGCCCCACCCCGGTTCGTGCGATTGTCGTTGGTCTCGTCAAGCCCAGAGCACCTAATGGCAGGCTTGCAATCACCATGAAGATTTTGCTTCAACTATGTTGATGATTGCCCCACTGACTGTGCAGTGGTCGACTACTCCCCAAGACGCCGCTAGTGTACGATTTGAACACTCGCTTGGCAACTTCTATTCCTCCTGCCCCCGTACGCAGAAAATAAGCGCATCAAAGGCGCACAAAAATCCGCCAGCCCCCTACTGCTTGGGCGCGCTGCGAGTTATAATTGCCAGCTATTTTCTCCATTCATCAACTCGCGCGAACCTGACAATGCATAAATTCGATATCAAAACCTTTCAGGGTATGATCCTCGCGCTGCAGGATTATTGGGCCCAGCAAGGCTGTACCATTGTTCAGCCGCTAGACATGGAAGTGGGTGCAGGTACCTCCCACCCGATGACATGCTTGCGTGCACTTGGTCCAGAGCCCATTGCAGCGGCTTACGTTCAACCTTCTCGTCGTCCTACCGATGGGCGTTATGGCGAGAACCCGAATCGTCTGCAGCATTACTACCAGTTTCAAACCATCCTGAAGCCGTCACCCGATAACATTCAAGAGCTGTATTTAGGCTCGCTGCGTGTGCTGGGGATTGATCCAGAAGTCCACGACATTCGCTTTGTGGAAGATAACTGGGAAAACCCAACGCTGGGCGCTTGGGGCCTAGGTTGGGAAGTCTGGCTGAACGGGATGGAGATCACCCAGTTTACCTACTTCCAGCAAGTCGGCGGATTGGAATGTAAACCGGTCACGGGTGAGATTACCTACGGTATCGAACGTCTGGCGATGTACATTCAAGAAGTCGACTCTGTGTATGATCTGGTTTGGACCGATGGCCCATTTGGCAAAGTGACCTACGGCGATATTTTCCACCAAAACGAAGTGGAGCAATCAACCTATAACTTTGAACACGCTGATGTTGATTTTCTGTTCCGCTACTTTGATCAGTGCGAAGCCGAAAGTACCAAGCTACTGGATATCGAGCAGCCGCTCCCTTTGCCTGCTTACGAACAGATCCTAAAAGCCGGTCATGCGTTCAACCTACTGGATGCGCGCAAAGCCATTTCAGTGACTGAACGTCAACGCTATATTCTGCGCATTCGCACACTGACTAAACGTGTCGCCGAAGCCTACTACGCATCTCGCGAAGCGCTAGGCTTCCCGATGTGCCGACACAGCAAATAAGGGAGCATCATGGCAACGCAAAATTTCCTGATTGAGCTCGGCACTGAAGAGCTACCACCCACAGCCTTGCGCACCTTGGCTGAAGCTTTTGCCAGCCAATTCGACGCACAATTGAAAGACGCTGATCTGAGCCACCAAGGGATTACTTGGTACGCCTCCCCGCGTCGCTTAGCACTTAAAGTGGCTGCTTTGAGCGATCGCCAGCCAGATAAAGTGGTTGAGAAACGCGGTCCTGCGGTCAGCGCCGCCTTTGACGCAGACGGCAATCCCACCAAAGCCGCCATGGGTTGGGCGCGCGGTAATGGGATTGATGTGAGCGAAGCCGAGCGCCTAAAAACTGATAAAGGTGAGTGGTTGCTGTATCGTCAACACGTACCTGGCCAAGCCATCGACGCCTTATTGCCGGTACTGGCCGATAACGCCCTAAGCAAACTGCCTATTCCTAAACCCATGCGCTGGGGTGACAAAGACACCCAGTTTATCCGCCCAGTGAAAACCTTGGTGATGCTGTATGGGGACACCTTGATTGAAGGCACCATTCTTGGCGTGGCATCCGATCGCGTGATTCGAGGTCACCGCTTTATGGGTGAATCGAGCTTAACGCTGGATCATGCTGACCAATACCCAGAGCGCCTTGAGCGTGAAGGTAAGGTCATGGCCGATTATGAAAAGCGTAAAGCATTGATTATTAAAGATGCCAAAGCAGCGGCTGACGCGGTTGGTGGGGTTGCTGAGCTTGATGACGACTTGGTTGAAGAAGTCACCTCTTTGGTGGAATGGCCAGTGGTACTGACTGCCTCTTTTGAGAACAAGTTCCTTAAGGTGCCATCAGAAGCGCTGGTGTACACCATGAAAGGCGACCAAAAGTACTTCCCGGTTTATGACGCTAATGGCGAGCTACTGCCCAAGTTCATCTTCGTGTCTAACATCGAATCGAAAGATCCGACGCAGGTTATCTCTGGGAATGAAAAAGTCGTGCGCCCTCGCCTCGCGGATGCAGAGTTCTTCTTTGATACAGACCGCAAGCGCCCATTGATTGATCGCCTGCCAGAGCTAGATAGCGCGGTATTCCAAAAGCAATTGGGTACCATCAAAGATAAAACCGACCGCATTACTGCACTCGCAGGACAGATAGCAGAGCGTATCGGTGCCGACAAGGCACACACTGAGCGCGCAGGCCAACTGGCAAAGTGTGACTTAATGACCTCGATGGTGTTTGAATTCACTGAAACCCAAGGCGTGATGGGCATGCACTACGCACGTCATGATGGCGAGCCCGAAGCCGTAGCGCTGGCGCTGAATGAGCAATACTGGCCGCGCTTTGCCGGTGATAAGCTACCTACGACGCCGGTCTCCTCAGCACTCGCGATGGCTGACAAAATGGATACCATCGTGGGCATCTTTGGGATTGGTCAAGCACCTAAAGGCAGCGACCCCTTCGCCCTGCGTCGTGCCGCGTTAGGCGTTCTGCGTATTATCGTCGAGAACGGCTATCAGCTTGATCTTGTCGACCTCATCCGCGATGCCAAGGCTCAGTACGATGACCGTCTGACTCACAAAGAGGTAGAGGCGGATGTCCTCGACTTTATGCTAGGTCGTTTCCGCGCCTGGTACCAAGATATGGGCTATAGCGTCGATATTATCCAAGCGGTTTTAGCCCGTCGTCCAACCAAGCCTGCTGACTTTGACAGCCGCGTTAAAGCGGTGTCGCACTTCCGCAGTCTGGAAGAAGCCGAAGCACTCGCCGCCGCCAATAAGCGTGTAGGTAATATCTTGGCCAAGTATGACGGCGAGCTCCCTAGCAGCGTCGATGCTAGCTTGCTACAAGAAGACGCTGAAAAAGCATTGGCGGACGTAGTGGCAGAGAAAGTCGCTGCGGTTAAACCTTTATTTGCTGACAGCGATTATCAAGGCGCGTTGACCGAGCTGGCGCAATTGCGCACACCAGTTGATACCTTCTTTGATAACGTGATGGTCATGGCAGATGATCCTGCACTGAAAGCCAACCGTTTGGCGATACTTCACCTTATCCGTGAGCAGTTCCTCAACGTGGCAGATATCTCTGTTCTACAGAAGTAATTATCAGCAATACACGACTCGGCCCCGCTATAACGCGGGGCTTTTTTATTGAATTAAGGTGTATCTACTCTTAACGCCTTACCCGTGATTATCTCTCTCCCTATCCAATCCATCGCATGATTGTCGAAGCGTCATCATGGTTTCACGTGGAACAATCAGCGCCTAAATCACTGCTGCAATGGTTCGGTCAAGGTGTACCGATAACGTAACAAGTCCGTCAATCGCAAGGCCTATTGATTATCCGATAACGAGCTCTCGATACTTTCTTTTGCACAATAGATTGTTGTATGTTGATGGCTGTTTAACCATAACAACAACACCGAACCTTGAAGGCAGTAACCATGGAAGTCACTCACTTTGGCGAGAAACTCGCTAACCACTCAGGCATCACGCAACTAATGGACGATCTGAATGATGGCTTACGTAACCCAGACGCCATTATGTTGGGTGGCGGCAACCCCGCTGCGATACCGGAAATGCTCGATTACTTCAAAACACTGAGCCAATCGATGCTCGATGATGGAAGCCTCGTTCATGCGATGGCCAACTATGATGGCCCACAAGGCAAGTCAGCCTTACTCAACGCACTCGCCGAGCTTCTTAATAAAACCTATGGCTGGCAACTCTCAAGTAAAAACATCATGCTGACCAATGGCAGCCAAAGTGCGTTCTTTTATCTGTTTAATCTATTGGCTGGACGATACGCTGATGGCACCGACAAAAAAATCTTACTGCCTCTCGCGCCGGAATATATCGGTTACGGTGACGCCGGAATTAACGACGACATTTTCGTCAGCTACCAGCCTGAAATAGAATTGCTCGACAACCGTCAATTCAAATATCACGTCGACTTTAGTCGCCTAACAATTGATGACAACATTGGCGCCATCTGTGCCTCCCGCCCGACCAACCCGACCGGCAATGTACTCACTGATAGCGAAATCCATCAGCTTGATCAGTTGGCACGTGATAACAATATTCCACTAATTATCGATAACGCGTACGGTACCCCCTTCCCTGATATCATTTTTGAAGACGTCGCACCGTTTTGGAATGAAAACACCATACTCTGCTCAAGCTTGAGCAAGCTGGGTTTACCAGGCGTGCGTTGCGGCATTGTGATCGCCAACGAAGATGTCATCCAAGCCATGTCAAATATCAATGGCATTGTAAGTTTATCTCCCAACAGTGTTGGGCCAGCGATGGCACTTTCAATGATAGAGCGTGGCGACCTACTCCGCCTGAGTAAAGACGTCGTTCGTCCCTTCTATCAGAAAAAGTCGCAAAGAATATTAAACATGGTGCTTGAAACCATTAACGATGAACGTGTTCGTGTTCATAAACCAGAAGGTGCCATCTTCCTATGGCTGTGGTTCAACGATCTCCCTATCTCCACCCAAGAGCTATATAAACGTTTAAAAGCGCGCGGTGTGCTGGTGGTACCCGGCGAGTACTTCTTTATTGGTGTCGATCACGAAGGTTGGGATCATGCTAAGCAATGTATCCGAATGAACTACGTGCAAGATGACAAGATGATGCAGAAAGGCATTGATATTATCGCTGAAGAAGTCGCGCGCGCCTACAACGAGGAATAAGCCTTAGTTTCACGTGGAACACTGGCTAATAGACGTTCCACGTGAAACCTTTTATAGATTTCCTATCTCATATTTTGAGTCAACACTCAAAGAACAACTCGTCATTCAAATATTGCACGAGACTTTTGGACAAGGTGAAGTAGTCGCTCATCTCGCACCACTTAAGACCAATTAGGCTCACAGCAAAAAAGTCATCATCCAGCTCTGCTAATGACACGCTTTCCTTGCAAGCGGAACTACCCTTATGGCGTACCACTACACTCTCCCAAATAGCCGTCGATTCAATCTATGTAGTCAGCCCGAGCGTCCATTGGCTAGGCTTAAAAGGCAAGACGAGATGGTTTGCTATTGGTATTCTATGTTTCACGTGAAACATTACTCTCGCCGTCAGTAATATATCTATCGAGAGAGGACGTTCTTGGTTGGGAACTGAAACACCAGTATTTGTTCATTCAGCGGCAGAGTGTTGGTCACGTATTACAGATCTATGTGGACGGGATAAATCATCCGGCGCTTTACAGCTTCGGATGTCACGACGGATTGGCAGGCTCGTCTTAGGTGTATAGTCGATAAAAAGGGCAGCATGGCTGCCCTCTCCCTTATCGTGAACCACTCGGGATTTAAGGTTTACTCAGCGTTTTCTAGCAAACGGCTACCGATTTCGATACGACGAGGCTTTTCTTCCTCTGGTACTTCGCGTACTAAATCAATATGTAGCATGCCGTTTTCCATGTCTGCCCCTGTCACTTTAATATGATCATCGAGCTGGAACTTGCGCTCGAAATCGCGCTCGGCAATGCCTTGGTACAAGAACTTAGTATCTTGATTACGTGCACCCTTTTTACCGGCGACGATTAGGCTATTTTTTTGCTGAGTGATATCCACCTCATCTTGGCTAAAGCCTGCTACCGCCATGGTGATGCGGTATTGGTTTTCTTGGCTTTGCTCTATATTGTAAGGAGGAAATCCACCCGCATTATTGGTATTGCTGTTTTCAACCAGATCGAATAAACGATCGAAACCAATTGCAGTACGATAGAGTGGAGAGAAATCAAAGTTACGCATAATCTTACCCTTCCTATGAAGCAATAAAATGTTATCTACGGCCTTCCAACTCGGACAAGCCCCCGGCGACCCAATGGCATCGCCTCATTACTCTGTATAAGGTTGCGCAAATTGATTTCAATGGCTGTTAGTAAAATTTTTTGTTTCGTGAGTGGCGCACTATTCTATACCTCACCACTCTCCCCCAGCGCATCGCACTAATCGAGCGGCGCTACGCGCACCAGATGCCCATCAGGATCTTGAACCACGAAGGTTCGACCAAACACATCATCATAAGGAGCCTGCACCACCTCGATGGTTAGGTTGTTCGACCATTGGTCAAAAACCGCATCAACGTCATCATTGGTGGGTACCATAATGCCAATTTCACTCAGTCGGGTGATTGATGGTGAGGGCTGCTCGCCGCCTGTCCACAATGCAAACAAGGCATCGCCCTGTTCAGACGCTGAAAATGCCACATACCTGGGGCTGGTAAATACCGGCTCGCACTGAAAGAGTTGCTGGTAGAATCCCACAGAAAGCTCAATATCAGAAACATAAACCAGTTGGAGGTTAGCACGCGTTTTTATAGACATAAGGCTTCCTATCACTCTGCTGTTAAGAGAATGACGAGATTACTCGTGCCAAAAACAACTGTATATACAAACAGTTATGTATTGCGATTTGCCTCGCGAATAGATATGAAAAAGGCCAGCAATGCTGGCCTTACTTGTTGATAAACAGTTGGTTTATCAATTAAACATCGAGGTTTTCTACTTTCAGTGCATTATTCTCGATAAAGGCACGGCGTGGCTCAACTTGATCACCCATCAAGGTGGTAAACAGCTCATCTGCGGCAACCGCATCCTGAATCGTCACCTGCATCATACGACGGCCCTCTGGATCCATGGTGGTTTCCCAAAGCTGCTCTGGGTTCATCTCTCCCAAACCTTTGTAGCGCTGACGAGATACCCCACGGGTTGACTCTTTAATCAACCAGTTGAGCGCTTGCTCAAAGCTCTCTACCGCTTGGGTACGCTCACCGCGTTTGACATACGCCCCTTCATCCAAGAGATCATTCAAGGTCTCTGACAAGCTGGCGATTCGACCGTACTCTTTCGAGTTCAGGAAGTCATAGCTCACCAAGTACTTGTAATCAACACCATGAGTCCGCACCACCAGCTCTGGTACCCATACTTGGTGCTCTTCATCGAGTCGGCACGATGCCTGATACTGGCTTTCTCCCGTCGACTTACGATTCAAAATCTCAACGATGTTTTCTACCCATTGCTTAGCGGCCCACTCGTCGCGTAGGTCGTCGACTGACAAGCGAGGTTGATAAAGTAGCTCATTAAGCAGCGCGGCGGGATAGCGACGCTTCATACGCTGGATCAGCTTGAGTACACCGTTGTACTCTTTCACCAACTTCTCGAGTGACTCGCCGTGCATCGCTGGCGCATCTGGGTTCACGAACAATGACGCGTTTTCCAACGCCAATGCCACCTGATACTGCTCCATCGCCTCATCATCTTTGATGTATTGCTCTTGCTTGCCCTTTTTCACTTTATAAAGCGGTGGCTGAGCAATATAGATGTAGCCACGCTCAATCAACTCTGGCATTTGGCGATAGAAGAAGGTCAGCAGCAAGGTACGAATATGCGAGCCGTCGACATCCGCATCGGTCATGATAATAATGCTGTGGTAACGCAATTTATCCGGATCGTACTCTTCGCGGCCAATCCCGCACCCCATTGCCGTGATCAGTGTCGCCACTTCTTGCGAGGACAACATCTTATCAAACCGGGCTTTCTCGACGTTGAGGATCTTACCTTTCAAAGGCAAAATCGCTTGGTTCTTACGGTTGCGCCCTTGCTTGGCTGAGCCGCCCGCCGAGTCACCCTCCACAATGTAGAGTTCGGATAACGCCGGATCTTTTTCTTGGCAGTCGGCAAGCTTGCCGGGAAGGCCAGCTAAATCCAACGCGCCTTTACGACGCGTCATTTCACGTGCTTTGCGTGCCGCATCACGCGCTCGGGCCGCGTCAATGATCTTGGTACATACCACTTTCGCATCAGCCGGATGCTCAATCAGAAAGTCTGATAAGTGGCTGCTCATGGCGGATTCGACCGCCGACTTCACTTCTGATGACACCAACTTGTCTTTGGTCTGGCTGGAAAACTTAGGATCGGGTACTTTCACTGAGACCACTGCGGTCAAGCCTTCACGGGCATCATCGCCAGACGTCGCGGCTTTGGCCTTTTTAGAGTAGCCTTCTTTATCCATGAAGCTGTTGAGCGTGCGCGTCAATGCCGCGCGGAAGCCGGCCAGGTGCGTACCGCCATCGCGCTGCGGAATATTGTTGGTAAAGCAATAGATATTCTCTTGATAGCCATCATTCCACTGCATCGCCACTTCGACACTCACTCCGTCTTCACGGGTGTGTTCAAAGTGGAAGACTGATGGGTGGATGGAGGTCTTCTTGTTGTTGAGGTGTTCAACAAACGCGCGGATCCCGCCTTCGTATCTAAAGTGATCCGCTTTGTCTTCTTCGCGCTCGTCAATCAGCTTAATGGAGACACCCGAATTAAGGAAAGACAACTCACGCAAGCGCTTGGCAAGCACGTCATAGTTAAAGTTAATATCAGAGAACGTCTCTTCACTTGGCCAGAAACGAATACGAGTACCGGTTTGTTCGGTCTCCCCCATTTCAGCCAACGGCCCCAACGGCTCACCGTGAGCAAAGTTAAGCTGGTGAAMATGGCCATTACGCCAAATGGTCAACTCGAGTTTTTCTGACAAGGCGTTGACCACCGACACCCCCACCCCGTGAAGGCCGCCAGATACTTTGTAAGAGTTGTCATCAAACTTACCGCCGGCGTGAAGGACGGTCATGATCACTTGTGCAGCCGATACACCTTCTTCCTCATGAATAYCGACCGGAATACCACGACCATCGTCGCGAACCGATACCGAGCCATCTTCGTGGATGGTCGCCACGATATCATTACAATGTCCGGCCAGTGCTTCATCGATCGAGTTATCGACCACCTCAAACACCATGTGGTGCAGGCCGGTACCATCGTCGGTATCGCCGATATACATTCCCGGACGCTTACGCACGGCATCCAAGCCCTTCAGTACCTTGATACTCGATGAATCGTATTCGTTGGACATTGAGTTACTCTCGCTTATTTATCCTGCGTTAATTTTGCCATGTTCCACATGAAACATCTTACTATTTTCGTCGCAAATTTCCGCGACTTGATCGGCACTAATGGCGCTAACAAAAACCTGAGCCCCGATACGGGTCAGCTCACTGGCCAAGAGTGCTCGCCGGCGACTGTCTAATTCGGAAGCAAAGTCATCGATTAAGTAGATACAAGCAATACCTTGCTCCTCGCTATATAACTGGCCTTGTGCAAGCCGAAGTGCACATACCATGAGTTTTAACTGGCCGCGCGATAGCACATCATCGACTGGGGTACCTGCCACCTTGATACGCAAGTCGGCTTTATGCGGGCCTGACACCGTGTATCCCATCTGCTGGTCGCGCTCAAAGTTCGCCGCCAACAATGCCTGATAGTCGGCACCTCGCTCCCATCCTTGGTAAAAGCGAAACTGAATCGAGAACTCGGGGAGAAAGGCTTGGCACAATGCGGTCGCTCGCGCGGCCACCGCATCAACGTATGCTTGACGCCATGCGCTGATTTGCTCGGCAAGGCGTGCTAGTTCCGTATCCCATACTTGGATATCGCCATAGTGGCGCGCTGTTTTCAACGCGGCGTTGCGTTGCTTCGTCAGGCGTTTTACGCGCGTCCACGCTTCAAAAAATCCTGGCTCAGAATGAAACACCCCCCAATCGATAAACGCACGACGAAACTTGGGGCCATCGGTTAACAACTCGAACCCTTCCGGGGTGATCAATTGCAATGGCAGCACTTTGGCCAGGGCCACCAGCTTTTGCCCTTTTTCTTGACCAATTTTAACATCTGCACTGCCATCTCGGCGCTTTTGAATCCCGACCGGAAGCAAGATCCCATCTTGCGTTTTTACGCGACCATGTACCGTAAGATGAGGTTGTTGATGACGTATCACTCGGCTATTAAGCGCGCTGCGAAAAGAGCGCCCATGACCGAGAAAGTGAATGGCTTCCAAGACACTGGTTTTACCACTGCCATTGGGGCCAATTAAAAAGTTAAAGCCTGACGACAATGCAATATCGCAGGCTTCAATATTTCGAAAGTCGTGAACGACCAGTCGTGATAGCGCCATAACCTAGAGGCGAATTGGCATCACAACATACATGGCGTCTTCGCGATCGCAGTCCTCAATCAAGGTACTGCCCACCGCGTCTGTCATCGAAAACCGCACCTTGTCACAACGTAAAACATTGAGCACATCGAGCACGTAACTGACATTAAAACCGATTTCAATTGGCTCACCTTGATAGTCGACTTCCAAAAACTCTTCCGCTTCTTCTTGCTCGGGGTTATTGGCAGAGATACGCAGCTCGCTCTCTTCAATATTCATTCGTACGCCGCGAAATTTCTCGTTCGATAATACCGCCGCCAATGACAGCGCTTGCTTTAACTCCGCGCAATTGACTTCCAACGTACGAGAGGTTGATTGCGGCAACACACGGCGATAGTCAGGGAAACGCCCATCCACCAATTTAGAGGTAAAAGTCACGTTACCCACCACCGCACGAATATTGGACGCGCCAATTTGGATATTCACCGGGTGCTCGCTGTCATCGAGCAAACGCGCCAACTCACTGACGCCTTTACGTGGCACAATCACTTGTTGTGCGGGCAACCCCTCTTCCATGGACAAATGGCATACCGCCATCCGGTGGCCGTCCGTCCCGACCGTACGCAATGTGTGCCCGTCCGTTTCGAACAAAAGCCCATTAAGGTAATAGCGCACATCTTGATTTGCCATCGAAAACTGGGTGGCGTCAATCAGATGATCCAGCTTGCTTTGCGGCACTTGTAAGCTCACTTCGGCATGCCAGTCTTCGATGTTGGGATAATCTGAAGCCGGTAAGGTCGATAAGGTAAAGCGGCTTCGCCCTGCGCGCACCACCACGCGGTCGCCTTCTTGCGCCACTGTGATACGGGCTTCGCTATGTAAGCCTTTGATGATATCCATAAACTTACGCGAGGGCACAGTGATAGCGCCATCAAGATGCTCACTGTCTAGCGGCGCGGTGGCATTGAGCTCAACCTCCATATCGGTCGCCGTCAGCTTAAGTTGCTGCTCCGCCACTTCAATTAATAGGTTACTTAAAATCGGCAAGGTGCTACGCCCGCCTAACGCCCCAGAGACTTGCTGAAGCGGTTGAAGTAATTGCTCACGCGTAAGAGTAAATTTCATAATTAGGACGACAATGTTCGAATCAGGTTAGAGTAATCTTCTTTAATGTCGTGACTTTCTTCACGCAGTTGCTCAATCTTACGACAAGCATGCAGTACTGTAGTGTGGTCACGACCGCCAAATGCATCACCAATTTCCGGTAAGCTGTGGTTAGTCAGCTCTTTCGCTAACGCCATCGCCATCTGTCGAGGTCGCGCCACCGAGCGAGACCGACGCTTGGATAACAAGTCTGCCATCTTGATTTTATAATATTCAGCCACGGTTTTCTGGATATTATCGATGGTGACCAATTTTTCTTGCAAGGCGAGCAGATCGCGCAGGGCTTCACGCACGAAATCGATGGTGATCGCTCGCCCGGTAAAGTTGGCATTAGCGATCACCCGGTTAAGCGCCCCTTCCAGTTCACGCACGTTTGAGCGCAGACGCTTTGCGATAAAGAAAGCCACCTCATCAGGTAAACGAATGGCATGGTCTTCCGCTTTTTTCATCAAAATCGCCACGCGGGTTTCCAGCTCAGGCGGCTCAATCGCCACGGTCAGGCCCCAACCAAATCGCGATTTTAAGCGATCCTCGACCCCGTTTATCTCTTTAGGATAGCGGTCGGAGGTGAGAATGATCTGCTGGTTACCCTCGAGCAACGCATTAAAGGTATGGAAGAATTCTTCTTGTGAGCGTTCTTTGTTGGCAAAAAATTGAATATCATCGATCAACAATGCATCGACACTACGGTAATAACGCTTAAATTCTTCAATCGCGTTGTTTTGTAGCGCTTTGACCATATCTTGCACAAAGCGCTCTGAGTGCATGTACACCACACGCGCATCCGCTTTGCGGTCAGAAATGGCATTCCCCACCGCATGCAATAAGTGCGTTTTACCTAAACCCGTGCCGCCATACAGAAAAAGCGGGTTGTAGGCAGCACCCGGATTATCTGAGACCTGACGCGCGGCCGCCAAGGCTAACTGGTTAGATTTACCCTCAACAAAGTTATTGAACTTGTGTTTGGGGTTGACGTTGGAGCGATGATTAACATCCGATTGCACCGGCGACGGGGCAGGCTCCCACACGCGTCCTTGCGGCGGCGCAGGCGCGGCTTGTTGCGGCGCGGGCGCAGCGGCAGGACCGGCAGGTGCCGCTTGCGGCGTCGCGGCAACCGGTTTGCTCCCCACCTCAAAGCGCAGCATGGGTACGTCGACACCACAAAACTCGTTCAGCAATTGATTAATTTGATGCAGATACTTATCTCGCACCCAATCAAGCACAAAACGGTTTGGGGCAAAGAGGGTCAACGTATTGTCATTGAGCTCGGCCTGAAGTGGCCGTACCCACATACTGAATTCTGTCGCAGGTAAATCATCTTGAAGACGTTCAAGACACTGCAACCAAAGCGATGATGACACGTTTGACTCCACGCAGTTGTACCGAAAAGAGAAAGACTTTAATGGTACTCCTGTCGCGTCCAGATCGCTACCCACACGATCCCGAAATCAGTGAATAAGATCCGAGTTATTCACATAGATCCCACAGAAATACGCGAGATCGCCACAGCAAACCCATGTTTTACTCACAAGAACAGGATCAGATTGGCCAATGATCCTGTTCTTTCCTTGTGCATAATCTTGAGCAATATCGGGATTATCCCCTGTTTTACGCGAAAAATGCGGTGCATAAGTTATGACTCATAACAAGAAGGTATTTCTCGCGAGCCACTGCCACCCTCTATATTACGCACCTTATCAATATCGATGTGGTTACTACGGAGCTTTTCATGACTAAATGGTTCATCAACGCCTTGCTCAGCGTGAGCATGATTCTCACTGCCCCCGCCTTTGCTTCTGAAACAGTAAAAGTGGGCATGTCTGGCCGCTACTTTCCGTTTACCTTTGTTAAACAAGACCAGCTGCAAGGCTTTGAGGTTGATTTGTGGGACGAGATTGGCGCGCGCAACGACTACGATGTTGAGTATGTCACCGCTAACTTCTCAGGACTGTTTGGTCTGTTACAAACCGGCCGTATCGATACGATTTCAAACCAAATCACCATCACCGATGAGCGCCAGGCGAAGTACCTGTTCACTGACCCGTATGTGGTGGACGGCGCACAAATCACGGTTCGTAAAGGCAATGATGCCATTAACGCGGTCGCCGATCTGAAAGGCAAAACCGTGGCCGTTAACTTAGGCTCGAACTTTGAGCAGCTACTACGTGAACATTCAGCCGCTGATGACATCAACATCAAAACCTATGAAACCGGGATTGAACACGATGTGGCCCTGGGCCGTGCCGACGCCTTTATTATGGATCGCCTCTCCGCACTACAATTGATCAAAGAGTCAGGTCTGCCCCTACAATTAGCAGGACAACCTTTTGAAACCATTGCCAATGCATGGCCGTTTGTCGACTCAGAGCGTGGTCAACGCTTACGTGATGAAGTCAATGCTGCGCTAAGCGCGATGCGTGAAGACGGCACCTTGGCGGATATCTCAACCAAATGGTTTGGTGGCGATATCACTAAAAAGTAAGTGTTTACTTTCATTTAATAAGCCCGCGTTGGCGGGCTTTTTTGTTTAAAGGTCAATCATGGCGTTCGATTTTGATTACATGGCCTCCTTGTTTCCCCTGCTACTGCGTTATTTGGGGATCACCATGGAGATGGCTGTACTGGGCCTCATCTTCGCGCTCGCCCTCGCCGTGGCGATTGCACTGATCCGCGTGTTTCGCATTCCTTTACTCAATGGCTTAGCGCAAGTTTTTATTAGCTTCTTCCGCGGCACGCCGTTATTGGTGCAGCTATTTTTGCTTTATTATGGTCTCCCTCAGGTGATCCCCGCCTTGGTAGGGATGGAAGCCTTTACCGCCGCTGTCATCGGTATCAGCCTGCACTTTTCTGCCTATATGGCCGAGTCAATCCGCGCCGCCATTACCGGCGTGGATCGTAGTCAGATGGAAGCCAGTCTGGCGGTGGGCATGACCACCCGCCAAGCGATGCAACGTATCATCTTGCCGCAAGCGGTGCGTATCGCCCTGCCATCCTTGATGAACTACTTTATCGATATGATTAAAGCCACGTCACTCGCCTTTACTCTCGGGGTTGCGGAAATCATGGCACAGGCGCAAATGGAAGCGTCATCCAGCTTCAAGTTCTTTGAAGCTTACTTAGCGGTGGCACTCATCTATTGGGCGGTGGTCGTAGCATTAACGCGCGTTCAATACTGGGCAGAGGCACACCTTAATAAGGCGTATCAACGATGATAAAGATAGAAAAGCTAAAAAAAATCTATCAAGGGGTAGCGGTGCTTGACGGCATCGACCTCACTATCGACCGAGGCGAAATAGTTTGCATTATTGGCCCTAGCGGCACCGGCAAGTCCACCTTGTTGCGTTGCATTAACTTTCTCGAGCGCGCCGAGCAAGGGATCATCAAAATCGGGGAACAAGGCGTTGATAGCGGCAACATGGCCACCCGTAAGCAGGATATTCTGGCGTTGCGGCGTCAAACCGGCTTTGTTTTCCAAAATTATGCGTTATTTGCTCACCTCAATGCCCGTGACAACATTGCCGAAGGGCTACGCACCGTTAAGGGATGGGCGAAAGACAAAGCCCGTGAGCGTGCCCAGCAAATCCTCGATGATATTGGCCTTGGCGATAAAGGAGATCATTACCCGGCCTCTTTATCCGGTGGACAACAGCAACGGGTTGGCATCGGCCGGGCGATGGCGCTGGAGGCTGAGCTGCTGCTGTTTGATGAACCCACGTCTGCCCTGGATCCAGAATGGGTTGGCGAAGTCTTGGCATTGATGAAAAAGCTCGCGACTCGCCACCAAACCATGCTGGTGGTCACCCATGAGATGCAGTTTGCTCGCGATGTGGCGGATCGGGTGGTCTTTATGAACGACGGCCACATTATTGCCCAAGGGACACCGAATTGGTTATTTAACCAATGCGACGATCCTCGTTTGCATAAGTTTTTGAATCAAGTCGGGATCACCCCCTAGTCGCCGATCGCTTGGGATCGATCCTTGCGATCTGTGCCTAAGCGCTTATAATTCACCGCCCGGAGTGGCGTCGGTTAGTGATTGACTAATCGTTAGTCAATGGCTACAATCCGCCCTCTTTGTTGAGAGGCGTCGGAGACAAGCCTAGTGCTACCCTCCCACGTCGGGTTAACAAACCTAACACTGATCAGTAATAAAGGTAGAAACCATGAAACGCACTTTTCAACCTTCAGTTCTAAAGCGTAAGCGCACTCACGGTTTCCGTGCGCGCATGGCGACTAAGAACGGCCGTAAGGTCATTGCCGCTCGCCGTGCGAAAGGCCGCAAGCAGCTTTCTAAATAATCCGCAGTGATTTGTGAATAAGCTCGCTTATCCTCGGGAGTTACGTCTGCTAACTCCCGAACATTTCAGTGCCGTCTTCCAGCAACCGCATCGCGCAGGTTCGCCGCACTTAACTATACTCGCCAGAAATAATCCACTCGGCCATCCACGTCTCGGTCAAGCTGTACCGAAAAAGCAAATCAAACTTGCTGTTGATCGCAACCGCTTTAAACGTGTGGTCCGCGAAAGCTTTCGTTTACGTCAACATCAACTGCCGGCGAAAGACTTTGTGGTGATCGCGAAAAAAAGTGCCAACAATCTGAGCAATCAAGCGCTACGAGACGAATTGGACAAGTTATGGCAACGTTTGTCGCGACCGCCGCGCAAAAAGCGCTCATCGCGCTGATTCGGGGATACCAACTGGTCATCAGTCCATTAATTGGACCACGATGCCGGTTTACACCAACCTGCTCTCACTACGCCATCATGGCGATTCAATCCCATGGTGTGATAAAAGGGTGTTGGTTGGCAGGCAAACGTCTATTAAAATGCCACCCTTTGAATGATGGCGGCTACGATCCTGTACCGCCTTGCGACCACCATAACAGAGACAATTAACAATGGATTCCCAACGCAATATCCTGTTGATTGCCCTATTGTTCGTTTCTTTCATGCTCTACATGGAATGGAACAAACCAGATTCCCCGCAACCGCAGGGACAGGGCGTTGAGCAGCAGCAAACCACTCACAGTGACGTGCCAAGCAGCAATGACGGTGATACCACGTCTCTTGATGCACAGCCTGTCTCTGACAAGCTTGTCACCATCAACACTGACGTTTTAACACTGAAAATTGATACGCAAGGCGGTGATGTTGTCCACGCCGAGCTCCCGCAATATGATGCCGAGCTGGATTCTGACAATGCCTTCACGCTGTTGCACAGCAAACCTGATCATACCTTTGTGGCACAAAGCGGCTTAATTGGTGCGGACGGCATCGATACGGCTGAGGGTCGCGCACAATACCAGGTGACGCAAAACAACTTCTCGCTCTCAGACGATCGAGACACCTTACGAGTGCCAATGACGGTTGAGAAAGATGGCATTACCTATACCAAAACCTTCGTGTTTGAGCGTGGTAGCTATGCGGTGGATGTTGAACACACTATCAACAACCAAACCGACAACAATGCCAGTGTCACCATGTATACCCAGCTAAAACAAAACTTGCTGGACGATGGCGGCAGCTTGACCATGCCAACCTATCGCGGTAGCGCCTACTCCACTGACGACAAGCGTTACGAGAAATACAGCTTTGATGATATGCAAAGCAAAAACCTGAACGTGACGTTTAACCAAGGTTGGGCCGCGATGATCCAGCACTACTTTGCCACCGCGTGGATCCCACGGGCGGACAATAATGTGCTGAGCACCCGTACCACGGCGCAATACGGTTATATCCAAACCAAGACTCGCGATACCATTGCCGCTGGCACCAGCAAGACGCTGACAGCCACCTTATGGGTTGGCCCTAAACTGCAAGAACAAATGGCCGCGGTGGCACCAAGCTTGGATTTGGTGGTCGACTACGGCTGGCTGTGGTTTATCGCTAAACCGCTGCACTGGTTGCTCTCCACCATCCAAACCTTTGTGAGTAACTGGGGTCTGGCTATCATTATGCTGACCTTCATCGTCCGTGGTGCCATGTATCCGCTGACCAAAGCGCAGTACACCTCAATGGCCAAGATGCGCATGCTACAGCCTAAGCTGCAAGAGATGAAAGAGCGTATCGGTGACGATCGTCAGCGCATGAGCCAAGAGATGATGGAGCTCTATAAGCGTGAGAAGGTCAATCCACTTGGGGGCTGTTTACCGCTTGTCCTACAAATGCCGATTTTCATTGCTTTGTACTGGGCGTTGATGGAATCGGTAGAATTGCGCCATGCGCCGTTCTTTGGCTGGATTCAAGACTTGTCGGCACAAGACCCATACTATGTGCTACCGCTGTTGATGGGCGCATCCATGTTCCTGATCCAGAAGATGAGCCCGACCACGGTCACCGATCCGATGCAGCAGAAGATCATGACCTTTATGCCTGTGGTCTTTACGTTCTTCTTCTTGTTCTTCCCATCTGGCCTGGTTCTATACTGGCTGGTATCGAACGTAGTCACGCTTATCCAACAGACCTTGATTTACAAGTCGTTGGAGAAAAAAGGCCTGCATTCACGCTCGTAACTCAGGCCGTGTCACGTAATAATGAAAAGGCGACCCGGCGGTCGCCTTTTTGTCGTTTATGGCCTTCGGGCCTGTCATTGAATTAAAGAGTGTGCATTATGGCTCAAACCGACACAATTGTGGCGCAAGCCACTGCAACAGGYCGCGGCGGCGTGGGGATTGTCCGCGTGTCTGGCCCGCTCGCCCATGAAATTGGTACAAAAATGACGGGGCGCGAGTTAGTGCCACGTCGTGCGGATTATTTGCCCTTTCTCGATCAGGAAGGTCAACCTATCGATCAGGGCATTGCCTTATTCTTTAAAGGCCCTCACTCGTTCACAGGCGAGGATGTGCTTGAACTTCAAGGCCATGGTGGCCCCGTGATCATGGACATGCTTATTCAGCGTATCAGTGCGTTTTCTGGAGTGCGTGCCGCACGACCCGGAGAGTTCTCCGAACGCGCGTTTTTAAACGACAAACTGGATTTAGCCCAAGCTGAAGCCATTGCCGACTTGATTGATGCCAGCTCCGAGCAGGCCGCCCGCTCGGCCTTGCAATCGCTGCAAGGCGCCTTCTCTAGTCAGGTGAATACGCTGGTGGAAAAAGTGATTCACCTGCGTATTTACGTTGAAGCGGCGATCGACTTTCCCGATGAAGAAATTGACTTTCTCTCTGATGGCAAGGTTGCCAGCGACCTTAACCATATTATCGAGCACCTTGCCACACTGCGTAAAGAAGCCAACCAAGGGGCAATCATGCGTGAGGGAATGAAAGTGGTGATCGCAGGCCGCCCCAACGCCGGCAAATCAAGCCTATTAAACGCCTTGTCAGGGAAAGATAGCGCGATTGTCACGGATATCGCCGGTACCACGCGGGATGTCTTGCGTGAGCACATACATATTGACGGTATGCCGTTGCACATTATTGATACCGCCGGACTGCGCGATACCGCTGATGAAGTCGAACGGATTGGTGTCGAGCGGGCGTGGGATGAAATCGCGCAAGCTGACCGCGTGTTGTTTATGGTTGATGGCACCACTACTGACGCGATCCACCCTGCAGAGATCTGGCCAGATTTCGTCTCCCGTTTACCCGAAGCCATGGGCATGACAGTGATCCGCAATAAAGCGGATATGACCGACGAACCAATGGGACACGATAATACCCATGATCCCGCACTCATCCGCTTAAGTGCCAAAACCGGTGAAGGGATGGATGCACTACGTCAGCACCTCAAAGCTTGTATGGGTTACGCGGGGGGCAGTGAAGGCGGTTTTATGGCGCGTCGCCGTCACCTCGACGCACTTGCCAATGCCGCGCATCACTTAGACATCGGCCAAGCGCAGCTCGAAGGTTATATGGCTGGCGAGATTTTAGCAGAAGAATTACGCCTTACTCAGCAACATCTCAATACCATCACCGGTGAGTTCAGTGCCGATGATTTGCTGGGGAAAATCTTTTCATCATTTTGTATCGGTAAATAATTATCCCCAACCTGATCACGGGATCCTTCCACCAAGGATCCCTTGTAATGCCTCGCCTGATCGCCTTTATCCTCACTGTTCGATCCTAAGTTATCCACGTAGTTTTCACCATGATCAGCTACGCTTTAACCAGGTGTGGATGGAGGTAGTATGCTAGCAAGTTTTAATCCGATCTTATCGATAGGCCTGAGTGAACATAATCAACTGATGCGGCATCAGATCCGCATGACCAATCTACTCACGGTGATTTGCGTGGTCGGCACGCTCATTTTCTCCACCATGTACTGGCTTGCTTTCCAACTCCCTATCGCGGCTTGGCATAACGTCAGTTACGCCTTTTTGTACGCGGCAACCTGGCTGTTGATGTGGTCAGGACGCTGGTATATCGCCCGGTACTATCTTTTTTTTATGTTTTTTGCCCAGCAGTTCATCATGTCTTACTGGGTGTTTGCGGCGCAAAGCCAAAACGAACTCTTGTTACTGGTCTCACCCACTATCGTGTTATTGCTGTTTGATCCCAATGAACGTTTGGCGCGCTACGGGCTGTCACTGACGGCCATCGGCTTAATGTTTTCCATCCAGGTGTTACCCACGCCCGACCCCTTGGTGGATCTTTCCAGCCTAAATAGCAAAACGATTTACCTCAGCATCGTTCTGATATTTATTGCCTTGTCAGTGATATTAATGGACTTCTATCTCCATGATCTCTACACCCTCAACCGGCAGGCACGGCAGTACATTCAGCGTGAGCCCTTAGCACAAACTTGGAATGCCACCCAGTTTTATCGCCAGTTGAGCACAGAATGCCAATCATCAACCGATAAACCTATCGCTATCCTTTGTATTAATATTGACCACTTTCAGTCTTTTAATATGCAACAGGGTCACCATATTGGCGATCAAAGCTTACAATTCCTTGCTGGCTTACTGGATCGTCACCTACCACACGATGCGCTACTGAGCCGCACTCACGCCGATCAATTTTTGGTCATGCTAAAAGAAAATGATTGCGCCGATGCGCCAAAATGAGCGGTTAAATGTCATCACGCCATTGAAGAGACACCGTTTACTTTTCATGGCGGTGCTCATGCATTCACCGCCTCGATAGGCATCGTTCAACACTTTTCCGGGAACGCCAAAGCGATCAGCTTGATTGACCAAGCCTGCCAAGCCATGACGGAGGCGAAGCAAGCAGGGGGCAATCAATGTGTCTGCCAACTTAGCCAAATGACGGTTAGCCAAGCGGTTTAAGCGGTGATTGACTCCTTGCAATAAGGCCGAAATACTAGGGACGACAACCTTAACGACGAGGAACGTATGGCAACTATCACCATTATTACCGGTAGCACCTTAGGCGGCGCTGAATACGTTGGCGATCACCTCTCTGATCTTTTACAAGCCAAAGGCCACCAGACTCACGTGATCAATGAAGGGATCATAGACGATGTACTCAGTGCCAGCACCTTACTTGTTATTACTTCAACCCATGGCGCCGGCGACTTTCCAGACAGCATCGCTCCTTTGATGGAACAATTACTCGCCGAGCGCCCGATGCTGCGTGATGTTCACTATGGCGTGGTGGGGATTGGTGACTCGAGTTATGACACCTTTTGTGAAGCCGGGATGAAGGCCGATGCGCTACTGCAAGATTTAGGCGCGATCAAAATCGGCGAACGAATTGATATCGACATTCAAGCACATCCGGTCCCTGAAGATGAAGCTGAGCGTTGGTTAGCGGACTGGGAACCGCTTCTCCATACGATTAACTGAACAAAAAACACCCAACCAGACTGTGGATAACTAAGGAATAACCCAGTGTTCTTCCTTTAGTTATCCATTTAATACTTTTTACCCTCCCTACCCTATGTGGATAACTACCTATTTTGATCCCAGGTGATACAGGATCGGATCCAAGGCCACCCACAAAAAGTGATCGTTGTAAGATCTTTGATCTCAATGATCTTTTTTGAGTTATCCACTAAGATCCCTTTCCCTAATGTTATCCACTAAGATCCCTTTCCCTAAT
>NZ_MUES01000030.1:0-30871 GCF_001995745.1 Salinivibrio sp. ML323 | reverse complement strand
TACCCAACACCTTGCAGGGGCTTGTGTCACCTACGCCTGGTTTATATATCGGTGGTGCCATTGGCGACGATGACACAAGGCGTTAATATTTAACATCGATGGTGCCATTGGCGTAGGTGACACAAGCCCCTGCAAGGTGTTGGGTATGTGCACATTGCCAACTGGGCGCCTGTCACGTTCCGGGTTAATCGTTGGTCCCGGTGTCGGATGGCGCGCGGCCCACATCGTGATAATGATTGGCATTGTGCTGGCGCTTATGCCGACCTACGCCTGGTTTATATATCGGTGGTTCCATCCGACCTTGTATTTTTTTAGGTAATATAAACAACTTGCTGCCACTAATGAGCTTCTAATGCTTTGTAAAACTCAGGGTTATCTTTAATAGTGTGAAGCACCTTCGCCGCTAAGCCTGAGGGGTTACGACGCTTGTTTTCCCAGCTTTTTACTGTCTCTACGCTCACGCTCATCGCTTTGGCAAAATCAGAGCGAGATACATTCAGAATATCTTCACGAATAGCCTTAACGTCTTCAATGGCATAAGAAGTAACACGAGAGGGCTCCATGTTTTCTTTCTTGATTTCGACTGCCTCTTCAAGGGACATCTTTAGATCTGCAAAAATACTCATTTCCCATTACCTCGAAGTTGTTTAACGAGTTCTTTCAACTGCTTTTTCTCTTCATGTGTCAAAGTGTCTTGCGTTGCTTTAGCATACACATACACTAAATAAATGGTTTCAGCGTGAGCAAAATAATATAGGACCCTTAGACTCCCGCTCTTTCCTTGCCCTTTCTTGGCCATCCTGACTTTTCTGAGCCCACCTGTACCTTGAATCAGATCGCCCTTTTCGGGTTGAGCGATGAGTTCGCTCTGTAGCTCTTTCAACTCATCATCAGATGCGAGTGCAGTAATTAATCTGGTAAATGTTGGGGTCTCAATAAAATGGAGTGCGTGGCTCACGTTTGGAGCTCCTTATACCTTATAGTATGTGTACTAAGTACCCAATGTCAACATAGCCTAACGAAACGATGGGTACACAGTACACTAAGAATGTGTTCGTTGATGCACTGCGCCTGTTACGTTCGGCGCCAATTTTGGCCTCAATGTCGGATGGCGCGCGGCCGGCTTGGGTATTCATGACTGGCATGGTGCTGGCGCTTATGCCGACCTACGCCTGGTTTATATATCGATGATTCCATTGGCGTAGGTGACACAAGCCCCGGCAAGGTGTTGGGTATGTGCACATTGTCAACGGGCGCCTGTCACGATCGGTGCCAATTTTAACCACGATGTCGATGGCGCCGTGCAACGGGCGCGCGGCGGGAATCACGCCAAGCTTGTGCGATCGAGAAGGCGCTTATGCCGACCTACGCTTGGTTTGTATATCGGTGGTGCCATTGGCGACGGTGACACAAATCCCTGCACAACAAACACTTTCGATCTTGTTTCTCGGCTGAATTCTAATTTATTGTAATGAAACTTGATTCCTGCCTTGGGTTCGCGTCACTTGATCGTATGTGAAGGTGGCAAAAGAGAGCCTGGAATGCGGTATCGGAGAAATTATGCACATGGTGGCACGTATTTTTTTACGGTAAATCTACACGACAGAGAGATGCGATTGCTCACGGAGCATATAAGGTTACTGCGCTCAGCGGTGGCAACCGTCAAAGCGTCTCGCCCTTTCCAAATCGATGCTTGGGTCGTTTTACCTGATCATTTACACGCTATTTGGACACTTCCCGATAATGACTCAGATTATTCAACCAGGTGGCGCGAGATAAAGAAGCTATTTACTAAAAGTGTGTCCCGAATTGATAAGCGACTCGTTACAGGAAAAGGGATGGTATGGCAAGATCGGTTTTGGGAGCATACAATCAGGGATGAGCGAGATTTTAAGCATCATTTTGATTATGTGCATTTCAATCCGGTTAAACATGGTTGGGTTGAGCGCGTCGTTGATTGGCCGTATTCCTCATTTCATCGTGAAGTTAAAAGAGGGATTTATCATCCCTCGTGGAATTTGTGTTGAGCAATTATCGATGCAGAACGATAATTTAAATGCCGATGATACCATTGGCGTCAATGACACAAGTCTCTGCAAGATGTTGGATAAGTGCACCTTGTCAACGGGCCCCAGTCACGATCGACGCCAAATTTAACCGCCGATGTCGGATGGCGCGCGGCCCACATTGTGATACTTATTGGCACTGTGCTGGCGCTTATGCCGACCTACGCCTGGTTTGTATATCGGTGGTTGTATAGGCGTATGGCACAATTTGGGGATCGACTCCCTAACCCTGCAACGAGGTGAAAATGACGGATACACACCTAGAGCGCTGGCAACTTCGACTTCAAAACCTGATTAAAGCACAACGTCGGCTTGAAAACGCTTGCGGGCAAGAAAGCTATAATGAACTTGAGCTGGCAGGCCTCGTACAAACGTTTGAGTTTACTTTTGAGCTCATGTGGAAAACCTTAAAAGACTTATTAAGCTACGAAGGGTTTGATGTTGCATCGCCGCGCAGTGTCATTCGCACAGCGTTAGAAGCCAACCATCTGTCGTCGGATCAGTGTGAAACCTTGCTTGACGCGCTAGTAAAGCGAAACTTGCTTTCGCATACCTACGATGAAAAAAATGCCCTTGAGGCACAAAGACTGATCGTCAAACATTACGCACCTGTTATTGCCGAGATAATGCGTTATTTGGAGAATAAAAGTGGACAATAATGCCACGTTGATGATGGATATGGGGTTAAAACCGCATCAATTTCAACTGCTCCAGGATATGGTATTCAGCCACCCTGGCGTCCAACACGCCTGGATCTTTGGCTCTCGCGCAACCGGCACATTTAGAGGTAATTCCGATATCGACATCATGCTTGAGGGCAACGCATTAACATTCGATGATCTTGCAATAATACAAGATAAACTCGAGCAATCGACGCTTCCTTTCACCGTTGATATCGTACTCAAACATCAAACCCAATCGTCCGAGCTCATCACACGTATTCGCGAAGAAGCCAAGCAAGTAAAGTAATCCAAAGGCGCCAATTTTGACCACGATGTCGGAGGCGCCGTGCAACGGGCGCGCGGCGGAAATCACACCAAGCTTGTGCGATCGAGAAGGCGCTTATGCCGACCTACGCATACTTTAACGTCAATGATGCCATTCACGATCGGCGCCAATTTTGACCATGATGTCGGAGGCGCGCTTTGGCTTGGGTATTCATGATTAACACCGCACCGGCGCTTGTCCGACCTACGCCTGGTTTATATATCGATGAACCCATTGGCGACGATGACACAAGCCCCAGCTCGGTGTTGGATATGTGCACATTGCCAACGGGCGCCTGTCACGATCGGTGTCAAATTTGGCTTTCATGTCGGATGGCGCGCGGCGGAAATCACACCAAGCTTGTGCGATCGAGAAGGCGCTTATGCCGACCTACGCATACTTTAACGTCAATGATGGCATTCACGATCGGCGCCAATTTTGACCATGATGTCGGAGGCGCGCTTTGGCTTGGGTATTCATGATTAACACCGCACCGGCGCTTGTCCGACCTACGCATACTTTAACGTCAATGATGCCATTCACGATCGGCGCCAATTTTGACCACGATGTCGGAGGCGCGCTTTGGCTTGGGTATACACGATTCACACCGCTCCGGCGCTTGTCCGACCTACGCCTGGTTTATATATCGGTGGTGCCATTGGCGACGATGACACAAGCCCTTACGCGATGTTGGATATGTGCACATTGTCAACGGGCGCCTGTCACGATCGGTGCTAAATTTACCACCAATGTCGGATGGCGCGCGGCCCACATTGTGATACTTATTGGCACTGTGCTGGCGCTTATGCCGACCTACGCGTACTTTAACGGCAATGATACCATTCAAGATTGGCGCTAAACTTGGCTTTAATGTCCGATGGCGCCGTGCAACGGGCGCGCGGCATACATTGTGATAATTATTGGCATCGTGCTGGCGCTTATGCCGACCTACGCCTGGTTTATATATCGGTGGTGCCATTGGCGACGATGACACAAGGCGTTAATATTTAACATCGATGGTGCCATTGGCGTAGGTGACACAAGCCCTTACGCGATGTTGGATATGTGCACATTGTCAACGGGCGCCTGTCACGATCGACGCCAAATTTAACATCGGTGCCAAATTTGGCCACCAATGTCGGAGGCGCCGTGCAACGGGCGCGCTTTGGCTTGGGTATTCATGATTAACACCGCACCGGCGCTTGTCCGACCTACGCCTGGTTTATATATCGGTGGTGCCATTGGCGACGATGACACAAGGCGTTAATATTTAATCGATGGTGCCATTGGCGTAGGTGACACAAGCCCTTACGCGATGTTGGATATGTGCACATTGTCAACGGGCGCCTGTCACGATCGGCGCCAAATTTAACATCGGTGCCAATATTTGACCGCCGATGTCGGAGGCGCGCGGCACACATCGTGATAATGGTTGGCATTGTGCTGGCGCTTGTCCGACCTACGCCTGGTTTATATATCGATGATCCCATTGGTGTAGGTGACACAAGCCCCGGGATTTTGTTGGGTATGTGCACATTGCCAACGGGCGCTTGTTGCACTGCGCCATGCAATGGGCGCCTGTCACGATCGTTGCCAAATTTAACCATGATGTCGGAGGCGCGCGGCACACATCGTGATAATGGTTGGCATTGTGCTGGCGCTTGTCCGACCTACGCCTCGTTTATATATCGGTGGTGCCATTGGCGCTTATGCCGACCTACGCCTGGTTTATATATCGGTGGTGCCATTGGCGCTTGTCCTAGGAACCACTTTACCCCTTCATTTCAGCGGCGAAGTTGAGCATGCGGTTGAGTGGGATTAACGCTTTTTCGCGCACCTTGTCGTCAACGTGGATCTCATGCTCGTCGCCGCCGTTTTCAAGCGCGTTTTCAATCGCTTTGAGGCCGTTCATCGCCATCCATGGGCAATGGGCGCAGCTTCGACAGGTGGCGCCAGCGCCGGCGGTGGGGGCTTCGACAAGTTCTTTTTCCGGCACCATTTGCTGCATTTTATAAAAAATGCCTTTATCAGTGGCCACGATCAGCTTTTCATTCGGCAGCGTTTGCGCCGCTTTAATCAGCTGACTGGTTGAGCCGACCGCATCGGCCATTTTTACCACACTGGCTGGCGATTCTGGGTGAACGAGAATCGCGGCATCAGGATAAAGGTGTTTCATTTTTTCCAGCGCTTGGGCTGAGAATTCATCATGCACCACGCATTCGCCTTGCCATAAGACCATGTCAGCGCCCGTTTCTTTTTCGATGTAGGCGCCAAGGTGGCGATCTGGGGCCCAGATAATTGGCTTATCTTGGCTATCAAGGTGCTCGACAATCTCTAACGCGATGCTTGAGGTGACCACCCAATCGGCACGCGCTTTGACGGCGGCGGAAGTGTTGGCGTATACCACCACAGTATGATCCGGATGGGCATCACAAAACGCGGTAAATTCGTCCGCTGGGCAGCCTAAATCTAGCGAGCATTCCGCGTTAAGTGTCGGCATTAATACGGTTTTTTCCGGGGTGAGGATTTTAGCAGTCTCCCCCATAAAGCGTACACCGGCGACAATCAAGGTACTTGCCGAGTGTTGGTTGCCAAAGCGGGCCATTTCTAACGAGTCGGCGACACATCCGCCGGTTTCTTCCGCGAGGGCTTGGATCTCTGGATCCGTGTAATAGTGAGCAACAAGTACCGCGTCTTTTTGTTTTAATAGTTGTTTGATGCGTGCAACGTGTTGTTTTTTCTCTTCGTCACTCAGTGCCACAGGTTTCGGCGGAAAGGGGTAGACCCTTTGCGACGTTTCAATCACTTGGCTCATGGGATTACTCATGCTTACTTCCAGTCCGGGGCTTCCAGTCCGGGTAGTATAACGCGAGTGGGGGGAGAAACAAATTAGCACGAGGATCAGATAAGCGCCATGGCACGGGATCAATACCTCACCGGCGTTAAAGTACGCGTAGGCCGGACAAGCACCGGTGAGATGCGGACTACTGAATCAATGTCCGCGGCGTACCTCCGACATCAAAGCCAAAAATTAACCCCAATCGTGACAGGCGCCCGTTGGCGATGTGCGCCTATCCAACATCTCGCAGGGGCTTGTGTCACCTACGCCAATGGCATCATCGAAATTAAGTTTTAACGCGCCGTGTGTCATCGTCGCCAATGGAGCCATCGTCGCCGATGGCACCATCGTCCTACATCGCGTTTTTGGCTTGTTTGGCGCTGGTTGAGTCTGGGTAGGTATCAATCACTTGCTGGAAGTATTGATTGGCTTGGTCGCCGTTACCTTGTTTTTGTGCAATCAGACCCAGTTTCAGCAAGGCATCAGGGCGTTTGTTGGAGTCTTTAAACTCACTGACTGCCGTGAACTCTTGGCTGGCTTGTTCAAACTTACGTTTGGAGAAATAAAGCTGGCCGAGCCAATAGTGGGCATTGGCGGTGTAGACCGACTCTGGGTATTGTGAAAGAAACGCTTTAAATGCTTTGGTGGCCCCTTGGTAATCTTTCTCTTTTAAGATTAGATTAACGGCAGCTTCATAGGCTGCATTTTCAGTTTGATCCGCGGTGTAGTTCGCAGCTGACTTGTCTTCAGCCTTTTTTTCAGGCTCTGCAGGTGCTGCTTGCTTCGCCGTTCTTAGGGTATCGATTTCTCGATAGAGGTCGCGCTGACGCTCAACCATTTGTTGAATGTCATAGCTGTTGCGCTCAACGTTGCCACGTAAATTGCTCAGCTCTTGCGCCATTTGGTCAAGCTGGCGCTGCATATCCAGCTGCATTTGGTTACGTGCTTGGAGCATACGCTCTAAACGATCGACGGCGGTGCCGCCCGCCCCTACTTCTGTCACCGGAGCAGGTGTGGCAGCCACGGGGGCTGCCGCACTCACCAGTAACGCCAGCGCGAGGGTTCGCACAGAGTTACTGTTCATTGTCATATCCTTTATCCATTACCAAAAGGCTGGATTAGTATACCAATACCGCACGACGGTTTTTGGCGTAAGCTTCTTCGCTTTGGCCAAGTACCAACGGCTTCTCTTCGCCATAGCTCACGATAGAGATCTGGCTCGCCGGTACACCCAGCGCTTGCAGGTATTTAGAAACCGCTTCGGCACGACGCTCGCCCAGTGCGATGTTGTACTCAGGGGTACCGCGCTCGTCAGCGTGACCTTCTACGACCACTTCCATCGCTGGGTTAGCACGCAGGTAAGTCGCGTGGGCATCCAGCATGTCTTCGTATTGTGGCAGTACTGATGAGTCGTCAAAGTTGAAGTAAACGGTTTGCGACTGACGCAGCTCTTGGTTACGAATTTGTTGCTCTGTCATTGAGCCTTGGCCGTCAACAGGAGAAACAACGGTGGTGCCATTTTGGTTGGTTGATTGGCCAGAACCACTGCCTGTTGAGCTATCGTGTGAGCTACACGCAGCCAGAGTAAACATCGGCAGTGCCACCGCCAGACCTTTCAGTACTTTATTGATTTGCATTCTATTTTCCTTTTCTAGAAAGTTAGCGTACGTTGTTTAAAATTTAAAAACTACAGGTAAGGTGACCAGGCTGGTGCACGCACGCGCCCGTTGGTTGCCGGTAACCGCGCTTTAAAGCGGCCGTCTACAGAGACGAGTGACAACACATTCTTACGTCCATATACCGAGCTGTAAATCACCATGCTGCCATTTGGCGCAATGCTTGGCGACTCATCCAACAAGGTTTTGGTTAGGATTTGCACCGCCCCGCTGTTTAAGTCTTGCTTTGCAATGTTGTAGCCAGACGATGATTGATTGACCATAATCAAGTGACGGCCATCCGGTGTCAGTTGCCCACCCATGTTCTGGTTGCCTTGCCACGTGATCCGTCGGCTAGTTCCGTCGTCTAAATTTACGCGATAAATCTGTGGTTTGCCACCCCGGTCAGAGGTATAGATAAGCGAGTTACCATCAGGATCCCAAAATGGCTCGGTGCTGTTGGCGCGCCCGTGGGTAATTTGCGTCAATTTTTTGCTGTTCAAATCGAAGGTATACACCTGCAAGCTACCGGTTTTGGAGAGCACCAAGGCTAACTTGCTGCCATCAGGGGAAAACTGTGGCGATCCATTGTGACGCGGATAAGACGAAATCTTCTCGCGCTCACCGGTGTAAATATCCATGACAAAGATTTCGGCTTGGCCATTTTCAAAACTGACGTAGGCGAGCTTGCGGCCATCCGGTGACCAAGACGGTGACATCAAAGGCTGCTTGGAGCGCAGGATCAAACGCTCGTTGTAGCCGTCGTAATCCGATAACCGCAGCTGGTAGGGGTAGTCGTTTTCTTTATCAATCACCACATAAGCGATACGCGTTAAGAACGCGCCCTTTTCGCCGGTGAGCTGCTCATAAACAATATTGGAAATCCGGTGCGCATAGCGGCGTAAATCGCTCTCTTTGACTGTGGCGCGGTTATTCACCAGTAAGTGATCATCGGTTTGCACTAGCTTGCCATCGGCACCTAGGCCTTTACTGTCTCCGCCAGTGAGCTGGCCTCGAACGATATCAATCAGCTGATAATCAATTTGATAGCGACCGTCAGATGTGGGAGTAATGGTGCCTGTGACCACCGCATCTACCCCCAACGAGGTCCAGGCGTTGTAATCTACGTCAGTATCGCTATACGGGGTTTGCGGCATCTCGCTGACCGCCAGCGGGTTAAACTTACCGCTGCGGCGTAAATCAGAGCCGACTACGCCAGAAATATCTTCCGGCAATTCGCCTTGCCCTTTCCATTGAAACGGGATCACGCCAATCGGGCGCGCGGTATTCACCCCTTCGGTGATCACCAATTTCAGCGCAGCGTGTGCCGGTTGCGTCAGTATCGACAGACAGGCAAAAAGCATCACCATCGCGGCGATACGCCATGTTCGCAAACGATCCTGACTCTTGCTTGTCACACTCTTTGTGCCACCGCAGGGGCTCACTTCCATCATGTTTGGTATCCTGTCGTTTAGTTAGGTCTAACGGTCAACTCGATATCACGTAGTTTGGCAATAATATCGCCATCTTCCGGCATTGGAAACTGGGACACAGACGCCACCGCGGTCTTGGTCGCGCGGCACAGTCGCGTGTTGCCCGCCTTTTCTTCCACATTAAGTAGCAGGCCAGTGGGCGACAAGCGCATATTCACCACACACTCTTGGCCACTTAAGCCATCGTCAACGATAAGGCGTTGCTGGATCATCTGTGTAAAAATGGCGCCGTACCGCGCCACTTCGTCTTGAATAAATTGCCCGCGCGCGCTTTGCCGTTGGCTGGCTTCTGACTCAAGGCCTGAGAACAAATCGTTCAGCGCCGCCTCTTGCTCTTGTTGTCGTCGCTTTGCCTCCTGGGCTTTGCGCTCTGCTTCTTGGCGTGCTTGTTCGGCTTTGCGAGCCTCTTCTTCCGCTTTTTTACGTTCAGCAAGCTTGCGCTGTCGCTCAGCTTCGGCTTTTTTCGCTTCTTCCTCGGCTTTACGTTGCGCAGCGAGCTTTTCTTGCCGCGCTTTTTCCGCTTTCTCCGCCGCGAGTTCCGCTTTACGCTTCTCTTCTAATTTACGCTTACGTTCGCGTTCGGCCCGCTCGGCTTTTTGCTTGGCAATACGCGCTTGCTCTTCCGCTTTGGCCTGTTGCTCGGCAATCCGCTTTTGCTCTTCCCGTGCTTGGCGCTCAGCTTCTAGCTTTTGCCGCTTCACGTCGCGAAGGCGCTGCTCTTCTTGCTCACGCTGCTGCTCAAGGCGTTTCGCTTGCTGCTCTAACCGTTTGAGTCGCTCCGCTTCTTCACGCTTTGCCTGGTTACGTTGCTCACGAATTTTCTTCGCCTGTGCATTGACCACGGCCGGATCAATCACGGTAGCTTCAATGGAGCGCCCAGCTTTCGGGGTTGGCTTGGCGTCTGAGGTGAAATCTGCCCCCCATAACAGCACAATCACTAACACCAGATGCAACACGGCTGATATCGCCAGCGCGGGTATCAGCGAGTCTTTGCCTGACTTTTGGTGGGTTGGTTTATCGTTTGGCTCGTTCATCACCCTCACCTACGACTCGTACGGCTCGGTCATTAAGCCCACTGACGACACGCCAGCTTGGTTTAATGCATCAAGCGTTAGGATGATTTCTGAATAAGGCACCCGGCCATCACCGCCCACTAACACCGGCGATTTGGGGTTTAGCTGCAGCTCAGCTTTAACGCGCACCAGAGTTTCTTCCAAGCTCAAACCGCGCGTCATATCGCCATTATTGACACTGAGTCCGAGTTGCCCGTCTTTATCCACTTCCACAATGATAAAGGCGCCGCTGTCTTCCTCTTCTGCTAGCTCTGCCGCGGTTTTCGCTTGTGCCGTTTGTGGCAGATCCACATCCACGCCCTGAGTCACGAAGGGGGCGGTCACCATAAAAATAATCAGCAGTACCAGCATCACATCAATGTAGGGGACGACATTGATTTCCGCCGTCATCTTGCGCCGCTTAGGTTGATACGCCATGGATTACTCCTGGGTTGCCGCAAACGCTTGACGATGAAGAATGCTAGAGAACTCTTCCATAAAGTTCATGTAGTTGTGCTCAAGTTTGCCCACTTTAGCCGTCAGACGGTTGTACGCCATGACCGCTGGGATCGCAGCGAACAGACCCATTGCGGTCGCCACCAAGGCTTCAGCAATCCCGGGCGCTACCATCGCCAGCGTGGCCTGCTTTACCGCGCCCAAAGCGATAAAGGCGTGCATAATGCCCCAAACGGTGCCAAATAGGCCGATGTAGGGACTGATTGAGCCCACGGTGGCCAAAAACGGCAGATGGGTTTCCAGCTCTTCCACCTGCTTTGATAGCGACACACGCATCGCCCGCGAGGTGCCTTCCATCACCGCTTCAGGCACTTTGTCATTGCTGCGATGCAAACGCGCGAATTCTTTAAAGCCGGCGTAAAAAATCTTCTCGCTGCCGGTCAAATTGTCTTTGCGCGCTTGCACTTCTTGGAATAGTTGAGAAAGATCGATCCCGGACCAAAATCTGTCTTCAAACCGTTCCGCTTTGCTAAACGCTTGCTGCATGACCTTGGAGCGCTTGATGATCATCGCCCAAGACACCACTGACATACCCAGTAATATCAGCATCACTCCCTTGACAAGCAAACTTGCTTGCAAAAACAGGTCGAGAATGGAAAGTTCAGCGGTCACGTCATCATCTCCGATTTAATCTGTGTTGGAATCGATTTGGGTTTCATGGTTGTTGGGTCGACACAGGCTATCTTAACCGTCGCCGCACACAATGCTTTTTGATCAGAATTCACCAAGCTTTGACAAAACGTCATGCTGGCGCGCCCCATGGCTGACACTGTAGTGACAACCTCCAGCGCGTCATCAAGCCGAGCGCCATGGTGAAAATCAATGTCCATATGGCGTACCACAAAGGCCGTATGCTCGGCAAAGAGCGCTTGTTGATTGACACCGATCTCACGCAACAGTTCAGTGCGTGCCCGCTCAAAGTAATTGAGGTAATTGGCGTGGTAAACCACTCCCCCGGCGTCCGTGTCTTCATAATACACACGGATGGGCCAGCGAAACGCCGTTGATTCTGTCATGTCTTTACCCATGATCGGTTTTCGATAGGCAATTACTATACCTAAGTTGTGGATGTATAGAAATGCCGAGACCGCGCGGCTGGCGGATTGGTCGCCCATCAAGCGGTCGAGAAGTGATGTGCTGCAAAAAACGCGCAATTACTCACGCTAGAGTGATGAAAAAAGCACCACTCGGGTGCTTTTGTCATTCATTTGTCACTTTGCACTTGCTCACCGAGCGGTTGACTCAACTAGCGCAGCCACATCAAGGCGAGCAAAAGAAGGGAGACGCCCCACCCCAATGGCGGCCAGGTGAGCCATCGGCTCCACTTGCCTTGCGCGGTGAAACCGACGGCATGGATCACCCCGACGCAGGTCGCGTAGAGCAGCCCCACGCCCATCGGAAACGTCACCCCACCCATGCGCTGAGCAAAGGCTTCTGGCGCCCACATCACTTGGCCGCCCCAGCACAGGGCACTGGCCAATGAGAGCAGCCGCCAAAGGCCAGAAAAGTGCTGGCCTAAGGGCGCAGGTTGGCGCTCACTCATTGTTGTGATCCATCGCTTCGGTGTGCTCCAACCATAAGGCATTGATAATGCCAAAGGCGCATGCCAGCAGCACACCAAGAATCCACGTGAAATACCACATATGCAAGCTCCTTAATCAGTACAGTGAATGGGTGTTGTCTTCAATATATTGCGCGTCTAGACGACCAAACATCTTAATGTAGCACCACAGGGTGTAAGCCAAGATAATCGGCACAAACACCGCGGCGACAATCGTCATAATTGACAAGGTCAGCTCGCTAGAGGTGGCATCCCACATGGTCAAGCTGTGGCCGGGGAAAGTGCTCGATGGCATCACAAACGGGAACATTGCGATCCCCGCGGTCAAAATCACGCCCGCCACGGCTAAACTCGAGAACAAGAAGGCCCAGCCGCCACGCTCAAGACGCGACGCCAGCAGTGCCAATAAAGGCATCACCGCACCGACCAGAGGTGCTAACCAGAGGATTGGCATCGCTTGATAGTTACGCATCCAAGCCCCGCTTTGCAGTGCGACCTCTTTTGCCAGTGGGTTAGACGCCGCTTGATTCGCCGCATCACTGACCACCACAAAACCATCCATATTTTGTACCCAGAAGCCTGCCGCCACAAAGAGGACTGTGGTAAGCAGTGCACAGAGCTGAGCCACATTACGTGCACGTACATGCAGCGCATCGGTGGTTTTCAGTTGCAGCCAGGTTGCCCCTTGCAACACCACCATAAACAGGCTCACCAATCCACACACCAGTGCGAAGGGATTAAGCAGCGCAAAAAAGCCGCCTGTGTAGGTTGGGATCAAAAGATCGCTAAGCTGGAACGGCACCCCTTGTAGGAGATTACCAAAGGCGACCCCGAAAATGACCGGTGGCACAAAGCCGCCCAGCACCAGGCCCCAATCCCACGCGGTACGCCAGCGTGGATCATCGATTTTTGAGCGATAGTCAAAGCCCATAGGACGGAAAAACAGCGCCGCCAGCGTGACCACCATCGCGATATAAAAACCAGAAAAGGAAACCGCATACACCAACGGCCAAGCAGCAAAGAGCGCCCCGCCAGCAGTCACTAACCAGACTTGGTTACCTTCCCAGTGAGGGGCAACAGCATTAATCATCACCCGACGTTCGCTGTCGGTTTTGCCGATCAGGGTAAGCAAAGCGCCCACCCCCATATCAAAGCCATCGGTGACGGTAAAGCCAATCAGTAACACGCCTATCAGCACCCACCAGATCAGGCGTAACATTTCATAATCAAACATGCTCTCTCTCCTTATGCTTCAATCTGGCGGCTGAAATCCGCTTCTGGATTGCCTTTTTGTTCAAAGTGGTAGCGGCCAGTTTTCAGGCTGCTGGGCCCAAGGCGGGCAAACTTGAACATCAGATAAAGCTCGGCGACGAGGAAAACGGTGTAGAGCGAGCAAATCGCCACCATCGAGAAAATAATATCGCCAGCGGCCAGGTTAGACGCCGCAACATGCACAGGGAGGATTTCCCCCACCGCCCAAGGCTGACGGCCATACTCGGCAACAAACCAACCGGCTTCGCACGCGATCCACGGCAGCGGAATACCAATCAGCGCAAGCTTCAGTAGCCAGGGTTTTTCATCGATACGCTGACGGCAGGTTTGCCAGAACGCCATGCCAAAAATAAACAGCATCGCAAAGCCACAGGCTACCATAATCCTGAAGCTCCAGAACAAAGGCGCCACTTGCGGAATAGAGTCTTGCGCCGCTTGCTGAATTTGCCCTTCCGTCGCATCCACCACCTTATCGGTGTACGGTTTAAGGAGCAGGCCATAACCGAGATCGTTTTTCACTTCATTGAACGCGGCTTTGGTTTCCGGTGATTTCTCGCCGGCACGCAGTTTTTCCAACAACGCATACGCCTGCATACCGTTGCGGATACGAGTCTCGTGCTCAGCGATCAAATCGGTTAAGCCTGTCACTTCTTTATCCAGTGAGCGCGTGGCAATGATCCCCATCGCATAAGGGATTTTGATCGCATAATCGGTCTGCATGGTTTCTTGATTCGGCAGCCCCACCACGGTGAACGCCGCTGGCGCTTCCTCGGTGTGCCATTCGGCCTCAATCGCTGCCAGTTTGACCTTCTGCACATCGCCCAGCTCGTACCCGGACTCATCACCTAAGATGATTACCGACAAAATAGCCGCCATGCCAAACGAGGCGGCAATCGCAAACGAGCGGCGGGCAAAGGCAATATCACGGCCTTTGAGCAGGTAGTAGGCACTGATACCAAGGATGAACATCGCCCCTGTGGTATAGCCAGCAGCAACGGTGTGAACAAACTTCACCTGTGCCACGGGGTTAAAGACCACGTCGGCAAAGCTCACCATCTCCATACGCATGGTTTCAAAGTTAAACTCTGAACCCACGGGGTTTTGCATCCAGCCGTTGGCGACCAAAATCCATAGCGCGGAAAAGTTAGAGCCTAATGCCACCAGCCAGGTGGTGACCAAGTGTTGACGCTTACTGAGACGATCCCAACCAAAGAAGAACAGGCCCACAAAAGTGGATTCAAGGAAGAAGGCCATCAGCCCTTCAATGGCAAGCGGGGCCCCAAAAATATCCCCGACATAGTGGGAATAGTAGGCCCAGTTGGTTCCGAATTGAAACTCCATGGTGAGACCAGTGGCCACCCCAAGCGCAAAGTTAATTCCAAACAGCTTGCCCCAAAACTTGGTCATGTCTTTGTAGATTTGCTTGTCGGTCATCACGTATAACGATTCCATGATGGCCAGCAAAAATGCCATGCCCAGAGTTAAAGGAACAAACAGGAAGTGATACATCGCGGTCAGCGCAAACTGCAGCCGCGATAAATCGACGATATCGGTAATCATGGTCACTCCTTTACACCGTTTTCGGTGCCGATACTGGCGTATCGCTCGTTTTACTCTCTCACCCAACACGGCAGTCAAAACAACTGGCTGGCGCGGGGAAAGCTACACACTTCTTAATTGACTGCTTGCATGTTACACAGTTGAAACACCAAGGTTATTATATAGTTAAATTTTATCTAATTAAGGTATAACTAATATTATAGGTACAACATTGGGGTGTTAATCGCGTTTTGCTCGGTTTGTCGACTCGGCTGCAAAAACAATAAGGCAAACCAACCAAGATACAAAACTGTGATTAACCGCGAAGAAACTGGGTGAGACGGCGGCATTAACGGAAGCCACTTCTCATTGTCTCGTCACCAGCAACCGCTAGCAGATGGGGTTACGATAAGGGTTCACGTGCTACATAACCTTAATCTAGATCAAAAAACCCCATTGGTTGGCGGTCAATGGGGCTGTTTTAGCAAAAAACGTCTTGATCTTGATTAAAGTTTGCGAGGATTTTCCGCTCAGTCTTAGCCGACTAGGTTTTCGGCAAATCAAAGCCAAAGTGCAAATAGGCACGCTGGCTGGCAATCCGGCCACGTGGTGTGCGTTGCAGGTAGCCTTGTTGAATCAAATAAGGCTCAATCACATCTTCGATGGTGTCTTTCTCTTCGCCAATCGCCGCCGCTAAGTTATCAAGCCCCACCGGCCCGCCATCGAACTTCTCAATAATGGCATTGAGTAGCTTGCGATCCATGTAGTCAAACCCTTGGCTGTCGACATCGAGCATATCGAGCGCGCGTTGGGCTATGTCAGCACTGATATCTCCCGTGCCTTTTACTTCGGCATAATCTCGCACACGGCGGAGCAAGCGGTTGGCAATGCGTGGCGTACCACGAGAACGACGCGCCACTTCCATCGCCCCTTCCTCGTCGGTTGATAATGCCAAGCAATGGGCGCTGCGTTTCACGATACCGGTTAGATCGCCCACGCTGTAATACTCTAAACGCTGAGTAATACCAAACCGGTCACGCAAGGGCGATGTCAGCGAGCCGGCGCGGGTGGTAGCTCCAATCAGGGTAAACGGCGGTAAATCGATTTTGATTGAGCGCGCGGCAGGCCCTTCACCAATCATAATATCTAGCTGATAGTCTTCCATCGCCGGGTATAAGACTTCTTCTACCACTGGGCTTAAGCGATGGATTTCATCAATAAATAATACATCATGAGGCTCAAGGTTGGTGAGCAAGGCGGCCAGATCGCCGGCTTTTTCTAATACAGGGCCTGACGTAGTGCGAATATTGACGTCCATTTCATTGGCCACAATATTCGCCAAGGTGGTTTTACCCAGACCTGGCGGGCCAAAAATCAACAAGTGATCGAGCGCTTCTTGGCGTTTGCGCGCAGCATGGATAAAGATTTCCATTTGATCACGGACGTGATTTTGCCCCTGATAGTCTTCCAATAACTTAGGACGAATCGCGCGGTCGATCACCTCTTCTTCCCGATCAGGGGTGGTTTGCGCCGAGATTAAACGATCAGCTTCTATCATGGGTTACACCATTGAACGCAGCGCGTGACGGATCACGTCTTCGCTGCTCATGTCATCAGTTGCAATTTGTTTAACCACTTTCTCCGCCTGCGCCGCTTTATAACCCAGTGCGACTAAGGCGCTTACCGCCTCATCCGCGGCAGACGAAATCGTGGTTGGCGCTGCGCGCAGGGCTGCGCCTTCAGCCGTCGCGGCATCCGTGTGCGGGGTAAAGAGATCGAACGCTTCCCAGTTTTTAAGCCGGTCACGCATTTCAACCACCAAACGTTCCGCGGTCTTCTTGCCCACGCCAGGGATTTTCACCAAGGTCGAGACATCATTGTGCTCGACACTGTCGACAAAGTGGTTAGCCGTCATCCCCGATAAAATCGCTAACCCCAGTTTAGGTCCCACGCCATTGGCCTTGATCACTTCCCGAAACAGCGCTCGCTCTCGTTTACCGCTAAAACCATAGAGAAGTTGCGCATCTTCACGCGCCACAAAATGGGTGTACACGGTGGCAGTTTCGCCCACCTCCGGCAATTGATACAAGCAGTTCATCGGCATGCTCACTTCATAGCCGACGCCGTTCACATCGATCAAAATCTCAGGAGGTTGCTTTTCTATCAGGGTTCCCTGTAATCGGCCTATCACAATCGATTCTCTGTTTGTTACTTTGCCCCCAAGGATAAAGAATAACTGGATCTATATCCAGTCGGATTGAGGGGGATACGGAAAAGCCTATCGTGCCAGCTCTGGTAGATAAAGTTCCTAGGAACTACTTTCTGCTTTCTGCTCTCTTCTGTGCTCCGTAAGCGAAGCGTTCTGTATTCAAAAATCCCGAATATCGCGTAGGTCGGCATAAGCGCCAGCACAATATCAATAATGCATTCCCACGCAGGAGCGTGGGAACGAGCAATCGTAGTCAATGGCACCACCGATATAGAAACCAGGCGTAGGTCGGYATAAGCGCCTTCTCGATCGCGCAAGCTTGGTGTGATTTCCGCCGCGCGCCATCCGACATTGGCGGTTAAAATTGACATCGATGTTAAATTTGGCGCCGATCGTGACAGGCGCCCGTTGACAATGTGCTCTTATCCAACATTTTGCTGGGGCTTGTGTCACCTACGCCAATGGGATCATCGAAATTAAATATGACCACCGATATAGAAACCAGGCGTAGGTCGGACAAGCGCCAGTCCGATGTAAGCCTCGTGCATCGATGTGCCCTGCGCGCCTCCGACATTGAGGTCAAATTTGGCGCCAAACGTGACAGGCGCCCGTTGACAATATGCACATGTCCATCATCGTGCTGGGGCTTGTGTCATCGACGCCAATGAGATCATCGAAATTAAATATGACCACCGATATAGAAACCAGGCGTAGGTCGGCATAAGCGCCAGCACAATATCAATAATGAATACCCAAGCCGGCCGCGCGCCCGTTGCACGGCGCCATCGACATCGTGGTCAAAATTGGCACCGATCGTGACAGGCGCAGTGCAACTGGCGCCCGTTGACAATGTGCACATACCCAACACCTTGCCGGGGCTTGTGTCATCGACGCCAATGGGATCATCGAAATTAAATATGACCACCGATATAGAAACCAGGCGTAGGTCGGTATAAGCGCCAGCACAATATCAATAATGAATACCCAAGCCGGCCGCGCGCCATCCGACATCGTGGTCAAAATTGGCACCGATCGTGACAGGCGCAGTGCAACTGGCGCCCGTTGACAATGTGCTCTTATCCAACATTTTGCTGGGGCTTGTGTCACCTACGCCAATGGGATCATCGATGTATAAGTTTTGTCATTGTATGCATTCCCACGCAGGCGCGTGGGAACGAGTAAAGAGTAAAAAGCGCTTTTACCGATACCGGCCGCGGCGGGCGGCGTTGGCTTTGCCGGCCATGGCGATGAGGGTGTGGTTGGTGTGGGCATGACAAATGGCAACCGCGAGAGCATCGGCGGCATCGGCTTGCGGGGTGGCACTGAGCTTTAACATATGGGTGACCATATGCTGGACTTGCTTTTTATCCGCGCTGCCTTTTCCCACTACGGCTTGCTTGATAAGCCTGGCGGCATATTCAGAGACAGGTAAATCGGCGTTTACCGCCGCAACAATGGCACTGCCGCGTGCTTGACCCAGTTTAAGCGCTGAATCCGCGTTGCGAGCCATAAATACTTGCTCAATAGCAAAGTTATCCGGCTGAAACTGCGTGATGACTTCGCTCACGCCTGCGTAGATATGCTTTAGTCGACCGGGTAAGTCGTCGGTCTCGGTGCGAATACAGCCACTGCCGAGATATTCTAGATGCCGACCATGTTGGCGGATCACCCCATAACCGGTGATCCGCGAACCTGGGTCAATTCCCAGTATCACTGCCATTTAGCTTAAACTCGCTGCCACTTCGTCCGAGATATCACCGTTATGGTAGACTTCTTGCACATCGTCAAGGTCTTCTAACGTATCGATCAAGCGCAGCAGCTTGGGTGCAGTGTCTGCATCTAACTCCGCTTTGGTGGATGGCACCTGCGTCACTTCGGCACGTTCAGCCTCAAACCCGGCTTTATCCAGAGCATCTTTCACATAGCCAAAGTCATTAGGCGTGGTGTACACATCCATTGAACCGTCGTCATAGGTGACCACATCGTCCGCGCCGCCTTCGAGCGCCGCTTCCATCACCGCATCTTCTTCCAGGCCAGAGGCATAGGTGATCACCCCTTTTTTATCAAATAAGAAGCTGACTGAACCATCGGTCCCCAGGTTACCACCGGATTTGGAAAACGCATGGCGCACCCCTGATACCGTGCGGTTGCGGTTATCGGTCATGCACTCCACCATCACCGCGGTGCCCGCGGGGCCATAGCCTTCATAGATGACGGTTTCCATGTTCTCGTCACCTTCGCCGCCTGCCCCGCGTGAAATCGCGCGGTTGATGGTGTCGCGCGTCATGTTATTTGATAGCGCTTTGTCCACCGCGGCACGCAAACGTGGGTTGGTTTCCGCCTCGGGGCCCCCCTCTTTGGTTGCCACCACAATTTCTCGGATAAGTTTGGTGAAAATCTTACCGCGCTTCGCGTCTTGAGCAGCTTTACGGTGTTTAATGTTCGACCACTTACTGTGACCTGCCATATCGACTCTCCGTTTTTTTGCGCTCCCCTCACGTGAAAGGAGTTATAAGAAAAAACGCGCCTTGGCTTTTCAGTCTGAGGCGCGTTGAGACAGTGACCTTGCAGCCGTGATATCACCGCGTGATTGCGGCAGTTATCGGCCCCAAGGATAAGACGGGCAAGGCTATTTGCCCGTCATCAGGCGAATTTATTCGCTGTGTTCGTTTTGCTCTGCCGCCGCGGTAATGCTGAGAGCCAGCTCTTCAAGCGCCGCGTCATTGGCCAGGCTTGGCGCGTCAGTCATCAAGCAGGCCGCTGCAGTGGTTTTCGGGAAGGCAATCACGTCGCGAATGTTTTCGGTGCCGGATAGCAACATCACCAGGCGATCCATACCAAACGCCAGACCCGCGTGTGGTGGGGTGCCGTATTGCAACGCATCCAGCAAGAAGCCGAATTTCTTGCGCTGCTCTTGCTCATCAATGCCCAGCGTCTCAAATACCGCGGCTTGCATTTCTGGGTTATGGATACGCACCGAGCCACCGCCCACTTCGTAGCCATTAATCACCATGTCATACGCGTTAGAGTTCGCCGCCGCAGGATTTGCCACCAGCTCTTCAGGTGTCACGTCTGTCGGCGCAGTGAACGGGTGGTGCATCGCATGCAAGTTACCTTCGTCGTCTTCCTCAAACATTGGGAAGTCAATCACCCACAATGGTGCCCACGCTTGGGTGTCGGTCAGCTCCAGATCCAGGCCTAACTTCACACGCAGTGCGCCAAGCGCTTCGGTAACGACAGACTTTTTGTCTGCGCCGAATAGGATAATGTCACCGGTTTGCGCCTCGGTGCGTGACAGAATGCTTTCTACCACTTCGGCATTGAGGAACTTGGCCACCGGCGATTGAATGCCATCAAAACCGGCGTCGCGGTCGTTGACTTTCATCCACGCCAAGCCTTTGGCGCCGTAGATGCCAACAAAATGGGTGTATTCATCAATCTGCTTGCGCGACAAGCTGGCACCGCCTGGTACACGAATCACAGCCACGCGGCCTTTCTCATCGTTTGCCGGGCCAGAGAACACTTTAAATTCAACATCTTTAACGATGTCTGCTACATCGACGATTTCGAGCGGGTTACGCAAATCTGGCTTGTCGGAGCCAAAACGGCGCATCGCTTCTTCATACTTCATGGTGGGGAACGCGCCCAGGTCGACATTAAGCAGTGATTGCCACATGTCACGGATCAATTGCTCGGTGACCTCGCGCACTTGATCGGCGCTCATAAACGAGGTTTCGATATCAATCTGGGTAAACTCTGGCTGGCGATCGGCACGCAAATCTTCATCACGGAAGCACTTCACGATTTGGTAGTAACGATCGAACCCGGACATCATCAACAACTGTTTAAACAGCTGTGGTGATTGCGGCAGCGCATAAAAGTTGCCTTTGTGCACACGGCTTGGCACCAAGTAATCACGTGCGCCTTCAGGGGTCGCTTTGGTGAGTACCGGAGTTTCGATGTCTAAAAAGTCATTGTCATCAAGGAAACGACGGACAAAGCTGGTGGCTTTGGCACGCAGTTTAATCCGATCGCTCATTTCGGGGCGGCGCAAGTCAAGGTAGCGATACTTCAGGCGCTGCTCTTCGGAAATAAACTGGTTAAAGTCAATTGGCATCGGTGCACTGCGGTTGATGATCTCCAACCCTTTCGCCACCACTTCCACTTCGCCAGTGGCCATATCACTGTTGATCTGGCTCTCTGGGCGCGCACGTACTTCACCACGGATGGTCAGGCAAAATTCGTTACGCAATTTGTTTGCTTGCTCGTAAACATCACCCATATCAGGGTCAATCACAACTTGCACCAGACCCTCACGGTCGCGCATGTCGATAAAAATCAAGCCGCCCAAATCACGGCGGCGGTTAACCCAACCACAAAGACTTACTTCTTGCCCGACGTGGGCTTTATTCAGGTGACCACAATATTGGGTGCGCATAGATTATTCCTGATCTGTTCTGATGATTCCGCTTGCCCCTGGGGCACAAGCCTGCCAAATACTGAGGGGAATTCGGGTAACAGCGTCTGTCGTACCTGACGGTACGCCCCCATGAGTGCCGTTACTGTCAAAGCCTGCCATTATAAAGGAAAAGCCCCGCTCTTGGTAAAGCGATCGCGCTTAAAACCGATAGTTTTTTTGTTCAATTCCTTTTAGGCTAGTGCCCTATTGGTTGGCAAGGCATCATTACGGGCATGGTATCCCTATTACACCAAGACCTGAATCCGCCCTTACGATTGGGGCTGACGCAATGGTCTCATCCTAGTTGGCAGCATCATTTTTACCCGCCAGGCACCCAGTCGGGCGAGCGTTTAGCCCGCTATGCCGAGGTGTTTAACACGGTTGAAGGAAATACGACCTTTTACGCCTCCCCGTCGCCGCAAACGGTGAATAATTGGGCAGCCGCCATTCCAGACAGCTTTCAATTTACCTTTAAGCTGCCTAAAACCATTACTCATCAATGCCAGCTGCGCCATGCGCAAGACTTAACCGCTGACTTTATCAAGCTGATGGCCCCGCTCCATGACCATATTGGTCAGTGGACGATTCAGCTGCCAGCGCGTTTTGGCCCGGAGGGTTTAGCAAGCTTAGCGGCATTTCTTGAGTCGCTACCCCGCGAGTTTTCCCTTGGGGTAGAGGTGCGTCACCCCGCCTTTTTTGCCAAAGGCGAAGCAGAGAAAGCACTCAACCGGCTGTTAATCGATCATCACGCCAACCGTGTGATCATGGACAGCCGCCCGGTGTTTGCGGCTAAACCCGACACTCCGGCGATTATTGATGCGCAAAAGAAAAAGCCCCGGGTGCCCGTGCATGCCATCGCCACCAGCGATGCTCCCATGGTGCGTTTTATCGGCCATCCAGACTTGCCCGAAAACAGCGCGTTTTTTGACCCTTGGATCTCACGCTTATCCCAATGGATCGCCGCGTGCAAAACGCCCTATTTAATGATTCATACCTCAGATAACGACCAGGCCCCTGCACTGGCAGCACAGTTGTACCAACGTCTTGATTTATCAACGCCACTGGCTTCCGTCACGCGCGCCGCGCAAAGTCAACAAGGGGCATTGTTTTAATATCCGCCCCACGCGGCGCAGTCACCGTGCAGACAGGGGCAAAAAAATTCACTACAATACGCCGCTTTTGTGGCAGGGTTTGCGCGCGTCATGCGCGAGAACCTGCCTGCTAGGCTGATGTGTAGGGGCTTACATGGCTAATCAGGATAAAATTTTCGCTGCGCCTATCGAGAAAATGGGCGACTTCACCTTCGATGAAAATGTCGCCGAAGTGTTCCCGGATATGATCCAGCGATCGGTGCCGGGATACAGCAATATCATTTCGGCCATTGGCATGCTGGCCAAGCGTTTTGCTGCGCCTGATAGTCATATTTACGATCTGGGCTGTTCGCTAGGTGCTGCCACTTTATCGATGCGCCGCCATATCGCTCATGACAGCTGCAAAATCATCGCGGTGGATAACTCTCAAGCCATGGTTGAACGTTGCCGACTCCATGTGAATGCCTATCGTGGCGCGGCGGATGTTGAGGTACGTGAGGCTGATATTCGCGATGTCGAGATAACCAATGCCTCGATGGTGGTGCTTAATTTTACCCTACAGTTTTTAAGCCCTGACGATCGCCAAGCCCTACTCACTCGCATTTATCAAGGCTTGAAGCCAGGTGGGATCCTGATTTTATCCGAGAAGTACCGCTTTGAAGATGACACCGCCAATGAGTTGCTGATCGATTTACACCACGACTTTAAGCGCGCCAATGGCTATAGCGAGCTTGAGATCAGCCAAAAACGCAGTGCACTTGAGAATGTGATGCGTCCAGACAGTATTACCACCCACCAAGCGCGGCTCCATGCCATTGGCTTTAGCAGTGTCGCCATGTGGTTCCAGTGTTTTAACTTTGGTTCGATGCTGGCGATTAAGTAAGACGAACCTGAAAGTACGAGTAATCTGATGTTTGATTTTTCCGATTTTTATCAGCTGATTGCTAAAAACCGCTTAAGCCATTGGCTCGAGGTGTTGCCAGCACAATTAGCCGAGTGGCAACACCAGCCGCATGGCGATATGCCTAAGTGGATAAAAGTGCTCAACAAGATCCCAACCACTGCGCCCGAGACGGTTGAACTGAAAGACGCGGTGCGTATAGGTGATGACGGTCGCTTACCTAATGGCGAGCGCAAAAAATTAGAAAACTTATTACGCACCTTGCACCCTTGGCGTAAAGGCCCGTACCAGGTACACGGTATTGATATTGATACCGAATGGCGCTCCGATTGGAAGTGGGATCGGGTGCTGCCGCATATTTCGCCGCTAAAAGGGCGTTATGTGCTTGATGTTGGTTGCGGCAATGGTTATCACATGTGGCGCATGTTGGGCGAAGGGGCCGAACTGACAGTGGGCATAGATCCATCAGAGCTATTTTTGATTCAATTCGATGCCATTCGGCGCTTGATGGGTAACGATCAGCGCGCGCACTTGTTGCCTTTAGGGATCGAGAAACTCCCTGCGCTGCGCGCGTTCGACACCGTATTCAGCATGGGCGTGCTGTACCACCGCCGCTCCCCCCTCGATCATCTGATGCAACTCAAAGATCAGTTGCGCAAAGATGGCGAGCTGGTGCTGGAAACCTTAGTGATCGATGGGGACGAAAACGCGGTGTTGGTGCCGACCAGCCGCTATGCACAAATGCGCAACGTCTACTTTTTCCCGTCCGCGCGTGCGTTAAAAATCTGGCTGGAAAAAGTCGGATTTGTCGATGTGCGTATTGTCGACGAGTGTGTCACCACCACTGATGAGCAGCGCAGTACCGAATGGATGACCCATAACTCGCTGCCAGATTACCTCGACCCCAACAACCCAGCGCAAACCATCGAAGGGTATCCGGCCCCTAAACGCGCGATCTTAGTGGCTCGTAACCCAGACTAACTTGCTGGGTCTGAAAAACAACACCACCGCCAGTCATCCTCCGGCTTGGCGGCGGTGTTGAAGCATCTTTACCTGGCACCCACCCCGCCCTGACGCCCCGCTCGCAATCGCGACGCTTGTATTGAGGGCCTGTGTTTTATTTCACCGCTTGAGTGCTTGTTTGCTAACGGCTTTGCTTTATGACCGTCGATTAAATCAGCATTTAGTCAATTCTGACTAACATTTGACAGAATCCCCCTACCCATCTTTGTCGCATCCTTTAGAATTTGCTCTCGCCGTCGCCATCAGGGCGCTACTGCCTGTGACATGGCTAGCCGCAATCCTTCTTATGCTGTGGAGATTTAGATGCTATTTCGTTGCTCACTGATCAGTGCGCTTTTACTTACGGTGTCCGGCTGCACATTGACCTCGCAGCACCAACATCAAGAAACGCTCAACAAATTTGATAACCTGGCAGCCCAAAGCCAGCAACAACAGCAAGCGCTCACCGAGACCTTCACGCAACAGGGCGCAACACTCAACCAGTTGGCAGATAAAGTGACCGCACTTGAGAGCCAACTGTCGGTCATGCAACGCACGCAGGCCAAAGTTTACGCCAATATGGCGACCAATCCCCCTGACGTAAAAGTGAAAGAAAAAGTGGTGCGGGTACCGGTTAACGATGGCAAGGTTATTCTTGGGGGACGCGAATTTGTCTGGTTTGACGCGGTCGAAAACACCTTCCAATCCCGTGTGGATACCGGTGCTGAAACCTCCTCACTCAACGCGGTAGATATCCAAGAGTTTGAGCGTGACGGCGATACCTGGGTCAAGTTCAACGTCAATCACAGTGAAAACAATGACCAGCCGGTATTTATGGAAATGCCAGTGAAACGTTGGGTGCGTATCCGTCAGTCGTCGAGCGATAGCACCGAGCGCCGCCCGGTGGTCGAAGCCTGGATCCGCGTGGGCAAGATCCATGAAAAAACCGAATTCACCCTCGCCGATCGCACCAACATGGAATACCCAGTGCTGCTTGGCCGCGAATTTTTTAAAGACTTGGCGGTGGTTGATGTCAGCCAAGTTCACATTCATCCGCAATATCAGCCGGACACGCCAACGGAGCCAGGCGATGACGACACCCCCAACAAGTAGGTAATCGATATGGTTTCACGGGTTCCTTTTTATTTTTTGATTGGCTTTTTGGTCGTCGCTGGCATCGCACTCAGTGCCTACCGCCATCTTGTTTATGGCGTACCATGGCTGGCAGATGAAACGCGCCAAGTGTGGCAAATCGAGGCCAGAATCAATTTTGATGCCACCAACGGGCCGGTCAAAGTCAGTTTGGCCGCACCAGATAGCCAACCCGGTCTGACCCTGATTGATGAGAGCACTTCATCGGCCGGGTACGGGTTTTCCTTGCTCGATACAGAGCATGGCCGCCAAGCACAGTGGTCGGCACGTCACGCCAGTGGTGAGCAAACCCTTTATTTTAAAAACCAGATGCTGGTCGATGACAGTGCGCGCTACACCATGACCCCACCAGAGGATGACGCGGTGGCGACGCCTGTCATGGATAATGCGGCTAAAAACGCCGCACTCGCTTTGCTTGACCGTGCTCGTGCTCGCTCTGCCGATAACATTACTTTGACCCGCGAGCTGATCAAGCAGCTTAATAGTCCTGATAGTCAAAACGCGGCGCTGCTGCTCAACACACTGGATAAACCCGACGCCCTGCGCAAAACCTTGGCCCTTGAAGGCATTCATGCGCGCGTAGTGGGCGGTTTAGAGCTTGAGGATGGCCGGCGTCGACAAAGCATTTCTCCCATGTTGCAAGTGTGGCAAGACAGCCGCTGGCATTTGTTTGACTTGGTGAGCGGCCAAAATGGCCATCACGATAACACGCTGTTATGGAACCAACATGGCGGGCCGCTGCTAGAAGTGATGGGCGGTGAGCACAGCCAGGTGCATTTCTCCATCATTTCGCAAGATATCAGTCCGCAACAGGCCACCTCGGCCAAGGTGTCGGCCGACGATTTGCTTAACTTCTCGATTCATAGCTTGCCGATTGAAGAGCAGGCAATGTTCAAAACCATCATGCTGATCCCAATCGGTGCGCTCATTGTGGTGTTCTTGCGGGTGATTGTGGGGCTCAAAACCTCTGGCACCTTTATGCCAGTGCTCATTGCCGTCGCCTTTGTCCAGACCCAGCTCATTACCGGTATTGTTGGTTTTGTACTCATTGTCGGTACGGGGCTAGTGATCAGAAGCTACTTATCCCGGCTCAATTTACTCTTGGTAGCACGTATATCGGCCGTGATTATTACCGTGATCCTGATTATTTCCGTCTTTAGCGTGATTGCTTTCCACATTGGCTTAATGGAGGGACTCACCATTACCTTCTTCCCGATGATCATTTTGTCGTGGACCATCGAGCGAATGTCGATTTTGTGGGAAGAAGAAGGAGCGAAGGAAGTGGTGATTCAAGGTGGCGGCTCACTGCTCACTGCCGTACTGGTGTATTTAGCGATGACCAATGATTTGGTTCGCCATCTCACCTTTAACTTTATTGGCCTGCAGTTGGTTATTCTCGCCCTTATCTTGCTACTGGGTAATTACACGGGCTATCGCTTGTCGGAACTCAAGCGCTTCCGCCCCCTAGCGGAGCCGAGTAATAAGCCACTTGGACTGGCAGCCACTTCAGGAGACGATGATGCGCAAACTCCTCGATAAGTTAGCCTCGCCGTTTCGGCTTAACCAAGCGGGGATCATGGGCATGAACCAGCGCAACATTCGCTATATTGGACGTTACAATGATCGGCGTTTGTATCCGTTGGTTGATGACAAGCTAAAAACTAAACTCATCGCCCAACAAGCGGGGGCCACGGTGCCTGAACTGATTGGGGTGATTGACAGCCAAGCGGATGTCAAACGCATCCACGCTATGGTCGCCAATTGGCCCGGCTTTGTGATTAAGCCTGCACAGGGCTCTGGCGGGAAAGGTATCTTAGTGGTGACTAAAAACCACCAAGGAGTCTATACCAAAGCCTCAGGGAAAGCGGTCAGCCACAATGATGTGGAGCGTCATATCACCAATACCTTGGCGGGCCTGTTCTCGCTGGGTGGCAAAGCCGATGTGGCGGTGGTCGAAAACTTAATTGCGTTTGATGATAGCTTTCAAGGATTTAGCTATGAGGGTGTGCCTGATATCCGGGTGATCGTTTTTCAAGGCTACCCAGTGATGGCAATGATGCGTCTATCGACATCGGCGTCTGATGGCAAAGCTAACTTACACCAAGGGGCCGTCGGCGTCGGGTTAGATATTGCGACAGGTAAAGCACTAAAAGCGGTCCAGTTTAATCGCCCTATTACTCACCACCCCGATACGCACCAAGATCTCTATACCCTTAGAGTGCCTCACTGGCAGCAGCTGCTGACCCTCGCCGCCAGCGCATGGGAAATGACAGATTTGGGTTATATGGGCACCGATATGGTGCTGGATAAAGATAAAGGTCCAATGGTACTGGAGCTCAATGCTCGCCCAGGCCTCGCCATTCAAATTGCCAATGGATGTGGCCTGCTCCCGCGTCTTGCCCTGATCGAATCGCTACCACCTTGTCGCTACCCGCCTTTACCGGAAGACCGGGTGGCGTTTTCGATGCAGCATTTTGCGGGTCAGAGCACGCAGCCCTTGCAACCGCGTCTTGCTCAAGCAGGCTAATTTGCCGTGTACATCCATAGAGAATACAAGGCCGCACAGACAGGCGTAGGATAAAATAAAAGTGTTAAAGTTTTATTCTCGCGGCCGATACCCTAGTTATCACCATTATCGACCAGGTCATAACTAGGGTAACYACAGTGACTATCCATACCATCGACAAAGCGCAGCTGATTAGCGACGTTCAGTTTGGGGACAACCTAAACCAAGCGGTGGTACAAGGTCGTCGTTCCGACTTTGCCCTGATGATGGCCTTATTGTCAGCGGATGCCAACGAGTCAACCCCACTGACACCCGTCGATAAGCCCGTCAGCAATGACCAGGTACTCCGTCAGCAGTTCCAGCTGGCTGAGCCGCAACCTCTTGCCGCGAGCAATGAACAAGACTATTTGCGAGCAGGGGCACAAGCCGATGCCTTTCACCGCGGCGGCATTGCCAGCGCGAATCTACGCTTTCAGCTTGCCCCAGCGGCAATGCATTATCCGCCCCAAGGCACACACGGTTTTGATGAGGCGGTCTATCATAATTTGTCTGGCCACGAGCGCCGTCATTTAGCCGATACCGAGCCCAAGCGCCCCGCCTATAACCCTGCCACCTTGTATGAAAAACTCACCACTTCGCATTGCTTTGATAAAATGCGTGTGAGCGCATAATGCGTCAGATCGCAAGTCGATCTTGATGACATTTGTTGATCCTTTATCAAACTGTGATCCTCTATAGATTCCCGATATTCTTTTTGCCATTCCTCCTGACGTTTTGCGTCTTTTTTTCGCAGTCCTCGTATTTATGGTCCAGTATTACACTCCCATGCTTGAATAGGGTGTGAGTAAGCTGTCACTTTCTCGTGATTTGCTTGGGTAAAAAATGCATCAGGGTATTTTAAAAGTCTGATAATTATGAGGAAATTCTCATGAAGATCGATAGCGCAGTGGTCGTCATTACCGCAGGGGGCTCACCGTCCGGACGCGCCATGGCTGAGCACTTTTGTTCGCTTGGCGCAAACGTGGTTTTGCTCGATACCGAGTGGCCAGCACTACGCCTAAGTGCCGATCAATGTCGCGACTACCTGGGGCGTGTTCAGCCTATTTGTCTAGCCGATCATGAGCCTGATTCGATTCACGATGCGTTCACCCAAGTCACTCAGCTTTTTGGTGGGATTGATGTACTGATCAATCATTGGCAAGGGGATGTTTTGCCTAGTCTGTTTGACAGACAAAAACACTACGATGGCCCCAAAACCCTCAGTGATACCACGTCACAATATTTTCTGGTGGTCCAACGCGCAGCAGAATGCATGCAACAACGCGGCACACCTGGGGTGATCATTRATGTCGCGGGCACTCACCTCACGCCGGATACGGTTGCCAACGCCATGATTGGCGGCTTGACCCAACGGTGGGCGAAGGAGCTATCAGCACTGAAAATTCGTGTCGGCGGTATTGTTCCGCGCCATCGTCACCAGGCGAACAGCGGCATTGATGATGAATTTATTCGCAATGCCGAATACATCGTCTSCAACGATTCTTTTAACGGCCGGTTGTTAGAGGCAAGTGGTTGAGAGGGAGCTAGGTCCGAGAATCCTAGGGCCTAGGAACGGCTTTACGCTTTTCCCGTATTCCGTAAGCGAAGTGCTCTGTATTCAAAAATCCTGAATATCGAGTAGGTCGCTATAAGCGCCATTACGATGTATGCCTCGTGCATTGATGTGCCCTGCGCGCCTCCGATATTGAGGTCAAATTTGGCGCCAAACGTGACAGGCGCCCGTTGGCAATGTGTACCTATCCATCATAGTGCCAAGGCTTGTGTCATCGTCGCCAATGGCACCACCGATATATAAACCAGGCGTAGGTCGGACAAGCGCCAGTCCGATGTAAGCCTCGTGCATCTATGTGCCCTGCGCGCCTCCGACATTGAGGTCAAATTTGGCGCCAAACGTGACAGGCGCCCGTTSRCAATGTRYACMTATYCATCATMKTGCCGGGGCTTGTGTCACCGTCGCCAATGGCACCACCGATATATAAACCAGGCGTAGGTCGATATAAGCGCCTTCTCGATCGCGCAAGCTTGGTGTGATTTCCGCCGCGCGCCCGTTGCACGGCGCCATCGGACATCAAAGCCAACGATTAACCCCGATGTTAAATTTGGCGCCAAACGTGACAGGCGCCCGTTGACAATGTGTACCTATCCATCATGGTACCAAGGCTTGTGTCATCGTCGCCAATGGCACCACCGATATATAAACCAGGCGTAGGTCGGTATAAGCGCCTTCTCGATCGCGCAAGCTTGGTGTGATTTCCGCCGCGCGCCCGTTGCACGGCGCCATCGGACACCGGGGCCAACGATTACCCCGATCGTGACAGGCGCCCGTTGACAATGTGCACATGTCCATCATCGTGCTGGGGCTTGTGTCACCTACGCCAATGGTACCACCGATATATAAACCAGGCCTAGGTCGGACAAGCGCCAGTCCGATGTAAGCCTCGTGCATCTATGTGCCCTGCGCGCCTCCGACATTGAGGTCAAATTTGGCGCCAAACGTGACAGGCGCCCGTT
>NZ_MUES01000003.1:0-239838 GCF_001995745.1 Salinivibrio sp. ML323 | reverse complement strand
GTTAAAAACTTGTCATATAATCTAGTTTAAATTCAAAATGGCAGTTTATATGACTACAAAATAGCCACCAAACTGAAATTAAACACTAAATTATTAACCAAAGTTAGATTGATTGAATTGTTTGCAAAATAATGCAACAACCACATTTTCGTTCGCAACATGTTGACAATGTGTAACAGCTCATCTCTCAGTTTTTATGATAAATGAGTAATCTGTTACATCGCGCACGACATGAAAATGCAAATACTGACGCTTCGCCTTTGAGTGAGTTCTGTCTCGTATCATCGAGGGTAAACCTAGTTTTTAGGCTCGGTCTCTCGAGAGGGTGTATGCCATTAAACAAAGCCAGCGGTTTCGCTGGCTCATTACTTATTTATTGTAACTTGTTTGTTAAGTGGGTTCTTCATGCACCAATACGCCGCCTTCAAGCGCCCCAATTAATACGTTCGGAACGTCAGCTTCATCAGAAGTAACAGCAATACGCGTGCCCGGCCCAATCGCTGAGATGGGGGCTGCCATCATCAAAGGGCCACGCTCCCCGTCTTCAACAAGCTTCCACGATGGCGCGGCTGCCGCATGATCATTGGCATATAGCCGACACTTGTTTCTGTCAGGTTCAATTAAACAGTCCAGGCCATACTCAATATCGTCATAAAAAAACGACCACTGATAATAGCCCGCATTGACACTGCAAGGGGTTTTGATAAAACTCAACGCCTCTGCGTTATCTTGGGTTAAGATAATAAAGCGCTGCGCATCCGGTAACATCGCCAAATACCCCAGTGATTTGCCATTGGCATCGGTGACCGAGAGCTTTACCTCTTGCTCAACCATCGCGCGCTCATGATCGCCAATGTCTGGCAACATGGAATCGGGTTGTACTGAAAACGCCATTGTGTCGCTCCTTTGGTTGCTTCGCACCATTTTTAACAGTTATGTAACAACCAAAGATATAGATCAATTTCTCGGAAAAGTTTAGTGATTTGATCGCACACTATGTTGATGAATCGCTCGATACGATCATTGTGCCCGTTGGCCGAACAACGACGTTGATTGTGGCTTCAAAACGATCGCCGCCACGATCATAGTGTAGAGTGTCGCACCTATCGCAACCATGATTAACATCCCCCAGTCTGCGGCACCATTAAGCATCGCAAGTTTGGAGCCCGTTAACGGTGGTGCTGAAAGTGCACAGACAAGGCCGACTACAATACTGAATACAAAAGCGCGCTTGGCGCTGCGCAAAGAAAAGCGACGAAAAATCACTAACGACACTATAGGCACACCCACTAAAAATAATAACCATCCCCAGTAAGGAGCGGCTGAGTACAGTAGTACTGTAAAAATTGCGTCAAGAGTCATGTCCGCCTCCATTAAATTTTTCCATCCAACATCGCTTGATAGGCTGGTAACAACATTTGTTCTTTCATTACCCAAGCCATCCACGTTTCTTCTGTTGGACTAATAAACGGGAAAGAAGGGAGTAATTTGCCACCGTAACCGAACTCAGCCAGAATCGCTTTGCCAAACCCAGTGATCAATGGGCAAGAGGTATATCCATTGAACTCAGCCTCTAAAGGCTTGTCGTTCAGATAACTTAAGAGGTTTGCCTCAACGATGGGAACTTGTTTTTTTACACTTGCAGCCGTTTTCGATAGCGGAATCCCAGTCACATCACCGATACCAAATACATTGGGGAAAGTGGGATGTTGTAGCGTATATTGGTCCGCTGCCATCCATTCACCCTTATGAGGACCTTGGTTCCAAACTAGATCACTATGCTTGATCACATCGGGCGCACTCATTGGAGGCACGATGTGGATATAATCATACTCTTCGACCCGTGTTTTCCCCGTTGCTGTGAGTGAGAAGTGTGCTTTTTTATTGGTCGGGTCGATGCCAATCAACGTTTTCTGATCAGCAATGTCTACCCCTTGGTCACCAAAGCGTTCCATGACAAAGTCGTTATAAACGGGAATCGAAAATAATCGGTCTTTAAACGGCGTGGCGAAGTTCACATCATATGCTTGACGATGGCCAGTCTGCTCAAGACGTGCAAGCGAGGTAAAGGTCATTTTAAGTGGTGCGCCCGCGCACTTGATTGGTGTTTCAGCAAGAGTAAATATGGCTTTGCCCTCGCCTTTATTCATAAACTGTTTGAACGCCGTATCCGTTGCTAATGCACCCTCTGGCCCCGGATAAACGCTACCAATACCATGCTGACCAATAAGGCGTTCCTCCATTCCCTCAATGAGGGTGTAATTAAGTTGGGTGCCCATGGCAACGACCAGTACGTCATAGCTAAGCTTGGTGCCATCCTCGAGTACAACTTGTTGTTGTGCAGGTAAAAACGCATTGGCATTTTGTTGGTGCCATTTTATACCAGCAGGTAACCATTGTTCTGTTGTTGATAGGACTTGGGATACTTTCCATAACCCGGATGCCACCAAAGTTTGCCCAGGCTGATACAGATGACGCTGACGTGCACCCACTAATGCTATCTGATCAGCGGAAAGGTGTTGCACAAGGCGATTAGCCAACGCAATACCGGCAGCACCATTACCCACAATAACCACCTTAGCGCGCGTCTGAGCACGTGAGGGTAAGCTTGCCGGCATCAAGCCTATCGCCCCCGCACCTGCCAGTAGTTTTAAAAAACGGCGTCGCTCTTGGTTCGAATTTTGATATGGCATGACCACCCCGCTAATTAAGATAATACTTAATTAGTAGTCGTGAATTAAAATGGGCGCAACGTTACCGGATAGCTTTTGTGGTTTTATTCACAATTCAATCAAGAGTAACTATCGCATCAGCCACCAGCGCATTAAGCGTTTGTACCAGCGGTTGTACGGGGGTTTGACTAAAAAGCTGGTGTCCCACTTATCGCGGGTGAGGACGGTTTTGCTGTGGCTAAAGGTATAAAAACCCTCGACTCCGTGGTAATGCCCCATGCCAGAGTCACCAATGCCGCCGAAAGGCGCATCTTCGGCAGCGACATGAAACAAGGTTTCATTAACCCCCACGCCGCCGGCGTGAAGCTGTGTGGTAACCTGCGTGCGTATCTCAGCGTCATTGCTCATCAAATACAACGCGAGCGGCCGTGGCCGCGCCTGGATATAACGCAGTGCCTCGGAGAGATCTTGATAGGTGACAATAGGTAGGAGCGGGCCAAAAATTTCTTCTTGCATCACCCGCATGTCATCGGTGACCTGGGTTAGCAGCTGGGTCGGCCAGCGCTGATTTTCGGCGGTTGGCACGGTTTGCTGGTCGAGTGCACACCAGCGGCGCGCACCTTTATCGAGCGAATCTTTGAGTGTTTCTTCAAGCCGCGTCGCTTGCGTTTGGTTAATGATCTGGCTGTAATCTGGGTTGGCTTCAAAGTCAGGATAGATAGCACGAAACGCGCGTTGATAGGCGTGGATAAAGGCTTCTTGCCGATGTTCAGGACAAAGCACATAATCGGGCGCGACACATATCTGCCCAGCGTTTAAACACTTGCCATAAATGAGCCTCGACACGGCCACATCCATATCAATTTGATCATCAATGATCACCGGCGATTTGCCTCCCAATTCGAGGGTCACCGGTGTTAAATTATCGGCCGCCGCCAGCATGACTTGGCGTCCGACTTGGGTTGAGCCAGTAAAAAAGAGGTGGTCGAACTCTAACTCGCTAAAACGGCGCGACACTTCGACTTCGCCCTCTACCACGGCGACTTCGTTTGGGCTAAATACCTCAGCGATTAACGCGCGTAATACCCGATTGGTGTTGGGGGTGAACTCCGAAAGCTTAAACATCACCCGATTGCCCGCGGCCAACGCGCAAATCAAGGGACTCAGGGCCAGCATAATCGGGAAGTTCCAAGGGACGATAATCCCAACCACCCCTTTTGGCTGAAAGTGCACGACCAATTTGGTGCCTAGCAGGGTAATGCCTGGACGCCGTTTTTGCGGCTGCATCCATCGCTTTAATCGACGACGGGTGTAATCAATCTGGTGCAGCAAGGGCAAGATGTCGGCAATTTCAGTATCAACGGGCGCACGATAGCCGTAATCATCACTCAAGGCTTGTTGTAACGCAGACGATTTTTGCTTGATGGCCTGACGCAAGCGCAGCAGCGCGTCACGGCGATAGCTGTACTCTAAAAAAGGACACCGAGACACCTGCTCTTTTTGTGCGTCGAATGTCTCACGCATCTCTTTAACCGTTTCCAACCACTGTGAGCCTGGCTCCGTCATCCTTGCCTCCTCTGTCGATACAAGATCGCGACACACCACTTCTTCATTGATGACATAGTCTCATCAGCAACGCAACTGGGCATGCTTCACGTCGTTGTGCGGGTATAGCGACCAAGGCTTACGCTGCCCGTCTGAGTCTTGAGATGTTAAAGCCTTGTATCTTCATCCCTGTTATTCATCACGTTTTTAGCGCCATAGCCCACAGAAAGCAGCTTGGTTGTTGAGCAAATATTGTCGCTTTATTGATCTCAGGCTTATACTGAAACAAACTCAGTTTAACGCCAGCTTTATTCGCTGATATCGAAAGGAAATGTGGTAGGCATGAACGACGAGCCAACAAAGAACGAAATACTGACGGAAAGTGGTACGAATGAGCTAGAGATCATTGAGTTTCACTTAATCAAGCAACTTCCTGACGGCAGTACCAAAACCTGCTATTACGGTATTAACGTTGCCAAGGTTCGCGAAGTTATCCAAGTGCCGGAAACCACTGACTATCCAAACGCCCAGGCGCACATGATTGGGGTGTTTTCGTCACGCGACAAGCTAACGCCACTGATTGATCTGGCGGGCTGGTTAGGCGTCCCGACGCGGCCAGAGAAAGATAATAAATTTGTGATTGTCACCGATTTTAACAACATGACTAATGGCTTTTTGATTGACAGCATTAGTCGTATCCATCGTATTTCCTGGGAAGCCGTTGAGTCACCGAGCCAATTCCTAGAAGCAGGCGAGCAAGATTGTGTGGTCGCAGTCGTCCGCAAAGACAACAACCTGATCATGATCTTAGACTTTGAAAAAATCATCGCTGATATCAATCCTGAATTGAGCATGGAAAAATACGATGTCACTCAGGACAGAAACGTCAACATTTCCGAATCCAGCGCGAAAAAACGCGAGGCAAAAACGATCCTAGTGGTGGACGATTCCGCTTTCATCCGTAGCTTAATTGAAAACACGCTACGCTCAGCCGGCTTTAATATTATATCGGCCAAAGATGGTGGCGAGGCCTTTGACAAACTCACCGAAATTGAACGCATTTCCAAAGAAGAAGGTGTGTCGATTAATGAGTTTGTCGATGCAATTGTGTCAGATGTCGAGATGCCACGCATGGACGGCATGCACTTGGTCAAACGCCTCAGAGAGATGGATACCTATAAAACCATGCCTATTATCATGTTCTCGTCGATCATGAGCGAGGATAACCGTGCTAAGGCACTGCAATTGGGCGCCAATGATACCATCACCAAACCCGAGATCGGTCGCATGGTAAGCCTAGCGGATACCTATGTATTCGGCACACCGCTCGACGATTGATCAACGATAAAAACGAGCAAGGTGAATACAACAAAGGCTGCACATTGGCAGCCTTTGTGGGTTTTAGCGTGACGCCAAGGTGGGTCGTCAAGCCATTAACTGTCGGTTCATTAGCTATCGGTTACCTGTGAGCGATGGCTTTCACGGTAACGGTGACTGGCAAAATACGTTTTCGCCGCTTGGTTTACCTTAGGCGCCAGCAACAGCGCTGAAACCATGGTGGGCACTGCCATCAGCCCATACGCCCCAATGAGGAATAAGAACACCACATCCAGCGATAATACCGCCCCCAGCACCACAAGCGATAAGTATAGGTACTTATAATACTGACCCGCCTGCTCACCAAATAGATACACAAAGCATTTATAGCCGTAATACCAAAATGTAAATACCGTGGTGAAAGATAACACTAACACTTGTGCCGCCAATAACCACGCCCCTGGCGCGCCAAAGGCCGCTTTGAATGCCGCCATGGTCAGACTAACACCTTGCAGGCCCTCGGCTTGATCAAGCACACCGGTCACCAAGATCACCAGCGCGGTGCAACTACAAACAATCAAGGTATCAATGATGGGACCCAGGCTCGCGACTAAGCCCTCACGAACAGGCTCATTGGTTTTTGCCGCACTGTGCGCCATCACTTCGGTGCCAATCCCAGCCTCATTAGAGAAAGCACCACGACTCACCCCCACAATAATCACACTGATCAGGCCACCGAACATGGCATCCGGTGAAAAAGCGCTGGCAAAAATCGACTGAAAGACGCCAGGCACGCGCTCGGCATTGAGCGCCAAGGCGGCGATCGCCATCACCATATAGCTGCCCGCCATCAAGGGCACTAGCGCACCAGCAACATCAGCCACACGCTTCAAACCACCCCAAATCACCATACCGACGAAGACCGCCAGTACAATACCCAGCGCCCAGGAGAACGCGCTGCTTTCTAGCCAAGCGACCCCAGGAAAGAGCTGAGTTTGCACCACCGCACCAAGCTGGTTAATTTGGAAAGACGGCACAAACCCCATTAGACCAGCAATGGCAAACATCACCGCTAGCCATTTAAATTTTGGCCCTAGACCATGCCGTACCGTGTACATCGGTCCGCCATGCACATTGCCATTTGCATCTTTGTGACGATACATGACCCCCAGTGTGCAGGTATAAAACTTGGTCGACACCCCCAATAACGCGGTGAGCCACATCCAAAACACCGCACCCGGTCCACCGGCACTTAGCGCCAGAGCCACACCGGCAATATTACCGAGACCCAAAGTGCCGGAGAGCGCGGCAGCAAGTGCTTTGCGATGAGATAAATCACCATGGCCACTACCATCGTCCACCTTACCGGTTAACAGCTTGATGCTGTGTGCCATATAACGAAACGGGGTGAACTTACCATAAAGGGTAAAGAAGACCCCACCGCCAACCAGTAAGATCAACATCGGCTTACCCCAAATAAAGCCGACAAAGGCATTAATCCAATCTTCAATCATGTTTTGCATCCTTTCTTGATGCTTGGCTAATTACTTTGCTTGCTAGACCACTGCCTAGCCGGTGCACGCCAACTAACAAAATAATTAGACCATAAAGCAATAAACCATTCTGGCGTGACTAACAACCCATTCAAATTAAGTCCAAATGAGGTTTCAGGCGATAAAACCACCGTTTATACGTGATATTGATCTCACAAAAACCAGACAGCAATGAATAACTATCAATGCAATTTGATTTGAACACGAAGTAGCGTGCTTGACGTGGTCCACTATCAGCGAGCGTGACATTTAACCTTACTTTTATCCGGTGTTTTGCGTCAGAGGCATTCGCTATACTCCGCGCTCACGTATACACACCACCCATGCACTGGATTTACGCTCCAGCCAGCAAGAGGAAACAAGATGTCTAAATATGTCATTTGTGCCTTATATAAATTTGTCACACTCGACGACTATCAGTCTTTGCAAGCACCACTGCTTGAAGTCATGGAAGCCAACCAAATCGGCGGCACACTCCTTCTCGCCCAAGAAGGCATAAATGGCACAGTGGCCGCGACAAGAGAAAACATGGATGCGCTATTTGCGTGGTTTAGAAAAGACCCACGCCTAGCGGATATTGACTATAAAGAATCGTTCGAAGACAGCCAGCCATTTAGTCGCACCAAGGTAAAACTCAAAAAAGAAATTGTGACCATGGGGGTTGAAGGCATTGATCCGCGCCAAAGCGTGGGCACCTATGTCAAGCCAACAGAATGGAACCAATTAATCAGCGATCCAGACGTTTTAGTGATCGATACACGTAATGATTACGAAATCGAGATTGGTACCTTTGAGCGAGCTGTTAACCCACATACCGATAGTTTCCGTGAATTCCCTGACTATGTCGAACAGCAGCTTGATCCGACGAAGCATAAAAAAGTGGCTATGTTTTGTACTGGTGGGATCCGCTGTGAAAAATCGACCGCTTTTTTGAAAGAGAAAGGTTTCGATGAGGTGTATCACCTAGAAGGCGGGATCCTGAAGTACCTCGAAGAAGTGCCTGAGAGTGAAAGCTTGTGGAACGGTGAGTGTTATGTCTTCGACAGCCGTGTAGCTGTTAATCACGATTTGGAGCGAGGGTCTTACGCAATGTGTAATGCCTGTCGTCTGCCCATCACGCAAGCGGACATGGAAAGCGAACATTATGAGCAAGGCGTCTCTTGCCCTAAATGCATCGACAAACACACCGACGCCCAAAAGGCAGCGTTTCGAGAGCGAGAGTATCAAGTACGTCTTGCACGAGAACGGGGTGAACAGCACGTCGGCGGTGAGGCGAGAAAAATCATTGAACACCGTCGCGCTATGAAAAAATTCCGGCGCCAACGTCAAAATCAAGATAAATAATAATACAAAACGGCACGCCAGACGTGCCGTTTTTTATGATATTGGGCAGGGCTAACGTATAGTAAAAGCTGGATTGTTTTACCGATGGCGTCTGTGCTGAATAAAAAGGAGTGAATAAGCGTGTTGATGGGTCCCTTTTATAGCTTGGTCGCCGCGTGTTTATTCACCGCCAGCTGGTGGATGCCCAACCTCCTTCTTAGCTTGCTTTTCGCATGGTGCGCGGCAGCGTTTTTCGCCGTTAGCATCGCTTATTGGCGCAATCAGCCTCGCCTTTTTCGCAAGCGCCAATCCGGACAGTTGCCTCGCATCAGCCAGTGGATGTTTGCGCCATTTTTCGCCTTTACCCACCTGTATAACCGTTGGGCGAGAAAACGTGATATCACACCGCCCGTCCAGCAAGTCGCGCCTGGGCTCTATGTTGGTGCCCGTCTGACCGACAAAGACATACCCGATCTGCAAGCGCAAGGTATTGACGGGATATTAGATGTTACCGCTGAGTTCGAAAGCATCGACCGCTTCACCCAATCACAGGCTGTTTCCTATCTCTCAGTACCCGTTCTGGATCACGCCTATCCCTCGCGTAGCCAACTGATGCGCGCGTTACAATGGCTGCATCAACAGCGACAAGCCGAACACAAGGTGGTGGTACATTGTGCACTCGGACGCGGGCGATCCGTGATGGTGGTGGCCGCCTATCTTTGGGCGCTTTCCCCTCAAAAAACGCTTGATGAGATGCTGGATGCCATCAAAACGATACGCCCTAAAGCACACTTAAACCGACGCCAGCGCCGCGCTTTAGTGCGTTTCCAGCAAAGCGGTGCGTTGAGGTTGGCGCGTCCCATTGCCTGGATCATTGCTAATCCTGCCGCAGGGGGAAAGAAATGGCGTAAGCATCGAGACTATATTCAGTCCTATTTAGGTGATGGGTATCGGTTAGTGGTCTATCAGACACGCCATAATCGCCGCAGTTATCAACTCGCTTGCCGCGCGGTTTCACAACAGGCTGATGTGGTGATCGCCGCCGGTGGAGATGGCACAGTGAACGCCGTTGCGCGAGCACTGATCAACACCTCAACCCCTTTAGGCGTATTGCCGCTTGGTACCGCAAACGCCTTGTGCCATGCTCTTTGGGGAATAAAAACCAAGTTTTTAAATATTGATGCCGCTTGCGATGTGATTTTGGATGGCACGCCCAAAATCATCGATACTGCACGCTGTAACGGCAAAGTGGCGTTGTTAGTCGTGGGCGTTGGCTTTGAACAACAAATGATTCGCCACGCCGCTCGAGAGCAAAAAAATCAACTAGGCCAGTGGGCGTATTTGCAGGGTTTATTGGGGGCCGCCAGTCAAAATCAAGCCATCGATCTCACCGTTCAATTCGACCAGCACGCGCCTCAGCTGATCCGCACCACCAGTATGGTGGTCGCCAATGCCGCGCCAATGACAACCTTATTAGCCCAAGGGCAAGGCCAACCCAATTATGCCGACGGCAAACTCGACGTCACATGGCTCACTGCGAGTTCCACCAAAACAGATACCGCACTGTCCCTGATAGAACTAGCACTGGCAAGCCTGTTTGAAACACGGCTAGGGCGCTTTACACACCATCAACAGGTCACGCGCGTCTCGATAAGGGCCGCATCAGGCATTGACTATGTCATTGACGGCGAGCTGTATCGCGACCGAAAGTTGACGATTGACGCGCAGCCTCAATCACTGGCGATTCTCTCGCCTTCTCTCCCCGACGCTCATCAGACCGACTAACCGGCACTCACATCCCTCAAAGACGCCTACGATTCAGCTAAACAAAAATTCTAGCGAATACGATAGGATTGAGACAATTCGCTCCAAAATCTTCGCCGCTCTCTCATCGGAGCGGCTTTTTTTTGTCTCTATGTTAAGGTAATAACCCTATTTGACTAAAAGGAGGGATTATGCAGGCTCGTGCGCTTTTGGTGGCGATATTGAGTGTTTTTGGTGCCATGTGCGCCATTCAATTTGGCGCCTCCTTTGCCAAACAGCTTTTCCCTCTGGTGGGACCTATTGGGACCACTGCCCTACGTGTCGGTTTTTCCGCCCTCATTTTGTGGCTGGTCTTTCGCCCTTGGCGTCAGTGGCCACGCGCGCGACATTGGCGAGCGATTACGGTATATGGTGGGTGCCTGGGTGGCATGATGATGCTGCTTTATTTGTCTATCGAGACCATTCCGTTGGGGATTGCCGTCGCACTTGAGTTTACCGGCCCTTTACTGGTGGCCTTAATCTCGATTCGTCGCGCCAGAGACAGTCTTTGGGTCGTGCTCGCCGTTGGCGGTGTTATTACCCTTCTCCCCGATTTGTCGGGTGTGGATGCGCTCGACCCGCGAGGAGTGGCTTACGCGCTAGCAGCGGGCGGCTGTTGGGCTGGCTATATTCTATTTGGACAAAAAGCAGGGAATTTAGCGCCAGGCGGCGGGACGGTTGCTCTGGGAATGAGCGTTGCTGCCCTCTATCTCGTACCCGCGGGCTATATTGCGACTGACGGTGCGATTTTTCAATGGCAGTTGATACCCTTGGGCGTTGCCGTCGCACTCATCTCAAGTGCGATTCCCTATTCTCTGGAAATGATAGCGTTACGCAACATGCCCAAACAAACCTTCAGTGTGATGATGAGTTTAGAGCCTGCTGTTGCCGCCATGGCTGGGTTGCTCGTGCTCGATGAACAACTGGCACTGCGTCAATGGCTCGCCATTGGCATGGTGATCAGCGCATCACTAGGCAGCACGTTATCGGCCAAAAGGCGTTAAAAGACAGTCGATCGAAAAGAGCGCCGACCATCGACGCTCTTTTCTGTCATCCCATTGTGTTAGCGACACGGGCTCACTTTACCGAGTGTTAGCTCGCTTCACTCAATGGTAGTGCATGTACCTTGACGCGCTGTTGCTCGATGTACTGGCTAATCGCATCAGCCTGCTCTTCAGTCAAATAGAGACCAAGCTTAGTACGTCGCCATAACGCATCTTCCGCATGTTGAACAAACTCATGCTGTACCAAATAGTTGATTTCTACTTGATAGACACCCTCGGCAAATGGGTGGCCCATATCCGCCTCGCTCTGGCAACCTTTCAACAGCAGATGCGTGCGTGTGCCGTAAGTATCGACAAATCGCTGCGCCGTCTCGGCACTCAACCATGGATAGCGCTGCTTAATCGACAGGGCTAATTCTTCACGTGTACAGCTAAAGTCTCCGCCGGGCAGTGTGCCGTCAGCTGTCCAAGGCTGACCCATTTTGTCAAAGAATGGCTCGAGTTTACGCATCGCGGACTCCGCCAGCTTACGATAAGTCGTGAGCTTACCGCCAAAGATGGAAACCAACGGCGCTTGATTGCCTTGTTGTTCCAACTCTATGGTGTAGTCGCGTGTCATCGCCTGTGGCGAGTCCGATTCATCATCACACAATGGTCGCACGCCACTGTAACTCCAAACCACATCCTGCGGCTGAATTTGGTGAGTAAAGTGCTGATTGACGACATCAACTAAGTAATCAATCTCAGCTTCATCAATTTTTGCTTCGCGGGGATCGGCTTTATGCTCCACATCCGTGGTACCAATCAATGAAAACTTGTCGAGATACGGGATCACGAAGACGATACGGCCATCGTTATTCTGCAAAATATACGCTTGTGGATCTTGATGAATGCGTGGCACAACAATGTGAGAGCCTTTGATCATTTTGATCCCGCGCGGCGATTTTTCGTGGAGGCTGTCATCGTAGAATTGCTTCACCCAAGGGCCGGTCGCATTCACCAACGCCTTGGCCTTGCGCTCAAAACGCTCGCCTGTCTGCGCATCCTCTAGTGTCACCCGCCATATGGTGTTTTCACGCTCTGCCGCCACCACTTGACAGTAATTACGGACTTCCCCGCCTTTCTCGCGCGTGTACTGGGCGTTTAACAGGGTTAAACGCGCATCATCAACCCATGCATCCGAGTACTCAAACCCAATTTTCATGTCTTTGTTCATGTAGCCAGTTTTGCGTAAATCAACCTTGTGGCTGCTCGGTAACGTTGAGCGCTTGCCTAGGTGATCATATAAAAAGAGCCCACAACGGATCATCCAGGCTGGGCGCAGATACGAGCGATGAGGTAAGCGGAAACGCATCGGAAAGGCAATATGGGGGGCCTTGTTGATCAATACCTCGCGTTCGGCCAGTGCTTCCGAGACCAAACGAAACTCATAATGCTCGAGATAGCGCAACCCACCATGAATAAGCTTCGAGCTCGCGGATGACGTTGCTGATGCGAAATCTTTGGCATCGTACAGACCCACATTGAGTCCACGACCCGCCGCATCGGCAGCGATACCGGCACCGTTAATCCCGCCCCCAACCACGAGGATGTCGAGAAGTACGTCTTGATGAGAATTATGCGTAGTCATTTTTAGCCGACCTTTTCCAAATATGAGCGAACGAACATTTACTGATGAGTATAACTGTATATCAACTTTCGTTTTCGGTCACTATCTATGTTCGAAAAATTATTATTGAGTGTGACAAGTGTAGAATAAGTGTTAATAAAAAAGCCTTCATGTGAACTAAAAAGCCGTCTAGCGAGTAGCGTGACACGGTGATAGGCAGAGAAAAGGCGCAGTAAGAGAGAGGGATACGATCCATAGACCGGTGAAAGAGCAATATGAAAAAAGGCGCGAAAACGCGCCTTTCATTAAGAAAGAGTGATACCAGGCTTACACATCCTCTTCTTCATTATGCAGCTCGGCCCACGCTTGTGCACATTTTACGGCACGCTTCCAACCACGATAGCGACGATTACGTTTTTCTTCGTCTCGATGTGGTTCAAAGCTTCGGTTCAGTTTGGCTTTATCTTTTAGCTCATCTAGGCCATCCCAGAAACCGACAGCCATACCCGCAAGGTATGCCGCGCCTAACGCGGTGACTTCTGTCACTTCCGGACGATGAACGTCGGTGTCGAGCACATCGGCTTGGAACTGCATCAAGAAGTTATTGGCAACCGCGCCGCCATCAACACGCAAGGCTTCAAGTTTGATACCTGAATCCGCCTGCATCGCATCCAATACATCACGTGTTTGATAGGCAATGCCTTCTAGGGTTGCGCGAATGATATGGTTAGAGTTCACACCACGGGTCAGCCCTACAATGGTACCGCGAGCGTAGGCATCCCAATAGGGTGCCCCCAAACCGGTGAACGCTGGGACCACATAAACACCATTCGATGTATCAACTTTGGTAGCAAAGTATTCGGAGTCATGCGCGTCTTCGAGTACCTTAAGCTCGTCACGTAACCATTGAATCGAGGCCCCACCCATAAAGACCGCGCCCTCGAGCGCATAGGATGGTTCACCCTGCGGGCCACAACCAATGGTAGTCAACAAGCCATGGCTCGATGTGACCTTTTCTTGCCCCGTGTTCATTAGCAAAAAGCAGCCGGTTCCATAGGTGTTTTTCGCTTGGCCTGCTTCCACACACATTTGTCCGAATAGAGCGGCCTGTTGGTCACCCGCGATCCCCGCGATAGGAATACGCGTACCGCCTTTACCACCGATGTTCGTTTGTCCATAGACTTCGGAAGAGCGACGCACTTCAGGGAGCATTGAAGCCGGGATCCCAAGCTCATCGAGCATTTTTTGATCCCAACACATATCATTGATATTGAATAGCATGGTGCGCGAGGCGTTAGTACAATCGGTCACATGCACACGCCCTTGGGTCATCTTCCATACCAGCCAGGTATCAACGGTACCGAATAGCAGCTTGCCCGCTTCTGCGTCTTCGCGCGCCCCTTCTACGTTGTCCAAAATCCATTTGACCTTGGTACCAGAGAAGTAAGGGTCAAGGACTAACCCAGTATTATCACGCACGTAAGATGCTAACCCGCGCTCACGCAAGTCATGACAAATGTCGGCAGTACGGCGACATTGCCACACAATGGCATTGTAAACCGGCTTACCGGTTTCTTTGTTCCACACAATCGTGGTTTCACGTTGGTTGGTAATCCCGAGCCCAGCAATCTCATCGCTACGAATGCCGGTTTTGCCCAGCACTTCCACCAGCGTTGAGCTTTGGGTGGCATAAATTTCCATGGGATCGTGCTCAACCCAACCCGCTTGCGGATAAATTTGCGTAAACTCGCGCTGAGACACACCGACGATATTAGCATCGTGATCCATCACTACTGCACGGGAGCTGGTGGTGCCTTGGTCGAGAGCAACAATATACTTGTTCGCTGACATAATAGGGTTTCCTTCTATCTCTCTTATTTTAGTCTGTATCGCGACATTTCTCGTCATGTGTCATTTTGGACGTGGCTCAATGTCGCGCATTGCTTTATTTCATGTTGCGTACAGTGCTGGGTTATGCGTTGACTTCTCGCGTTTCCGTCTCAACCAGCTCATCATCGTCACACTGGTTGGGAATCGTACAACCATGGCCTGCCTGTGGCAGATACGGGGCAATCGCTTTCGGATACAACCAACCGCCAAAGCAGGCACCCAAAATAGGGGCGACGATAGGGACAATGAAGTATGGAATGTCACGCGCACCCGTCAGGGCATAGTCCCATCCAGCGAAGTAGGCGAACAGTTTCGGACCAAAGTCACGCGCTGGGTTCATCGCAAACCCAGTCAATGGACCCAAAGAGCCACCAATAACGGCAATAAGGATACCAATTAGCAGTGGATTCATTGGGCCACGAGCCGCACCATTGTTTTCATCACCCAGTGCGAGAATCCCAAACATCAATACTGCCGTGATCACAAACTCAACCGCCATAGCCCCCATGAAAGACAAGGCTTGATGCGGATAGGTTGAGAAGATACCTGCGGTTGCTAAGGCTTCAGGACTGCTCCGCACAACATTATTGGCCATTTCCCACTCGACAAAAAGGTTACTATAAAGGCTATACACGAGTGCAGCCGAGGCAAACGCGCCGAGCATTTGCGAGATGATATAAGGAACAACTTTACTTTTCTCAAAGCCATGGAAAGCCGCAAGCGCAATGGTAACAGCTGGATTAATATGCGCGCCGGACACCCCTGCGGTGCAGTAAATGGCGATGGCGACACCAAAGCCCCATACAATGCTGATTTCCCACTGACCAAAGTCAGCACCGGTGAGCACTAAGGCGGCCACGCAGCCCACACCAAAGAAAATGAGTAAGCCCGTGCCGATAAACTCGGACACGCACTCTCCTAATAGAGTCGACGATGCGTTTTTCATATGATTATCCTTGTCACTGTTAGTAGGGTTACACGTTCAAAACCACACTGTCATTTTGCATAATCACAGCATCTCGAAAACAAACTCACAACAAAAATGAGCGTTCGAGCATAATTTTGTGTCGCAATACTGACATTTTTGTTAACCACATCATCATTTGAGCAAGTTCGCGCACAAAGTGAGCAAGGAGAGTTTAAGGAGCTTGGAAAGCAGGCAGCGCGTCGTTCGCCCCGCCTGTTGTGGTATGAGTCGACTTGAGAGGGTGTTTCTTATTTGTTAACTCATGGTTATTTAGAGATACCGATTGCATCTAGGTCAATTCCCTGCTCTTTCGCAAGCGATTCAAGGACAGGAAGTAAGGGGCCCAGTCGCTCATTGAGCGTTTCGCGCACCGTATCTACCATGACTTGCGTCTGGCGTTCGATTTCGATATTGACTTGATCCCCTTCCGACTTTCGCTCGAACGTTGTCATGCGACGCGTTTCAGGAATAAGCCAAACATCAAACCAGCCTTGGTCTTTGTTCACCTCGGCGATGGTCAAACTCGCACCATTGATGGCAATATAGCCTTTGGAAAAGACATAGCGCATCCATTCAGGCTGTACCGAAAAGCGCAAACGATAATTTTCTTCTTGTACCAGCACATCCGATAAGGTCGCACGGCAATCGACATGCCCCGATAACGGATGCCCGCCAATTTCAGCGCCATCTTTCGCGGCACGTTCAGCATTCACCGTATCCCCAGCTTTGATGCTGTTTAGCGTCGTAATCGCGAGGCTTTGTACCATCACATCGAAGCGAACCAGCGTCTGTTCAAGCTGCTCAGTCACTGTCAAGCACACACCATCAATAGCAACGCTGGCTCCTACCGCCAACCCCTCACAAAAGCCATCAGGGAAACGAATATCGAATGTTCGAATACCTTGATGATCGCGACAAACTTCAATATTTGCCACCGCTTGAATAATTCCGGTAAACATGGGCATATCCTCTATTATTGGCTTGGGTATCATAATGCCACACGTTACACCGCGCAACGCGCCGCGTCTCCCTGCAAAGGGGTCGACTTTGGTCACGGCGCACATAAGTCCTGTAGCCTTATCACCACTCAAAATGAAGGGTTTATTTTTGATGGAAATCACGTTATTGATACACATCACATTTCCTCCTCGACAGCTTCGGAGGCCAGTTAATGACGACCATAGCCGTATTTAGTGCCAAATCGTATGATAAATCCGCCTTCTCCCATGTGAATGCGGCGTTTGATTATACGTTTGAGTTCCATGATTTCTTACTCACTGAAAAAACCGCCAAGATGGCGCAAGGTGCACAAGCCATTTGTGCTTTCGTGAACGACGATCTTTCTCGGCCCGTTTTAGAAATTCTTGCCGATTTAGGGGTTTATTTAGTTGCATTGCGCTGCGCGGGATACGATCGCGTCGATTTAGATGCCGCCAAATCGCTGGGCATCACCGTGGTACGAGTCCCCGCTTACTCGCCTGAATCGGTCGCCGAACACACGGTTGGCATGATGATGTGCCTCAACCGCCGCTTCCATAAAGCCTACCAGCGCACCCGAGACGCTAACTTTGAGCTGGAGGGTTTAGTTGGGTTTAATTTCCATGGTAAGACAGCTGGTATCATCGGCACGGGCAAAATCGGTATTGCTACCATGCGCATTCTTAATGGGCTAGGCATGCGTATTCTCTGCCACGACCCCTATGAAAACCCCGAAGCAATGGCGCTTGGTGCTGAATATGTCTCGAAAGAAACACTGTATGCCCAAAGCGACATTATTTCCCTGCACTGCCCGATGTCTCAGGATAACTACCACTTGCTTAGCGCCGACGCCTTTGCGCAAATGAAAGATGGCGTGATGGTGATTAATACCAGTCGGGGCGAGCTACTCGACTCGGTTGCCGCAATTGAGTCGCTCAAACAAGGACGGATCGGGTCATTGGGACTCGATGTTTACGATAATGAGCGTGAATTGTTTTTCCAAGATAAGTCGAATGATGTGATTGTCGATGATGTGTTCCGTCGCCTTTCAGCGTGCCATAATGTCCTGATAACTGGCCACCAAGCATTCTTGACCAAAGAAGCACTGCACAATATCGCCGAGACGACGTTAACCAATATTCAAACCGTTCTGAACGGGCAAACCTGCCAAAACCAGATTGCCGAAGTGGAAGATCGCAGCGATTAATCGAGACTGGACCATTGATTAATCTTGACCTCTAACTAAGAAAGCAGGCCTGAATCATCAGGCCTGTTTTATAATAGGGCGATACGCTTTGATACGTTACATGGCTTCCATGAAAATCTTGGCGATTTCGTCGTGTGTTGCTTGTTTCGGGTTAGTGAAACCACACGCATCTTTCAACGCATTTTCAGTCAGCACATCAATATCTTCTTGCTTGGCACCTAATTCGTTCAAGCCCGCAGGAATGCCTACGTCCGTTGAAAGCGACTGAATCGCTTGGATGGCGGCTTTCGCGCCCTCATCAGCCGTCATATTCTCCGTATCCACGCCCATTGCAGTGGCGACATCACGCAAACGCTCAGCACAAACCTGCGCGTTATAGCGCTGAACATGAGGCAACAATACGGCATTGCACACGCCGTGCGGCAAGTCATAAAAGCCACCAAGCTGGTGCGCCATGGCGTGGACATAGCCCAAAGACGCATTATTAAATGCCATGCCCGCCATGAACTGGGCATACGCCATTTGCTCGCGCGCTTCGATGTTTTGTCCATCAGCGACAGCAGTACGCAGATGCTGTTGAATTAACGTCATCGCCTTTAACGCCACTGCATCAGTAATCGGCGTCGCCGCGGTGGATACATAGGCTTCAATCGCATGAGTGAGCGCATCCATTCCGGTCGCCGCGGTCAGTGAAGCTGGCTTCGCGAGCATAAGCTCAGGATCATTCACCGAGATAATTGGCGTGGTATGCTTATCCACAATCGCCATCTTAATATGACGTTCTTCTTCAGTAATAATACAAAAACGTGTCATCTCAGATGCCGTGCCAGCCGTTGTATTGATCGCTATCAGTGGCAGTTGAGGTTTTGCCGATTGATCGACACCTTCATAATCACTGATATGGCCACCGTTCGTGGCAACCAAAGCGATGCCCTTGGCACAATCATGCGGCGATCCGCCACCCAAAGAAATCACGCAATCACACTGGTTCTCTTGTAACAGTGCCAGCCCTTGCGCCACGTTTTCGGTGGTCGGGTTTGGCTGCGTGCCATCATAGACCACACTGTCGACCTGTCGGCTATCAAGCAGGCCTGCAATTTGTTTTACCACGCCAATTTCGTTCAGCACCTTATCTGTCACGATCAGCGCTTTTTTGAATCCATGTGATTGAATCGCGTCTGCCGCTTCTGCAAGGCAACCGGCTCCCATCAGGTTAACGGCTGGGATAAAGAAAGTGCTCGACATAATCGTTGGCTCCTTTTGTAGGGATAATCGGGTTAGCACGAAAACAGTGCTCCCCTTTTGCTTTGATGCCTTTTTGTAACACGTGGTTTGTTCGTCACATTTTGATCCAGCGCAATTCGCTTGGCAGGATGCAGAGATAAAAAGGCAAAATTGAGAGTTATGTCATCGGCGCGCACCATATCGTTTAAAACGGCAGCAACCATTCATTTTTTTGACACTTTCTTGAAGAACACTGTCTAACGTGCGATAGGTTATGGAAGCTAACGCGTAAACAGAGAGAAAACCATGGGAAAAAAATACACACTAACCGCTGTGGCAATATTGACGGCATCTTTGGCGCTCACCGGGTGTGAATCAATGTCCAACGCCCAAAAAGGCGCAGCCATTGGTGCCATTACTGGGGCTATCGCGGGTAAGTCAACATCCAACCACAAAGACAAGCGCGCATTTATTGGCGCCGCGATTGGTGCCATTGGGGGCGCAGCGGTCGGCAACTACATGGATAAACAAGAGCAAGCTTTTCGTGAGGAATTGGCTGGCTCTGGCATCCAGGTCGTCCGAGAAGGGGATAATATTCGCCTGATTATGCCGTCAAACATCACCTTTGGGCTTGACCAAGACACTATTGCCGCTGACTTTTATCCGACCCTGAACGCCGTTGCTAACGTCATGCGTAAATACGATAAAACCTTTTTAAGCATTGAGGGACATACGGATAACACTGGCGCGGCGTCGTATAACCAAGGCTTGTCTGAGCGACGTGCGATGAGCGTTAAACGCTATCTTGCTAGCCAGTCTATCGACAATGCGCGCCTTTATACCTCTGGTTTTGGTGAAACGCGTCCTCTCGTCGCCAACAACAGCGCCTCTAACCGCGCCTTGAATCGCCGTGTGGAAATTCAAGTCGTGCCTAATACGCAATAAGCGTGCGCGTGGCGCGTTCATAGGATGTGCACGCGCCATTTCCCAGCACTAGAGCGCATCGAGGTTGTCGAGTAAGTCATCTGCATGACTAATGATCTTGTCTCGCTGCCCCTCATCCATTTTGTCCCAATTTCTATAAGGCATTGCTGTGCGTGGATTATGCGCAAATCGCTCGCGATGGCGATGCATAAAGTGCCAATACAAGGCGTTGAGCGGGCACGCCTTCTCACCAGTTTTTTCCTTCACAGAATAGTGACAGTCACTGCAATAGTCACTCATGCGATTAATATAGGCGCCACTGGCCGCATACGGCTTGGTCGCCACGAGTCCATTATCGGCAAATTGTGTCATCCCACGGGTGTTTGGCATCTCCACCCACTCAATCGCATCGATGTAAATCGACAAATACCAGTCATCGACCTCATCCGGCGCGATACCCGCCAAGAGGCAAAAGTTGCCCGTCACCATTAAGCGTTGGATATGATGCGCGTACGCGGTCTGCAAAGACTGAGTGACAGCTTTGGAAACACAACGCATCTTGGTATCGCCAGTCCAAAAAAAACGAGGAAGCGCCCGCTGCGCGGATAACGCGTTTTTGTTGGCGTAGGCAGGCATATTTGCCCAATACACCCCGCGTACATACTCCCGCCAGCCTAGAATTTGTCGCACAAACCCTTCAATCTGCGCAAGGTTGACGTCGTCGGTTGCGCGAAAGTGAGCGATGGCGGTTTCAATCACCTGCATCGGGTGCAATAGCTTGGCGTTTAAAGCAAAAGATAGACGGCTGTGATAGAGGCTCCATTGGTGTTCGCTTCGCCCCGTCATGGCGTCTTGAAATTGACCGAACATAGGCAGGCAGTGACGACAAAAATGGTCTAACAGCGATTTTGCCTGTATACGAGTCACCGGCCAGAGCAAGTCTCGCGCTGGCTCGCCGATCGTCGCCACGTGATGCCGTTCGATACGCGCCAAAATATCGCGTACATCATTGCTAAATACTAAGGGGGTTGGAATGGCCGCTAAATCGCTTTTCTTGAGTTTATTACGATTGTCTTGATCGAAGTTCCACCGTCCTCCCTCTGGTGACTCTCCCTCCATCAAAATGCCAAACTGGCGTCGCATATCGCGGTAGAAATACTCCATTTTGCGATGTTTATCGGCAGTGAACTGCTTGGGTATTTGGTCGTACGGCAGTAGAAAGTGCTCGGTGTCCACACATGTCATTGTGACAGCCTGAGGTAAAGCCATCTCTTTTAATTGCTCGTCTAGCCGGTATTCGTCCGGGCGTTGATATTCAAACGTTTTGATCTGATAGCGCTCGCACAGATCAGCCACTAACGCCGGTAAGTTGCCGTAATGTTGCGTGTCATCCAAGGTTAGGTAGCAAACGTGATGGCCTGCTTGGCTCAGGGCATGGGAAAACGCTTCCATGGCAGCAAAGAAAGCGCTCACCTTTTGGATATGATGTTTGACATAAGTTGCTTCTTGCTTGATTTCGGCAACAAGATATAGCACCTCTTCATCCGTCTTTTTATACCATGAGTGGCTGGCGTTGAGCTGATCCCCTAACACAAGACGCAATGTTGAATACTGGCGGTTAGTCACTGGTACCTCGATATTTGTTAAATCAACCTTAAGCGATACGCAGCAAACCACACTTTCGATGATTAACCCTGGCGAGTGCTTGAATCTTAGGGAAAACCCTCTACATTAGAGCCAGTATTGATCACCCATGTGGCGGCGAGGCGATGAGAGCATTCTTTGTCGGGCTGTTTTTACTCCCAATTGCAATGATAGTGGCTGAGCCAGCACGTGCCATGAATGAACCGGCCAGCCAGTTTGTTCAAGATCTTCGCTTTCATGGCTATATCGACAATTATGGCAATGTGAAACTTCGCTTTGCCCCGATCACCGCTCTACCGGCAGGATTCAAGACCAAAGGTTACTTGGATATTGAAGCCAGTGATATCGTTCGTCTCCCGCGTGGGCTTGATGTTGGCGGTTACTTTAATGCCGCCAATACAGCGATTCGGCAACTGCCAAGAATGAAAGTGGGTGGGTATATTAACCTTACCAATACCGCGATTACCCGTCTCCCCCCAAACTTAGTCGTGCGAGGAGATTTAAGCCTCGTCAACACGCCGCTCACCCAATTACCGCGCCGTTTATTCGTCGAGGGAAACTTGTACCTGACAAATTCGCCCATCGAGAAGATTCCTGACGACATCTATGTAGGCGGCAACCTCTACATCCGCGGTACCGAGATCCAGTCAGTCAGCCCCGATCTTCGTATTGAAGGCCAGGTACTTCCTTCGGTAAGTCAATGATATCACGCTAGGCGTTGATCGAATTGGGTGCCAAGCCGTACCTTAGTTCCGAGCCTAGTTTTTAAATTACAGTCAAAAAAACGGTCCATTATGATTATCTTACATCATCTAGAACAATCGCGGTCGCAGCGGATTGTGTGGTTATTAGAGTCGCTTGCGATTCCGTATCAGCTGGTACGGCATCAACGGGATCCGAAAACCAAGCTCGCGCCCCGCGAGCTAAAAGAAATACACAGTTTGGGGAAAGCGCCTGTTATTGAAGACGGCGATGTGGTGATTGCCGAGTCAGGGGCGATCATCGAATATCTTATCGACAAGTACGGCGATGACACGCTCACCCCTACCACAGATAATGAAAAAGGCCTGTATCGTTATTGGATGCATTATGCGGAAGGCTCACTGATGCCGCCGCTGGTAATGTCTTTGATCTTTAGCAAGATCCCAGAATCACCGATGCCATTCTTTATTCGCCCCGTGGCAAAAAAGCTGATGAAGGGCGTGACTGAACAGTTTCTCGCCCCACAGCTTCGCGATCATTTCTCAATGATTGATAAGCATTTAGCCAAACATACCTGGCTGTGCGGCGATACGCTGACAGCAGCCGACATTCAAATGAGCTTCCCATTGTTGGCAGCACGCAAACAACTCGACGCTCAGCAGCACGCCAATATTCTTCGCTACCTTGAACGCGTTGAACAACAACCCGGCTATCAAAACGCCTTGTGTGTTGTCGGCCCACTCAAAGCGATGTAGTTTGCCAAAGCGAGATAATTTGCCAGAACGCTTGCCCAGATCAATGGCTGAATCATGTGGGCAGCGTTGACGCTGCCTGCATCACCCAGCGCTGGTAACCGGGGCGCTCAACCAGTTGCTGATACCAACGTTCAACATTAGGCGGTAATGCCCAATCACTTTGCTGACTCAGGCGATGAATTAAGCTGCCTACAGCGATGTCTGCCAGGGTCATCCGATCGGAGGTAAGGTAACGCTGATCGTCCAACGCATCATTGATTCTATCAAGCTCATAGCGGCATTGTTCCCACGCTCGCTGCTGTGTTTGACGCTCCTCGGCGCCATCCGCTGAAGGCATAAATAACGCAGCCTTAATCACGGGCTGGAACGAAGACAAGCACCAGTCCATCCAGCGCTCATAACAGGAACGTTGAAAGGCACAATCGGGATACCACATTTTATTGCCATAACACGCGACCAGATAGCGCAATATGGTATGCGACTCCCAAACACTATTAGGGCCATCTTCAAGTACGGGCACCTGGCGCATCGGACACCGCTGTGCGAGCGCTTGTGCGTCATGTCGATTATGATGAATATCGACTTCTTCTAGCGCGATACTTAAATCTAACTCATCGATTAGCCACATCACTTTCTGAACGTTAATCGATAGCGGATGCCCATAAATTTTCATTTTGCTCTCCTTGTCACGCTACAACGCTTTTCCTTGCTCGTCTGCGTCTTCGAGGCTCGCATAATCCTCTATCCATAGCAAGTCATCGGGAATACCTGCCAAAAACCTTAAGACTTAACCCATGATGTCCGGCAAACGCCATACGTTACACCTCGCTATACGCTTTTTGTGATGTTTCCTTCTGAAACGGATATGCCGAATGACGGAGGGCTTATCCCGCTATGTCACATTTCTTTCATTATGTATTGGCCTGCCAGGAAATCAGCGTTAATCTATTGATTGTTAAGGCTTATTAACAAAACACTCAACCAAGGAAGGATTATGAAAAAAACAGTATTAGCCAGTGCGCTAGCACTCGCATTAAGCGGATCGGCGTTTGCTGCACAAGTCCCTGATGACGTCACCCTTGCCGAAAACCAAACGCTGATCTGGGGCGTTTCGGGGGAAGTACCCACGTTAGACCCCACCAAGTCTAGTGATAGCGCCAGCAATAAAATCATCTCCGATTTGTTTGAAGGATTGATGGTACGCAACCCAAATGGCGACGTCGTCCCGGGGCTGGCGAAGGATTGGGAGGTCAGCGAAGACGGGCTAACCTATACGTTCCACCTTCGCAAAGCCAAATGGTCTGACGGTGAGCCCATCACCGCCGCCGATGTGGTGTATACACTACAGCGTGTGGTTGACCCGGTCACTGGCGCACCTTATGCCTGGTACCTAGGGACAGCCAATATCCAAAATGCCAAGGCGATCACCGACGGCGAAAAACCCGCGGAGCAGCTTGGCGTCAAAGCCATCGACGATCACACGGTGGAATTTACCCTTGAGCGCCGCACGCCCTATTTCCCGAATATGCTCACCCACTCGTCTACTTATCCGGTGCCACAGCATGCGTTGGAAGCCTTTGGTGATAGCTGGACGCGTCCAGATAATATGGTCAACTCTGGCGCTTATAACCTCACCAACTGGGTGATTAACGAACGAATTGATTTAGCCCGTAACCCGCTTTATTGGAATGACGACGAAACGGTGATTGATAAAACCTCTTATGTCGCCTCCAGTGATGTCAACGCTGAATACAACCGCTACCGTACCGGTGAAATTGATATCACCTCGAGCTTTCCACTTGAGGCCTTTGATCAGATTAAAAAGGAACGCCCTAATGAACTGATCACCATGCCTTCTCTGGCGACTTACTATTATTTGTTTAATACAGAGAAAGCGCCGTTTGACGATGTGCGAGTCCGTAAGGCTTTGTCGTATGCGATTGATAGAAACATCATTACCGACATTATTCTCGGTCAAGGCCAGCTTCCGGCATATAGCGCCACACCGCCAGCTATCAACCATTTTGAGCCACCTAAGCTCGAATGGGCGGAAATGAGCCAAGATGAGCGCTATCAAAAAGCCAAAGCCTTGTTGGCAGAAGCCGGCTTTACCCAAGATAACCCTCTGGAGTTTGAGCTGGTCTATAACACCATGGAGTCACACAAAAAACTGGCGTTAGCCGTGACGTCTATGTGGAAGCGTCACCTTCCTGTCAATGTCAACTTGGCCAACCAAGAATGGAAAACCTTCTTGCAAAAAGTCTTGCAAAAAGACTTTGATGTCGCCCGTGACGGTTGGATAGGTGATTATAACGAAGCGTCCACTTTCCTGAGCTACTTCAGCAGTGATGGCATGAATAAAACTAGTTGGGGCAACAAAGACTATGACAAGGCACTTGATCAGGCATTAACGGTCGCGGAGCCCGAGAAACGCAAAGCTTACTACCAAGAAGCAGAGCGGATTTTCGCCCGCGATATGCCGGCGATCCCACTGTATTTCTATACCCGCAGCGTGATTAAAAGCCCGAAAGTCGGTGGGTATAACATCGATAACCCTAACAAGCTTCGGTATACACGTAACCTATATATCACCAAAAATTGATCGCCACTGAATGAGCCGTGATCGATCACTAAGACCCACGCCACGCTTTGACGCGTGGCGTTTTTATTGATAAGCACAAACAAAGAAGCGCCAGCCTTTCGGCTAGCGCTTCTTATCAATTTGGCTCCCCCAACTGGACTCGAACCAGTGACATACGGATTAACAGTCCGGCGTTCTACCAACTGAACTATGGGGGAATCGTCTTTGCGACAACGAGCGAGATGATAGGCAATCCATTATCTCGGTGCAACCCTTTTTTCAATAAATCCCCACACACTCGGCTCGAATGGCTAAAAAGGCAACAAATCAGACGATTAAACGATCACCTTTGCACTGACGTAGGTAAAAGTGCAAATATACGACACTGCAGCTGACTTCGAGGACCCAGAGACATTGGACAAAGACACATCGCTCCCACTGTTTATTGCCGGCCCCATGCTACGGCGTACGACACAGCATGAAGTGACGTTATGGTCAGTGCTGACACAAAAGCCCGACGATGGCATCGTCTCCGTTTATCAGCACAACCAGATATTAGCATCCATGCCGTTGTCAGCTGGGCATTGGTTTCGTATTGGCGCGCATGCGTGGGTCGTACTTCATCATCTCCGTTCAGCGCATGGGTTTCCCGTCGATCGACCATTGTCATACGACATACAGATCAACGGCAGTGGAATAGCGGACATCCAACCAGATGTTTTATATGACAACGAGCAAGCGCCCTCTTTTTGTATTCCCTCAAAAGCCACCCATATCGCGCATGGCTCGTGCCGACATCCGCACCATCGCTGCGATGATGCCCTCGTGACTCTCGACCAACATTTGGCCACGACCCCGATGACACAATGGCCCAATATGTTGATTATGAGTGGCGATCAAATCTATGCCGATGATGTCGCCACGCCGATGCTGCAGCGTATTCGCCGGTTAATTGCAGTATTAGATCTCAAAAATGAGTCTTTTGAAGACGCGCCCATTGTCGACTGCCGGGCGTTGGATACACACCCGGACAGCTATGCTCAACGTGGCAAACTCCTCCCTAACCAGCGTGCAGAGAGGGGCAACCGCTTAGAAAAACTGTTTGGGCAACCTCTGCCTATTTTTACCTCCAAAACCGTCTCTAATCACTTGATAAGCTTTGCAGAGCATGTCGCCATGTATTTGTTGGTATGGTCGCCGGTTCCTTGGAAACTAACAGACAGCGCTGACCATCAGCCCCCCAGTGGACTCACCGACGACCAACGCGCGCGCTATCAACAAGAAAAAGTCACCTTGGATGTGTTTCGCGCCGGCTTGCCTCAGGTACAGCGACTATTCGCACACCTATCAACCTATATGATCTTTGACGATCATGACATCACAGATGACTGGAATATCACCGTCGGATGGGAGCAAGCCGCGTATTTTAATCCCTTTTCTCGCCGCATTATCGGCAATGGCCTCATGGCGTATTGGTTGTGCCAAGGTTGGGGCAATGCTCCCGACAACTTTAGTCAAGACTTTCTCAGTACGGCCCGCCAAAGCGCCTATCAGCCCATTGATATTCGCGACTCGGACACACAAACAGAGGCTCATCAGGCCATGGTGGAACAATGTCTGCGTTTTGAACACTGGCATTACACGGTGCCAACAACGCCACATCTTGTTGTGTTAGATACACGCACACGTCGCTGGCGCTCTGAGTCACGCATGAATAAACCGTCGGGCCTGATGGACTGGGAAGCACTGATGGATTTTCAACATGATCTGTTAAGGCATGATAGCGCGGTGATCGTCTCTGCCGCTCCCATGTTTGGCGTTAAATTTATCGAGGTATTGCAACGAGTCGCGACCTGGCTGGGCGTCCCCACTGTCGTCGACGCCGAGAACTGGATGGCCCACCCAGGGAGTGCCAACACCCTGCTGAGTATTTTTCGCCATCAACGTACACCCACCAATTATGTGATTTTATCTGGGGATGTGCATTACTCGTTTGCTTATGATATCCGAATCCGATTTCGCACCCATAGTCCGCGCTTGTGGCAAATAACCGCTAGTGGATTCAAAAATCGCTTCCCCGAGCCACTCCTCACCGTTTGCGAGTGGTGCGATCGCGTTTTATTCAGCCCACTGTCTCCACTGAATTGGCTCACTAAACGTAAGCGTATGCGCATTGATCGGCGCGATCCTGATACGCCAGGCCCTAAGCGGCTGGTCAATGCCAGTGCCGTGGGGTTAGTCACCCTCAATGAAGATGGCTCCCCACACACCATTGGCCTTCTGAAGACTGATGGCCAACGCGTCGCTTTCCCGGAAAAGACAAACACCGAGTCAACTCGCCAGCTAGGTTACCGTAATTCTCATCGATGAAATTTGGATAATGGCGTAAGCAGGCCTAACCTTAGAAGGAGTTGGCCGATAAAAGGAGGCTTTATGCAAGGAGAAAACCACGCACTCGTTTTTGATTTCCCGGAGCATCGCGATCGTATCCATTATCTTAAGCAACATGACCCCGCGTTTCATCTCGATGCACACCGCTATCATCAACTCGATCACCATATTCGTGGTCTAGAGATGAACCAAATTCCCACCAGCGACGATGTCTTTACCGCGATGAAACGACAGCGCGCGCACCTCAAAGACCGCTTGTACGAAAAGCTACGCACACATTAATGGGAGGTGAGTAATGCGTCTGTCGCATTCATTGTGCTTGGTGGTTCTGTTTCTAGGAACAATAGGGGCTGCAGTGGCGAAAACCATCAACACGGAGGCGGTGAGCCTTCGTGTTGAAACACTAAAATCCGGCTTTTCCCACCCATGGGGGATCACTGAGCTTCCGGATGGCGATCTACTGATTACCGAGCGTGACGGCAAGCTTAAACGGCTGACACCCAATGGGCTGGTCGTCTCCATTTTAGGCACCCCAAAAAACGTGTTTCAAGAGGGGCAAGGGGGCCTATTAGATATTGCCTTGGCACCTGATTTTGCGACCAACCAGCGTTTATATCTTTCCTACGCCGCCGTCGACGAGCGAGGACAAGCCGGGACAGAGGTAATAATGGCCACACTGTCTAAAGATGTACTTATTGACAGTCGTGTTATTTTTAAAGCCTTTCCCAAGCGCAGTGGCGGGCGCCATTTTGGCAGTCGTTTATTGGCCACCTCTGAGCACCTATATATCACGCTCGGCGATCGTGGCCACCGCGATCGCGCGCAGTTTGCCGACGATCATCTGGGCACGCTCGTGCGTCTTAATCTTGATGGCACAGTGCCAGAAAGTAACCCATTCACACAGGTGAATGACAAACGTGCGGAGGTGTTTAGCTTCGGGCACCGAAATATCCAAGGCATCGCCCTCGATAACACAGACACACGTATTTGGGCACATGAGCACGGTCCCCAAGGTGGCGATGAACTCAACGTTATTCTCGCCGGTGAAAACTATGGCTGGCCGACTATAACCTATGGCGTTAACTATGGACTGGGCACACAAATCGGAGAAGGCACATCCAAACCTGGCATGCGCCAACCTGTGTATTACTGGGATCCCTCTATAGCACCATCAGGCATGATGATGGTGAACAGCCAGCAGTTTCCCATGTGGAAGGGGGATTTACTGCTCGGGTCGTTAAAGTTTGGCTTACTCGTCAGGTTAGAGCTGGAAAACGGCCAAGTCACACATGAAGAACGAATGTTCGACGGTCAGTTTGGCCGCATTCGCGATGTGATCCAAGCACGTGACGGCAGTTTACTCATCCTCACTGATAGAAGAAATGGCAGTGTATTACGGGTCACACCATTGTCTCAGTCATAGACCATTATCTCAGTCGAAGATAGGCGCTACAGTGATCCCTCGGCAGAAACACCATGAAGACGTAAACTATAACCGACCCCAAAATACTGCTTTTTCTGTTGAGCCGACAATTTAGGCAGTTGCAGATAACAAAAACGTTGTCCATCACTGCCAATCAACAAGCCGTTAAATCGGAATAAAGCTTTAGTCGGTGTCTGAATATGAACACGCACCAAGGTTGCCACCCCCAACTTCAGTATCGCTTGCGTGACAGCTAAAGCGATGACTTCTTGGTTTTTTCTATCGCATTGAGTTGCTCTTTTCTAGACATAATGACGTTCGTTATATTCCGTTAATATGAATTTCAGTATTTTCATCAAGATCGGTTGCCCTGAGTATAGATCGCACTATTCACCCATGTTACTTTTCGATTCATAACGCACGCATCTATCAAGGACACATCATGAAAGGGACGCTAAAACGGCTACTGTTCAGCACAATGCTGGTCTGCTCCCCCCTCGCCCAAGCCAGCGACCAAGCGGCATGTGGCAAGGTTTCTATCGCGGATATGAATTGGAACTCAGCCACATTAATAGCACATGTTGATCAATTTATCTTAGCGTATGGATATAGCTGTGATGTCTCTCTTGTCCCAGGCGATACCATGCCTACCGGCGTCTCAATGACGGAAAAAGGCGAGCCAGATATAGCGCCAGAGTTTTGGACAAACTCGCACAAAGCGATGTTGGACAAAGGCGTGCAAGCAGGACGATTACGGTACGCAGGCGATGTATTCTCACAAGGTGGCAACGAGGGCTTTTGGGTCCCCAAATACATGGTCGATCAACACCCCGAGTTAGCGACGATTGAAGGCATCAAAGCGCATCCAGAGCTGTTCCCTCATCCAGAAGATCCTGATAAAGCCGCATTCATGGGCTGCCCGGCGGGGTGGACATGTCAAATCTCAGCCCAACACATTTTTAACGCCCTTGAGTTGGACAAAGCCGGCTTTGAAATTGTCGACCCTGGCTCTGCAGCAGGCTTAGCCGGCACCATCGCTCGTGCCAATGAGCGAAAAAATCCTTGGTTTGGTTATTATTGGGCGCCGACGCCTGTGATGGGAAAATATGAAATGGTTGAAGTCGATTTGGGTGCCGATGTCAATTTAGCGCACTACAAACAATGTATCACCCAAGCGGACTGTCAATCGCCCCAGGTCACCGCCTTTCCCACCTCTCCCGTGCACTCGCTAACCACAGCATCTTTTGCTGAGCAAGCACCAGCAGCATTCGAGTATATCAACCGCCGCGAATATGATAATCAAGTAATGAGTGACATGCTGGCTTGGATGGATACCTATCAAGCGGACGGTGAAATAGCCGCAGACGAGTTTCTTCGGCGCTACCCTGCCGTTTGGCATCAGTGGGTCGATGCACAAACCGCGCAACGTGTCGAAGACGCACTACGATAACGGTAGAATATACACTGAGAGGACTATAAGTAGACATGACTTGCCGAGGATCCAATTGGCCTCGGCAAGCCTAACAAGCGTGTTACTCGATCACGCCAAGCTCACGGAGGCGTTCCATCAAGTAACTGTTGGCAGTATGGCGATCAGACAGCACCACATCTGGCTTAGGGTGCAAAAATAGCGGCAACGAAATACGCGCTTTGGTTTTATCCGCGCCTTCCGGGTTCACGACACGGTGGGTGGTAGAAGGGAAGTATCCGCCGGATGCTTCTTGAAGCATATCACCGATATTGACAATCAAGTTACCAAAATCACAAGGCACATCTAACCAGCTCCCGTCTTTTGCTTTCACTTGCAAGCCAGGCTCATTGGCAGCCGGTAATATTGTCAGCAAATTAATGTCTTCATGAGCAGCCGCTCGAATCGCCCCAAGCTCTTCATCACCCTTTAACGGTGGGTAATGTAAAACACGCAATAAGGTCTGTTGGCTGCCATTAATCATACTGGACAATGGCTGTGAGTAGTGCTGACTCACTTCAGACGGTGACTGACGTTCAACCCATGACAGCAAGGTTTCAGCTAAATGCGTAGCATGCTCGTAATAAGACTGTAGATGACTTCTCAGTGCGTCAGGACACTGCCCCCAAGGATAGTAGTGAAAGAATTCTTTTAAATCGCGCTTAGTATGACCTTTCGCGGTTTCTGCGACTTTGGCGGGAAAAAAGCCGTCTTGCGTATCGGGTTTATAGGTGAACAGATGCTTGTCTTCGGTATTAAAGAAACCTTCCCATTGCTGATAGATATCAGCGACCCATTGTTGCTGTAACGGGTGATTTTTTAATACACCAAACCCTGTTTCACGTAGGGATTTAACAAAGGCCTGCTCGGCATCAGGCGCATTAAAGTCAATGGCTTGCAGTGTCATAATGCTCTCGTAATCGTTTGCTTTTTATCATGAGGTAAGTGAAACAATAGTTTAACAGGCCGATCAGCGCACACAACGCAAAACTGTTCTCATAGAGAAACGCTTTGTTTTTCTACAAGCACGGTTGAGGTTAAATCATGCAGCCTCGAGATAGGCAAACAGATATCACGTGTTACACTCTATGCCGTTGTAAACGCATGGAGGTTATATGGGCGTTATTCGTTGGATCCTAGGCAAGATTATTCTGGTGATTGAGTCGTTGACTCAACCCAAGGCACCTCAGCTGAGCGCGACACAAAAACAGGCTATCGACACCTTGGCGCAGCAAGTTACCTTGTATCAATTTGCGGCCTGTCCGTTTTGTGTAAAAGTGCGCCAGGCCAGCCGCAAACTCGGCTTACCGCTGAACACCAAAGATGCGAAGCGTGATATAGACGCGCGGCAAGAGCTTGAACAAGGGGGTGGACGAGTCAAAGTCCCCTGTTTGCGAATTCAAAAGGCAAGCGGTGAGGTGCACTGGATGTACGAGTCAGACGATATTATTGCCTATTTAGACAAGCAGGTCGCGCCGATAATTGAAAAATAATTAGACACGTGTTGAGTCGGGGTCTATGGTTTTAGTGACAAGACTCCTTCGCTTGCCCCTTGTTGCCCGACTGGCTGATGCCTTTTATCGGGCTTTGCTAAACTGCCCTAGCACTGCGCCTGGGCAGTTTTCTTTTTAAACCTAACGGTTATCCATGTGACTATTGTCCACTCCCATCGATTCCATAAAGCACATTCATTTAAAAGCCATTAACATCACGTAAACCAAGAAAAGCGACATGCTTTCCCATTTTCCCTCGGAGCGTATATCATTGCGGTCGTCGCTCTGACTTGAGTTAGGTTTAATCACAAACTAGCTTTAAAAAGATAGAGAAATAAGGAGTGTGACATGACAACGTACGATCCTAGGCAAACGATCAGCAAAAGCCGTTTTCCCAACCTGCTCATCTTTTTCGCGCTGTTGTGCCTGATGTTGGTCAGTCATGGTGCGGAAGCGAGAGCTATTTTGACCCTTTATGGCGATGTCGCCAAGCACTCGTTTACCCGTGAAGAGCTGATGCAGCTGGCTGATCGTACGATTGAAACGAAAACCCCTTGGACGGAAGGTAAACAGGTTTTTCTCGGCTTGTCAGCACAAAAATTGTTGAAGAATCTCGACAAGCAAGGCCATGCATTGAAAGTTCACGCCCTCAATGATTATTGGTCTAAGATACCGACTGACGAGATCAATAAGTACAACCCGGTCTTCGCCATAAAGAAAAACGGCGAATGGATGCCTATTCGTGACAAAGGGCCGATTTGGGTTGTCTACCCATTATCCGAGTTTAATCAATACGACAATGAGATTTTACATAGCCGCATGGTTTGGCAAGTGAACCGTATCGAAGTATTAGGAAAAGAATAACAACGGACTGATGGGCTCAATCCCGGTTTTTGCCTGCACCACGAGCCTCTAGACCAAACCACAAATTTGCTAGGCAACACACAGTAGTAAAGGATTGTAACGGCATGGTCAAGCGCCCTCTTATTGGTTTCATCATTTTTGTATTTACCACTTTAGCCTTCGCGGCCGGGGCGCTTTACCAGTTTCACAATGCCTACGCAAGGCAAGCCCTTCATACCCAATTGTCCGCATGGGCACTCGCACAAATGGAGCTCGAAACCTTAGAATTCCGTAATGAGCTTGCCTTGTACCTCGCCACCGCATCAGATAAACAGTCTCTTATCCTCTCTTATGACATCTTGTGGAGTCGCTATGATACGTTTTTAAGTAGCCAAGAAGCCGCGCCCATGCGCCGGGCCTTTGATGCTGAGCCTGTGGTGCAGCGCGCGTTTCGTTTAATTCAGCAATATGAGCAAGCGGTATTGAATGGTAACAGTCAGCGGCTAGAAGCCCTTCTGCATGAGATGGATATTGTTCTACCGCAAGTGCGTAACCTGATGGTGAATAACTTCACCGGCCCTGCCGCTATCGAGCAGCGCGCGTTTTTACAGCACCAGTTACAAACCATGTATGCGGCCATTTTTATACTGATGGTGTTGTTGATACTGTTTGCCTATCGCCTCTACCGTAACAGCAGCAAGCAACAGAAAATGGCATGGCACGACAGTCTTACCGGTCTACCCAATCGTAACTATCTGCTGGAATACCTCTACAAAGCCGCTGATAAAAAACAAATACATACCTTGTTATTGATCGATGTTCGCCGTTTTAAAGACATAAACGATCTGATGGGCTATGAGCAAGGCGATCTCGCGCTGACGCAGTTAGCCAATGAGCTGAAAAGCATGTGCTTGCCCTACGGCTATCCTTGCGCACGGATCAGCAGCAACGAATTTGCGGTTCTCGCATACACCGATAATCGCCAACTGAGCTTTTTTACTCAACCTTTGTGCAACGCGCTGCGAAGCACGATCGACAGTGTCTATCCCGGCCATCGATTAGCGGTAGCCATTGGTGTCGCCAAGAGCCTCGATTTGGATGATAATGTCATCAGGAATCACCGCCAGTTTGCCAACCAGCTACTTAACAACGCCGATCTCGCCCTGATGAAGGCCAAGAAAGCGCCTGTGACACAAGATAGTGTTGATATCTTCAAAGCGGAATATGAGCAAGAAGCCAAGCAACGTCGTCAATTACGCGATGAACTCAAGGCGCACCTCGACGATCCCTATCAAGATGCACTCTATGTATTGTTCCAGCCCATAGTGGCGGCGACGTCAACACGCCTTGGCTGTGAGTGTTTGATTCGTTGGGACCATGCTGAATTTGGCCCCATAAACCCAGCCCTCATCATCAATATCGCCGAAGAATCAGGCCTGGGTCGGGCACTAGGCGCTTGGCTTTTGCGCCAAGTCTATTTGGCATTAAACACCGAATGGCAGACCATCAATGAACGTATTGATATCGCCATCAATCTCTCCGATTCATTTTTCAACGAGTCCTTAATTGCCGATGTCATCACTGTCTTTTCTGACCACCCCGAGCAACGTAAACAACTGATTTTTGAGGTGACAGAGACGATGACCATTGAAGATATGGGCCGCTTCAATCTGTTGATGAATCAACTGCGCGATGTAGGTATTCGGATCGCACTGGATGATTTCGGCACCGGTTGGTCATCCATGTCCGTACTCAGCCATCTGAATTTTGATAAAGTCAAAATTGATCGCTCGTTTGTCACCGGCATGGCCCATACATCGCGCCAGCATGTGCTGGTAGATACCATTTGTTATATGGCACACCAACTCGGTATTCGCGTGGTCGCCGAAGGCGTCGAAACACAAGAGCAACTCACCAGTCTAAAACAGATGGGCGTCGATGAATTTCAAGGCTACTTCTTCGCCAAACCGCTATCGGCGCTAGACTTTTATGCGTTCTGCATCGATCACTTAAATCATCAAGACAGGGAGTTGATTAATGATTAATCAAACACTTCTTCAATGTCGACCACTTTTGAACGGTTAACCGTAATTTTCCAACGCTGATATACCGTCGGCTGCCCTTTTATCCGCTGACAACTAACCAGGTTAAATTGATGCCGCTTCTCTACCGAGTCTTTGAGTACCTGACCTTCATTGAGCCGGTATAAGCGCTGACTACCGCGATCCATAAGGCGAGAAAAAGAGCGGAAGTCAAACTTCCACACGTCACGGGTGGTGTCATAGCCCGACAAAAAACGGGTCGTCTCGAGCTGTGTCTTCACTTTCAGCCTCACCACCGCTTCTTCTCGTTGACGAAGTTTACCACGCCGCAGTTTTTTCACTTCATCTGGCAGAGCAGCATAATCAATATAATCTAGCCACTCTAACTGCCGACCTATTTGTCGATTGGATGTAGGATCAATAAAGCGCTTTCGCCACTTGGGACGTCCTTTACGAATCCAGCGCCACAACGCATCACGTAGGTCATCTTTAAAGATCTCCCGCAACGCATACACACCCGCCATCGCCAACACGAACGATAACGTAATCTCGCCTAAGTATTGGCGTGCACGCACAATAACGGTAGTGACAAATAGCATCACAAACGCCGTCGCAGTGGCTTTAGCCAGTTTGTTTAGGTTTTTGCCCAGCGCCTGCGGCACTTGGCGAATCGTCACGGGAAACTCAATCAAACGGCGCGCAAGGCGCATCTTATTAACCATACGAGTGGGATCGCGGCGCGCTTTATCCGAGTTATAACGGTTGACGAGACGGTGCGCCTCTTCGGCTTGGCACAATTCAATCAATTGCTGGCGTACATCCTTGTAGACGTTTCCACGCGGCATATGGGCCAATAACGACAGAAAACGTTGTTCCGTTAACCAAGATAAATAATTATCTATATTATGGTAATACTTGAGTAGCTTGGTGTTTTGCGGTTTGTAGCGCCGGAGTCGTCGCAAAATCTCCACCGCCATCTCTATCGTGTCTTCTAATTGCTCTAGCGCCTGTTCATCCTCGAGCCCAGAAACGGATTCAAAAAAATCATGCGTCGCTTTTTCGAGCGATAGCGCATACTGATACGCATAGAGACTCAAACTAACTCGATATTGTTCGGTTGGCAGTTTGTCACGACTGGCCAGGCGAGCATGTACCAAGGGCAGATGATAACGAGACGTAAAATACGTCCGACTATTGGTGAGAACACGGTAATAGAATTCATCTTCAGACAGCACATGCTTACCAAACTTAAGCTCACCAGGGACAAAGAGATAAAACTCAACCTCTTGGGCACTGACTTCCTCGTTGAGTACAGCCACCCTAACTGATAAGCCCTCATGTTTGTCTACCGTGATCACGACTGCTCTCCTGTGAACGCCAATAAAGTTGCTACCAAGCGGATCCCCCATCATACCCATGCGGTCAAGGTGTTACGAGTATCGCACATTTATCGCAACACGAGTGAAAAACCGCCATATAGACAGCATTAAACTGTTCGTTTTTTAGTCAATCGATCGTGTTGGGGTTGCTTTCCACGACTCACGTGCATTGCCGCGATTGCTTACAAAGAAATTAACGGGGTTATCCACAGATACAGTAGATAACTTTACCCTCACAGCGCTAAATATAGTTTAGGTCGCACAATATCTAGTATGCATATGACGTCATCCTCTCCCAGCTCCTAAACTAACCGCGAAGTCGCTTGGGCCAGTCGAGAAAGCAAAGCTGTGCATGCGTATTCGCGACCTCTGTCCAATGTTCGACCGGATACTGCACCACAGCCACCCCTGACGTCGGTAAGTTATCCTTAGTCATCCCCACGCCATATAGGTAATCGTTTAGTGCGGGGTTATGGCCAATAATCATCGCCACATCGTGCTCTAACTCAAGTGCTTGGATGGTATGAATGATTGCCGATGCATGCTCACTGTATAGCTTTTCCTCTAAAACAATGGGCGGCTTGTCGGCAAGCGTTTGTGCCACCAGCACGGCAGTATCTTTTGCCCGTTGCGCGGTGCTGGTCACAATCGTTTGCGGCTGATGCAGCCACGCGTTCAAGCGCTCCGCCATTTGTGGCGCTTGCCGAAATCCTCTCGGGTTGAGCGGACGCGCGTGATCATCAAGGCTAGGATCATCCCAACTGGATTTTGCATGGCGCATGAGAAATACCGTTTTCATCGTCTCCCTCCTTGTTCAATAAAAAAAGCGAGCCACGGCTCGCTTTTTGTTCACACGGGTGCCTAGGCGGTTTAACTCGCCACAACTTGGCGTAAACGCTCCTGCACCACATTAACCAACAGGTCGGGCTGGAATTTAGAGATAAACTGATTACAGCCCACTTTCTCAACCATTGCCTCATTGAAGCTCCCGCTTAATGAGGTGTTCAATGCAATGTATAAATCACTCATCCGGCTATCAGAGCGCACTTCGTGCGTCAGTTTATAACCGTCCATTTCCGGCATTTCCGCGTCAGTGATCATCAGCAAAATTTCGTCACTCACGTTTTTACCTTCATCGCACCAACTCTTCAGCAAATGCAGTGCTTCCGCACCATTTTTTTTAATGATGCACTCGACACCAAACTGCGACAAGGTTTCACTAACCTGCGCCCGCGCCGTCGATGAGTCATCAACAACCAGGACTCGCTGTCCCGCCATATAAGGGGTCAAGTGGGGGTCGAGGACATCTTCAGAAACGCCAACTTCATACGCAACGATCTCAGCCAGTACTTTTTCCACATCGACAATTTCCACTAAACGCGTTTGCCCGTCAAAGTCTTGGCGAGTAATAGCCGTTAAGTAATTATTGCGCCCTGAACTGGAAGGCGGCTCCATGATCTCATCCCAGCCCATGTTTTTGATATTGATCACCTGCCCAACGAGGAATGCTTGGATAGTGCGGTTATATTCAGTCACGATAACGTTACATTCATCCGACATGCCTATCGATCCCATGCCGATGGACTGTCGTAGGTCAATCACCGGAATAGATTTGCCACGAATCATGGCAACGCCACGAATATTAGGATGCGATCCAGGCATTTGGTTGAGCTTTGGCACTTTAATGACTTCACGTACTTTAAACACGTTGATGGCAAAAGGTTGGGTAGAGCCAAGGTAAAACATTAAAAGCTCGAGGCGGTTTTCACCCACCAATCGTGTCCGCGAATCTACCGAATCTAAAATATTGGTCATAGTCTACTCAACCGTCGTGTTACTGCTCATTCGCATTTATCCGGACACGTAAACCCTTGCTAACGTGCCTCAATGTTGGGGGCTTTTGTGTCGCGTTGCACTGTGACTTCACGTCCCGTGACAAAAAGCGTGTGTCTTTCTTATTTTAGGTAAGATACAGCCACAGGCAACCTCTTTGCGTAAGGTGACGCCTAAATGACTGGCTCACCGAGTCTATATCTTTCACTATCTTAGCAAAAGGCATGGCTAAAAAGCGTGGTATACACCACGTTTAAATGAGACTATCAATAAGTGTCAAATATGAGACAATAGCAGGCAAAAGTTTTATCTTTTCGCCCGTTAGCCCTATCCTTGGGGGTAAGAATAGGTGATCAAAGACAACACTGTTACCATACTCAAAAGAATGACGATAACACGCAGAGTGATGCTATGAAGAGCAAAGCGAATCAAGCACAAGGCATGTTGATGTTCCGCCTTACCGCCACCCAATCTTTCGCGATTGGGACGCTAAAGGTACGAGAAATCATCCCCTTTCAGCCGCTCACGGATTTGCCGGGATCTCACCCAACGGTGATCGGAACCACTAGCTTCCGTGGCATCGCCACCCCTGTCATTGATATGGCAAAAGCGATTGGCTACAAACCCGTTGCTAAGTCAGAATGGGAGTCTTGCTACATTATCGTGACCGACTGTCAGCGTCGGGTGATGGGCTTTTTGGTACGTGGTATCGATAAAATCAGCGAGTGCGACTGGCGCTCTATTTCCGAGCCCCCTGAAACCTTGGGAACACGTGCTTTTTTAACCGGGGTGATGCACATCGACGATAAGCTGGTGCAGCTTCTCGATGTGGAGTACATCATGGAACACATTTTCCCCTCTGCGCCTGATAAATTACACCCCATCCTGGCTGACGTGGATCGTGAAAAGCTTAAACCGATGAATATCCTCTTGGTGGATGATTCACTGACCGCTAGGCGACAGCTTTCAGAGGCACTCGACAGTATCAATATTCCTTATTTTGTCACCAACAATGGCTTAGAAGCGCTGCAAATGATGAAAAATGCCGCCTCTGCAGGCAAGCCATTTGATATCATTGTCAGCGATATCGAAATGCCTGGGATTGATGGCTATGAGTTAGCGTTTGAAATCCGCAGCGATGATAAACTCGCCGAGGCGTATCTTATCCTCCATACCTCACTATCGAGTGATATCAGTGTTGATCGTGCGAAACAAGTCGGGGCGCACGAAGCACTGACGAAATTCGATGCCACTGAGCTGGTACAGGCCATGTTGCGCGGCGCAATGATGAAAACATCGGGCTCATCGGTCAAGCTCGAAGGCAGTCCAACCGATTACTAAGGGTATGGCCGCATTATCGGTGAGCCTTGATATGTGTCATGACACTGTCAATGCTCACCTGTTATCGTTGCCACCATCAATTAGCGAAGAAGGTAGGGTGACGGTTTAGCCAGCTGAATGGGGTTGTTGATAAACAGGCCTCACCATGTCTTTTCTTCACCCGCCTGTTTTATTCAAGTGTTTAAAAACTCCCCACTTCAAGCGCAAAAAGACTGGGTTTGCCGCAGCGCTTGTGGTTTAATTTTTTCATACTTCAAAAAATAGAAGGCGACTACTATGACCAGCGTATACGAGATTGTTAAGCACTCACGACAAAAGAACAAATTGAAGCGCGAAATCCAGGACAACGACAAGAAAATCCGCGACAACCAAAAGCGGGTGGTGTTGTTAGAAAACTTGCTCGACTACATCCAGCCTGAGATGTCGTATGAGGAAATCGTTGAGATCATCAAAAACATGAAAGGCGATTATGAAGATCGCGTTGATGACCACATCATCAAAAATGCGGAGATCTCTAAGCAGCGCCGTGAAATCAGCCGCACTATCAAAGAGTTAACCAAGCAAAGTAAGAGCGGTAAGTAATTCCGCGAGCACAAAACAACAAAAGGTCTACGAGTCAGTAGACCTTTTTGATAAGCCTCCTAGCTTCCCTCGCTTCCCCACACGAAAACGCCTGACCTCATTGATGCGCCACCGTACCTCTGAGCACTGATATCTATCAGAACAATCTTTATTAATCCCTTACATTTACTACGCCTTTTATACGTTATTTTTCAACAATTTAGGTGAAATATGGCAATTCGGTTATCAATGTATTGACATCGTTAGCAAAGATCAATAATCATAATGATATCCATTATCATTTGATTTTGGAGTTAAGGTAGTGACGAAGAAGTACTGCAGGGACGCAGCCTCATCATGCCCTGCAGGGTTGTGACGTATAAGGATAATTATGAACACCATAAAAGCAGTCGGCTTTTCACTCTCGCCGCTGGCGTTAGTGATCAGCGCCCATCTCGCCCATGCCGCCCCTTCTGCGGCCAATACCGAAACCATCATTGTAACCGGTAGTAAGATTCAAACGACCATCGCCGATTCCGCCAGCACTAACTGGGTGATCACCAATGAAGAGTTAACCCGTGAAATTCAAGGCGGTGAGTCATTAAAAGGCGCGCTCGGGAAGCTGATCCCAAGCTTTGACTTTGGCAGCACCAACGCACGCACCAACGCCTCACAGAATTTACGTGGCCGCAGCGCGCAAATCATGATTGATGGCGTTGCTCTGAATGCCGCTCGCACCATCAGCCGCCAGCTGGATAGTATCGACCCCTTTAATGTTGCGCGTGTTGAGGTACTATCAGGCGCGACCTCCATTTATGGCGCAGGCGCAACCGGCGGTATTATCAATATCATCACCAAACGCGGTGAAGCGGGCGATGCGCAACTCGAGGTGCAGACTGGCGTCACCACTGGGTTCAACAACAGCGACGATCTCACCAAGCAAGCCGCGGTCGCGGTCTCCGGCGGCAGTGATAGCTTGCAAGGGCGTTTGTCCGTCGCGTATGAAGGTAAAGGTGCAGCCTACGACGGCAATGGCGATCCTATCCTGCCTGATGTGACCCAAACCGATACCCAATTCAATGACAGCATTGATGTGATGGGTAGCCTCGATTACCGCCCTGATGACGAACAGCACCTTTCCCTAACCGCGCAATACTATGACAGTCAGCAGGATACGGATTATGGGATTTGGTATCAGAATCTGAATAACCTGAAGACAACGCCAGTAGAGCGCAGAAATGGGTTAGAGCTTGATGAACAACCTTTCACTGAACGCTTGATGTTGAATGTCCAGTACCGTCACTCTGACGTATTAAATCATTCACTGCTTGCCCAAACTTACTACCGCAAAGAAACTTTTGGGTTCTTTCCGTTCCCAATCAAAAAACTTAACTTCAGCCGCTTTGGTGCCTCTGAGCAAAGCAATCAGGTACTAGGAACTAAGATATTATTGGAAAAGTCGTTAGATAATTTGACATTAAACTATGGTATCGATCTTAGCCAAGAAAAGTTTGACGCATTTCAGCGGATCTACGAGCAGGCTGCAAGTCTAGAAAGTAACGGACTCACATTTAAGCATCTAGGCAATGTTGGGCGTTACCCTGATTTTACGACCCAAAACGCAGGCATTTTTGCGCAAGCGGATTGGGCCGTTAACGATAAGCTCAATGCCTTTGCCGGATTGCGCTACCAGTATACCAAATATAAAGGCGATGACTTTATCGGTTTTGCAGAACAAGCGAAAATACTCGTTAGTCCACTCAACAGCGCAGATACTATCCCCGGTGGTACGACGGATAAAGATATTTGGCTTGCGAATGCGGGACTCAAGTATGACCTGACCGACAACCAACAAGTGTGGGCTAACTTTAGCCAGGGCTTTAATATGCCCGATCCGGGAAAATTTTATGGGCAGGCCGATTACAATAAAACCGGAAATCATGACGGAAACTATGTGAGTGTATCCAACACGCCGCTCGACGGTGCAAAAACTAACTCCTTTGAGCTCGGTTGGCGTACCCAGCAACAAGACTACAATGCGCAGCTTGCAGCGTATTACTCCCTCTCAGATAAGACTTATAAATATAAAAAAGCTAGCTTAGAGTTAAATAGCAACAAAAAGCGTATTTATGGTTTGGAAGGGCAAATCAAATACTACCTCACTGATGCTTGGTATAGCCGAGCACAGGGTCACTTAGTGCAAAGCGAAGTGAAAGACCAAGGTAGTTGGGACGATCTCACTATCGAAAACGCCAGCCCTTCTACCGCGATGGCGGCAGTGGGTTACGATAACTTCGATTGGGGCACCGAGCTCAACCTCCAGCATGTCGGCGATTTGTCGGACGAAGCAGGATATAAACTAGAAGGTTACGAGTTAGTCGGCCTTAATGGTTACTACACCTTGCCAGTCGGCCAGATTAACTTTGGTGTTCAAAACCTATTCGATAAGCAATATCAAACCATTTGGAGTCAAAAAGCACAAAAGATCTATGGATTAGACGAACTATTCAACTACGCCGGTGTCGGCCGTACCTTTAGCTTAAGCTACAGCGCCACGTTCTAATTATGTTCCTTTTCTCGCCCAGTCCTCGCTGGGCGCCTTTTCTCCCAATGTGTTTCAACCATGGTTGCACCACAACATTGCCCAGTAAGCCGTGTCTGTAAGGAGTTGTGATGACACACCCTAAAAGCGCGAAACAAACCGCCAGGTGGCAACCGATCACCTTGACCTTGATTGCGGCTTTGATGGGCATCGGTCAGAACGGACTCTTGGTCTCGCTCCCCCTACTGGTGGCGCAAGGTGGCTTTTCACTGTCGACATGGGCAGTGATTATTGCTGTAGGAAGCGTGTTATTTCTCCCTGCCGCGCCATTTTGGGACGGATCAGCGACCAATATGGTCCTAAGTTTGTGGTCCTGCAAGCACTAGCCGGCATGGCGATTAGCTTCGCGTTATTGCTCGCAGCGACACTGGGCGCACAGAGCAGCGCTAACCCATGGCCTTGGTTGGCGCTTGCGGTACTGGCTCGGGTGATCTACGGCTTAACGGTCGCAGGGATGGTGCCTGCTAATCAGCATTGGGCCGTGTTACTCGCCGGTGAGGCGCGTCGTATGCAAGCGATCACCTCCATTAGTATTGGCTTAAGCCTCGGCCGATTAGCTGGCCCGTTGATTGCCTCAGCCGTATTAGTGATCAGCCCCTACGCGTCACTGGCGTTAATGCTATTACTGCCACTATTAGGAGCAATCGCTGTCAGCATGATGCCTCACTGCGCGGGTAAAAAATATCCTTCACGAGCCCCTTACATGTTTATGCTATATGCACAGAAAAAACGCCGTCATATTACGATCTGACGCACTCAAATCGTCTCTTTATACGATTGAGTAAAAAACGCGCCAATATTGGCCGACCAAGACTGTAAAAGCTTGGCTTTGTCGATATCGTTCGCATTAATCCACTGACGGCAGTAATGCAATAGCGCCCCATCCTTGGTGCGCTCACTGTCAGGGGACAATGGGATGGCACCACTTGCGAGCACAATCTCTGCAAACTCATAGTCATAGCCCCACAAAATAATGATATAACTCGAGACGACGAGCGCGTTATCAAAACGAACGGGTAAATCGCAAATGGGATTGTAGCCATTGTCACGACAGCCAAGCTCTCGCGCCATTAGCTCCCCTAACGCAGACAACACTGATGCAAGATACAAACGCTCTGCGCGCGCTTTGTCATACCCGAGGAATAGCCCCAGCGACTTACTCACATTAGCCAGTTCAATATGTTCATCCACCACCGCATAGTGTTCTTGGGTGGACAAGTGCTTAAAGGCATTATGTCCCACCATTGTCGCGGCAATTGACTCGACCGATTGAATGCCCAATCGATTTATCGCTGTCTCTAGTGACCATGTTCGGTTTCGAAAGCCCAAATAAGCAGAATTAGCAAGCTGTAAAAGTCGGGCAACTAAGGGAGGCTCTTCACTGACCACTCGTGCAATTTGTTCCATGTCCGAATCGGGATCATTAATCGTGGCACGTAAACGGCGCACACAGTCAGGCAAGACGGGGAAGTCCTCAATACCGACCAACCGGTTACGCGTTTCAGCATCAATCGGCAACTTATGGAGACGCTCAACACTATTCAGCACATTATTGAAGTCATCTTCAGAGAAGGGTTTGGGTAAGACGAAGTGCACACTGGGCGTTGCTAATTCAGTAATTTTTTGGCGTGTGTTCCCTGTTATCAGCGCACGTATCGTACCCGGGAAGCGTGCCCTAACTTGGTCTAATAATGCATCCCCTTTGAGCTTGGACATCAAGAGAGCACTGATCACCAAAGACGGGGGCTGATCATCTAATAGGCCTTTCTCCCACTGGGTAGGATCCTTGATCAAGCTGATAGCCCAACTTGGTTTCAAGCGGCGAATCTCCCGACCAATCGCCTTTAATGTGAGTTCGTCATCGTCAACATAGATGATATGGAAACGCGGCCTAGTCATGCTTCCCTCGTCTTCTGATCGTTGTCCTCAAGCCCCTTAACACTATCGCTAGGTCGCCAATAAGAGAATCATCAACGCCGCGGCGTGTCCCTATGAAGCGTTATCCAAGATGAGATGCCCAGCGATCCTTTCAATAAGCGTAGTCCAAAATTCCAGACTGTCTTGGGCTAAGCGCAGAAATAAGCCGTGTCTCGCTGACGTTTATGGAGGGTGGGGAAAGCGGGCTCAACATGGTTAAGCCCGATATCAATGCGATCTATCAAGCGCTGAAATTATTCAAATTCAAACTGTACCATGACCGGATAGTGATCAGAGAGTTCATTGTAGTAACCATCATGATAGGTTTGTCCAGCCGCTTGCGGCCACTCGCCTTCAAGGTAGTCCCAATACCAACGGTCGTTAGCGGTTAACTGTACCACCTGCATCTCAGGTTGATTGGCGGGCACGGCGTGATCACGGCTCCACAAAATATAATCGAGTGTGGTGTTGTAGTTAAGATCATAGTCAAAGTGATACGCGTTCGCTTTCGTAAACCAATTGTGTTTGGCAGAAAAAGACGTTACTTCCGGCTCGGTGAAGCGTAATGCGCCATTTAATGCTGCTTTCATGTCTTTAATTTCATCTTGGCGGCTCCACTCCACATTCATATCACCACCAATAATCACAGGCTCGTCAGCAGGGATCGCCGCCTTGTCGATAAAGTCTTTAATTTCACCTAGCTGACCCAGACGCACTTGGTGCTCCTCATCAGACATCCCATCATGCGTGGCTTGTAAATGGGTGCCAATTAGGTGAAAAGCTTCGCCTTCTTTGTCAATTTCGACGTATGCAAAGCCTTTGTTGGCTTGGTAGTCCCAGCTACCTTTCAGGCTGTGATGATAAACGTGCGCTTTCTGAGTCAAAATGGGGTACTTGGAGAGAATCGTCACGCCGCCACGCACGACAAATAAAGAATTGGAGCAATCCCCAGTCAGCGCATCCCAACCTTCTCCGCTGCAGTCTTGTCCGACATTCGGTGTTTGATAAGGGTACAGGCTTGCAAGCTGATTCATCGCTTGCTCAGCTTCAGCGTTGAAGGCCTCGCTCACCAATATCACATCAGGCTGCGTGTCCATGTCGGCAATGGCTTGCGGCAGACGGGCTGCACGCTCAGCTTGATCCCAGTCTTGTAGGTTGCTGAGTTGCATAATGTTATACGCCATAACATTAAGCTGACCCGCATGCGCACTGAGGCTAAGCAGCAACGCCGCTGCCGTTGAGAGCAGTTTATTGATTTTCATGTTTCCTCTTTTCGTTTTGCTTTCTAATTGTTATCGGTGTTTCGCCCACCAAAAGATTAGAAGCCTAACGAAAATCATTTGAGACGCCCCAGTATTTGTTTACTTTTTCTGATAATTTTGTAACTAATATCACGTTCCTTGTATTACGCCATTAATGCGTCACTAAGTAGGTTTGCGAGGTAAAGGTATGTTTTCTCAGCATGGTCGCAAGCTCATGCTGCCTAACAGGTTTGGCAATATAATCATCCATCCCCGCGGCTAAGCACGCTTCCTTGTCTTCCGTTGTCGCATTCGCGGTCAGTGCAATAATGGGGGTTCGGTTAAAGCGTGATTCTTGTGCCCGGATGTGTTCAGCGGCTTGATAACCGTCCATCACAGGCATTTGACAATCCATGAAAATCGCATCAAAAGGTTGGCTTTTCCATAGCGCTAACGCCTGCTCACCATCGGCAGCCGAACGGACATGTACCCCTAGCTGAGTCAATATCGCCTCAGTCACTCGTTGGTTAACTTTGGAATCTTCCACGACTAAGACATGCAACCCAGCCAGTGAGGTGCCTTTTCCGGTAGAGCGTACGACCCCCAGTGTCGGTTGTCGCTGTTGTAAGATCCGCACCAAATGCGCTTTTAAGTCATTAAATTGGTAGGGACGCCCTAAGTAACCCTCTATGCCTGAGCGTTCAATCCGCGGCTTATCTAATGCATCAGGCGCCGCCGTTAACATCATGATCGCAGGACTTTTATCTGCAAATGTAGCAATGATCTGTTCTGCCAAGCGAAAGCCATCCATTTTGGGCATCACTTTATCGAGTAAAATCACTTTAAAGGGATAGTGGCTATCCAGGCGTTCGCGAATTAAAGGGATCACGTCATCCGGGTGCATGCAGCATGTAACCTGGCAACCAAGGTTGCTCAATTGTGCCGTGGTGATGCGCATGTTTAAACGACTATCGTCTACCAATAACATCGGCGCACCGGCAAAAAGATAAGCCTCGACCGGCGTGGCTAAAGGAATATCCGCACACTCAAAACGCACGGTAAACGTAAATAGACTGCCCACATTCACTTCACTGTTGAGGGTGATTCGCCCCCCCATTAAATTGACAATTTGCTGTGAGATCGCAAGCCCCAGCCCTGTGCCTCGAGCGGCGGCGGTTAAAGAATCACCTTGTTCAAACTTACCAAAAATACGGCTTTGTTCTTCAACGGGAATGCCTGGCCCGGTATCGCTCACTTCAAAACGCAGCACACTGGCGGTATCCTCGTCGCTCACTTGCTTGATAGAGACAACCACCTCTCCACGCTCAGTAAACTTGATTGCATTACCCACCAAATTAATCATCACTTGGCGTAATCGCGGTGCATCGCCGATCAACAATGGGGAAATATCAGCGTCTATCTCGCAGCGAAAGGCGAGTTGCTTTTCCTTGGCACGAAGAATGAACAGGTTCTCGAGATCTTTCCCTAACTCAAATATATTGAGTTCTAACGGTTCTAGCTCTAACTTACCTGCTTCGATTTTAGAGAAATCGAGGATGTCGTTAATGATATCTAATAACGACATCGACGACGTTTCTAACATCTCGACAAACTCTTGTTGCTCGTCATTTAAGCGTGTGCTCTTTAACAGTGAGGCCATCCCAATAATGCCGTTCATTGGTGTGCGGATCTCATGGCTCATATTGGCCAAAAACTCGCTTTTCTTTTGACTGGCCTTTTCAGCGTCGTGCTTCGCGTCCTCTAGCTGCGTCAGTTGTTGCCCTAGCGCTGTGATCATGGCGTTATAACGCGTTTCAAAACCCCGCCAATGATGAAATTGGCGTGGAACCTGAATCGGTGTGGGTATGCCATTCTCCCACTGGTTAACTTGCTGGTGTAGCGCCAATAACGGCCTATCTAAGTGGCGGCGCACAATCCACATAGAGCTGATAATTCCCAACCCTGACACCGCCAACCATCCAAGAAAAACCCACTGAGCACTATCACCAAAATAGGCGTTTAACGCCGTGTAATTTGACGCCACCTCAAGTTGCCCAAGGGTATACTCGTTCTCCTCGTCGGTTGCAATTAACGACCAACGCTTTTGCAACGACTGTGCAGCAGGCTCCACGCCGCGCTCAATTAACGAGCCATCGGCATCATATACATGGATATAGTCAATCTCAGGTTGGGCGATGAGCTGCTCTATCTGTTGCTCAAAAGCTTGCGTTTCCACACGCCATAGATGCCCAGTCATCGCACTGAGATCTCTGTTGCCTACCTGTTGCAAGGCGCGCTCGACATCTGCTTTGTGCGTTTGGTAATCGCCCAGCAGGAGAAGCGCCGTAAACAATGCAGTCAGTACGGTCCAGCTTAAGGCTAGCTTGGTAACGATTCCCGCAGAAAGCGAAGGGCGTGTCAGGGGGCTACCTACCTTCATAATCACCTTTTTAGTGGCAAAGCTTCTCTGCTAATCATAGAGTCTAATCTTGTTTTGGGCGAGAAATGTCCTAGTTAGTAGGCGAAAAAGGACAAAAAAGGCGCTCCCAAGGGAGCGCCTGCCACACGCAATGTCTACAAATAATGACACGCTACCGATTGGAGTCAGTTTATCCGGATAACCCGTATCGCTGCCCCAAGCGGGTTTGTTATAGGCCGTTTCAGTTAGTCCAGTACACCACGACGCATTTGATCCAGCTCGATAGACTCGAACAGGGCTTTAAAGTTACCTTCGCCAAAGCCTTGGTTACCCTTACGTTGGATAATTTCAAAGAAGACCGGCCCAATAACAGTATTGGTGAAAATTTGCAGCAAGATGCCGCTGTCTACGTCACCGTCAATCAATACACGGGTGTCACGCAACTCGTCGATGCTTTCTTCATGGCCGTTGACACGCTCGTTGATTTTCTCATAGTAGGTGTCCGGCGTATCCATGAATGCCATACCTCGTTGACGTAACGTCCGCACGGTTTGGTAGATGTTGTCGGTGGTCATGGCGATATGCTGGATCCCCTCACCGTTGTACTCTTTCAAGTACTCTGCAATCTGTGACTTGTCATCACTTGACTCATTGATGGGAATACGGATTTTTCCGCAAGGCGCGGTCAGAGCACGCGACTTTAGCCCAGTCTTTTTGCCTTCAATGTCAAAAAACCGGATCTCTTTGAAGTTGGCAATACGCTCGTAAAAGTCAGCCCACACGTCCATGTTGCCAATATCCACGTTATGGGTTAAATGGTCGATGACTTTCAATCCTGCATCCGCTTCTTTCAGGCGCGATTGCCAATCTGGATAAAAGTCAAAATCGACTTCATAAATACTTTGGTCGCCATAGCGGTCGACAAAGTAAAGCAATGAATCACCAATGCCGTATACCGCGGGAATACTAAGCTCCATTGGACCGATGTTTGGTTCAACCACTTTGGCGCCTTGTTTAGCCGCATACGCAATCGCGTGTACCGCATCTTGAACGCGAAACGCCATGGCGTTGACACTCGCACCGTGCTGCTTGGCAAAGCCTTGCGCTTGTGATTCAGGCTCACCGTTGACGATAAAGTTAGTGTCTCCCTGACGATACAACCAAACATCCTTGTGTTTGTGTTTGGCAATTTCGGCAAAACCCATCAGTGAGAACAAATTTTTAAGCGCATCAATCCCCGCTTGATCGGGCGCTGTGTATTCGACGAACTCAAATCCATCTGTGCCCAATGGATTAATCGTTTTGACAGGTGCTTGCATGGTTGACGTCATAATCGCTTCCTCCTTGTGTGTAGCATTAGAGATAGCATTAGACGGTGATTGGGACTAGAGAAGACAGGCGGACAACAGGTTAACTAATTGTTAACCCATGGTGTCACTTATACTGAACAGTGAGAGAAAAAGGCTGATAGCCGCGTTTTATTAGGGATTTAAGCCAATTAGAAGTGTAAAGAATAGCGACCAACACCCTGCTTTGTTTTACATTTTTGCAACGCAAGATAAAAACCACACAGCAAAGACACAAACGCCGCCCAGAGGCGGCGACCAAAAAGCGGGCGGATGAAAGGATTACACCTTGAGGCTATAACTATTTTGCTGGCCATTGGGTGTGATGGTTTTTTGCACTTGATCCATCAACGCTTGTTGCTGTTGGTTATAGGCATCAGCGCGCGTTTTCTGCGCTTCTTGTTCCGCAACACGATCAATGAGAGCTTGATAATCACGCTTATCCTCACGCTGCTCGCCCGATGCAGCGGCTTCTTTTTGCTCTTCCCGCTCTTTACGGATCAGCTCGGCACGCTCTTGCACGCCCATCGAGTTATTGAGACCGCCATTGACCTGGTCATCTTGACGATCGCGCTGGCGCTGCATGTATTGCTGCGCTAAAGGTTGCGAATTGATTGACGTCGGCATAGGTCCTCTCTCGAACACGGTGACAACTTGATTAAATTTTAGCCTATACGCCCACAAATTGATATCTCTATTTACTATAGAGGATGTCACCACTGGCCTAGTTGTTGCACGTTATCTCACGTTGGCCGTGAGATACCAACGCAGAAGCAGGGGCTTAGGTGACCCAACGCCCAAGAAAATCACGATGAATATAATGAGGAGAAACACCATGCTGACCGGTAAACACTGTGTCATTACAGGTGCCGCACAAGGGATTGGCCGCGCGATTGTTGAAACCTTTGTTGAGCAAGGCGCTACCAAAATTTATGCACTAGATAGGAATATTAACAACATGCAAGACTGGCAGACGCATGCGGTTATCGTGCCCGTCGCGCTGGATGTTTGCGATCAAGACGCTGTCGCGAATTGGGTGCAGACCCTGCACCAACAACACGCAGTGATCGATATACTCGTGAACAATGCTGGCATCACCCGAGACAACCTACTCACCAAAATGAGCGAAAGTGACTGGGACGCGGTCATTGACGTTAACCTAAAAGGCGTCTTTACCATGACACAAGCGATCGCGCCACTGATGATAGCGCAAGAGAAAGGCGCGATTGTGAGCTTGTCTTCCGTCGTCGGCACCGATGGTAATATTGGTCAAACCAACTACGCGGCATCAAAAGGTGGCGTGATAGCCATGACCAAAACCTGGTCAAAAGAGCTTGCCCGTCATGGGGCACAAATACGCGCTAACTGCGTGGCCCCCGGTTTTATTGAAACGCCCATGACAGCAAACTTACCCGATAAAGTCATTGAGATGATGAAAGGAAAAACCCCGCTGGGACGAATGGGCACCGCCCAAGACATCGCCAATGCGATCAGCTTTCTCGCCAGTGATAACGCGAGCTTTATCACAGGGCAGACGCTTAAAGTCGACGGGGGATTAGTCATATAATAGTGGAACCAAATCAGCCACTATGAGGCAACAATGACGCCAACACTCCTTATCACAGGCGCAAACCGTGGAATTGGTCTAGCGCTCACCGAGTTGTACCTTGAGCACGGTTGGCAGGTGATTGCCTGCTGCCGCTTCCCCGGCTCTGCGCCTCACTTAATGACATTAAAAAACCGCTACGCAACACTCACCACGCACGGACTGGATGTAACGGATCATACCGCAATACAGCATCTTGCCTCACAGCTTAGCGACACACCTATCCATTTGCTGATCAATAATGCTGGACTTTATGGCCCCAAAGGCTATCAATTCGGTGAAGTGGACACAGCCGCATGGCGCGACGTGCTGGAGGTCAATACCATCGCACCACTGGTTATCGCTGAACATTTCACCCCGCATCTTGAAAAGGCAAGCCAAAGTGGCCATACACCCATTTTTGCTTTCTTGTCCTCAAAAGTCGGGAGCATGAGTGATAACCAATCAGGTGGCGGGTATATTTATCGAAGTTCAAAAGCCGCGCTCAATGCTGTGATCAAAAGCCTATCTATTGACCTGCGAAGTAAAGGCATTCGTTCGATTGCTCTCCACCCTGGTTGGGTACAAACGCACATGGGTGGACCCAATGCCCTGATTGATACCGCCACATCGGCACAAGGACTAAAACATGTGCTCGATACCCTCACGGACAGTCAGAACGGCAACTTTATCGATTATCAAGGCCAAGACATCGGCTGGTAAGGGGCGAGGCGGTGATTGCACCGCCTCGTTAATTAGATAGGGAAGAACGTCATCGACGCCATACTGTGCACAACCTGATTGATATTACGGTTGGTGCTGTCTGCCACCATCACCGCCATCATATCTTGAATAATGATCATCTGACTCAGTAAGCGTTCGTAGCTGTAATTGGGCACCCCATTTTTGCCCATGCCATTACTCAGCAACAGCAGTTGGCCGTTGTCGTCCTTTTCATTATTCAACAACCAAGCGATCTTCTCTAGGTTTCGCGCACTGTTATAGAGTTTTTGTTGATCAATATCATCGAGCAAAAAAAACTCAAGTTGATGATTATAGCTGGCACTGATCATGCCAGTAACACCAGCCATCAGCGCAAACACGCGGTCGCCCTCAAATTCACTTGAAAAGGCTAAAGGCAACAGCGCGATACCATCCATTCCCCCTAGCTCTCGAAAGCCATTGTCAGGGCGCTCCGTTGTCATCAATTGCGCCACACGCTTTTCAATGGTCATGCCAGGCACTTTTTTAAGCTCGCGCGGGTTGCGCTTATATAACTTCACGATGAGCGCTTCGCTGAGATCACGAATTTCAGCAATGTGAATATCGGTAATTAAATCCATGTCTGACTTGGCCAGATTTTTAATATCAAATGGCCGACCAAGCTTTTGCGCGCAACCTGTGAGGCTAAGCAATAACACGCTCATCCATACCCAGCGCATCATAACAACATCCTTGCATCCTCTAACTCGGCGCTAGCATAACGATTTACGCCCTCTCGGTGCACTCCTAGAAAAAATCTTGTATGGAATATCACACTTTTAGCGTCTAACGGGCGCTGCAATCATCAATTCACGTTGAACCGTTTTGAGCCAATATCTCCTCCCATTGGCGGCAAACAACGCAAAGAAACGATAATCATCGCAGCATCGCGGCGCAATCAGCGGCAATAACACGCTCTTCATCAGTGGGGATCACCCACACACCGATCTGACTATCCGATGCGGATATACAGGCTTGATTGGCTTGATTGGCCGACGCATCCAAGCGCATGCCTAGCCAACCACACTGTGCCACCACACGCTCGCGCACAGGTGCAGCATGCTCGCCAATCCCAGCGGTGAACACCAGATGATCGACACCGCCCATTGCCGCACACAGGCTACCGATTTCTCGCGCAATTCGATAACAATAGTGCGCTATCGCCTGTTTGGCTCTGGGTTTATCACTGCATAATAAAGTGCGCATATCACTGCTGATCCCGGATAAGCCTAATAGACCCGACTCTTTATACAAAAGTGTGCTGACGTCGTCGGGTGTCATTCCTTCTTCGGTGATCAGGTGCAGCACCAATCCCGCATCAATGGCGCCACTTCGCGTGCCCATGGGTAAGCCTTCAAGCGCAGTGAACCCCATGGTGGAAGCCACACTTTGTCCGGCTTGGATGGCACACAGGCTCGCACCATTGCCTAAGTGTGCCACCAGCACCTTAGACTCAGGCTCAAAGTCAGGGATCACCGACGGTAAGCAACGCGAGATGAAATCATAGGACAAGCCATGGAAACCATAACGTTGAAAGCCTCTATCATACATCGAGTAAGGAAGGGCAAATTGTCGTGCTTCCAACGGCTGCTGCGCGTGGAACGCAGTATCGAAACAGGCAATCTGACGCATACCAGGCAACCGAGCTTGCAAGACTTTGATCGGAGCCAAGCTGTAAGGTTGATGAAGGGGAGCCAGTGGCGTTAATGCTTCTAACAATTTAACAGTGCGTTCATCAAGGTCAGTGGACTGTTTGAAATAAGTGCCACCGTGAACCACACGATGGCCAACCGCAACGAGGTTATCAAGCAGGCTTTGTTGTTCCAGCCAAGTCAACAGTGAAAGCATCGCTGCTTGGTGATCCTGCGCCTCCGCTGGCGGCGGTGTATAAGCTGCTGTCTCCCCCTCAACAAATACCGCACATTGCTCAGTGCCTAGGCCCGAGAACTGACCACGAAATTGCAGGCTAAGCGCTTGGTCAGCAACGGGCTTCCCTTTGCACACTGTCTTTGTGTCGAATAGCGCAAATTTCAAACTCGACGAGCCACTGTTGAGTACCAGAATATTTGCCATCATCACCTACTTATTGGACTTATCCAGCGCTTTGCGTTGATGATCGGCAAGCAACAACGCCAGCGCGCTCGACGCAATACGGGTTAGTGCATCATCGGCACGGCTGGTGAGCATAATGGGCACACGCGCCCCCACCACCACACCCGCGCCGGTAGCATCGGCAAGATAGCTCAATTGTTTCATCAACATATTGGCGGCCTCAAGATCGGGAGCCACCAGAATATCCGCACACCCTGCAACCGGGGAGTCAATCCCTTTGGTTACGCGAGAGTCCTCGGAAACAGCACTGTCAAACGCAAGCGGTCCGTCTAAGACACCGCCCGTTATTTGACCACGTTCCGCCATTTTACACAGTGCCGCGGCATCGAGGGTCGCATTCAATTTCGGGTTAATGGTCTCCACGGCCGACAATATCGCCACCCGTGGATGACTATTGCCAATCGCATGAGCCAGTTCGATGGCATTTTGAATAATATCGCGCTTTTGAGCCAATCCTGGATAGATATTAATGGCGGCATCAGTAATAAATAGCGGGCGCGGGTAGGTCGGCACATCAAAGGCCATCACATGACTGAGGCAGTGCTCAGTTCTCAACCCACCTTCTCGTTTGACCACTTCGTGTAACAATTCGTCGGTATGCAGCGCGCCCTTCATTAGCGCCTCACTCTCCCCCGCACGCGCCATGGCCACCGCTTTTTCTGCCGCCGCATGACTATGAGGTGCATCGACAATGTCAAAGTCACGAATATCCAGCTCGGCTTTGTCCGCCGCCGCCATTATTTTGTCGCGAGGTCCGACGAGGGTGGGAATAATGAGCTGCTGTTTCGCCGATGCGACCGCGCCGCGGATCGAGCTATCATCGACTGGGTGCACCACCGCGGTGTGCATAGGTTCAGGGTGATCGGCCGCGGTTAAAATCGCATGCAATTGCCCGCGCTCAGATAAACGCACTTCAGGTAAAACGGTGCGTTGACGCCGAACTTTTTTGGTGGGGGCGAGGACGCGCGCTTCCCCTTCAATCACGGTATCACCGCGTTGGTTTTCACAGCGACAGGCAAACACAATGTGGTGATGTTTTTCGTCCATTTTATCGACACGAACGGCAACGCGCAGTACATCGCCGAGCATGACAGGGGCTTTGAACGCCAGTGTTTGTCCAAGGTAGACAGTGCCGGGGCCGGGTAGTTTCGTGCCGAGTACGGTAGAAATCAGTGCCCCACCCCACATACCATGGGCAATCACTTCTTGAAAGCGACTGCTCTTAGCAAAATCATCATCCACATGAGCAGGGTTAACATCCCCCGACATGATTGCAAAAAGCTTAATGTCTTCCATGGTGAGGCGCTTTTCTAAAAACGCCTCATCGCCTAATGAAATCTCATCGTACGTCTTATTCTCGATGACTTCCTCGTTATTCGTCCCTGACATGGTGGGCTCCTCAATAATCGATCAAGTCAAAAAAGTGTGTGTTAGCCTCGTTGCGCTTAAAACCTAAGGTGATGACCAGCATCAACGTAATGGGTTAGCCCCGTCAACACACGGCCGGCATCGGCGCTAAGGTACACCACAGCATGACCAACATCTTGTACGGTTGCCAATCGCCGAAGGGGCGAGCGCGTCTCACCATCCACGGCCAAGGCTTCAAATTCTTTTAACCCCGACGCAGCACGGGTTCTGATCGGGCCGGGGGAAATAGCATGCACCCGGATCCCTTTTGGGCCTAATTCTGCTGCCAAGTAGCGGGTGGTTGACTCAAGCGCCGCTTTGACAGGCCCCATAAGGTTGTAATTATCGACGGCTTTCTCCGCCCCATAATAGGACATGTTAAACAGCGTGCCGCCATCAGACATCAGTGGCTCCGCCTGTTTCGCCATACGGATAAATGAGTGACAAGAAATATCCATCGCTAGCGAGAACCCCTCTCGCGAGCAATCGACCACGCGACCGTGTAAATCATCCAAAGGCGCAAAAGCAATTGAATGCACAACAAAATCAACCCGTCCCCATTTTTCCTTGGCACGCGCAAATAATGCATCGAGTTGTCGATCGTCCTGCACATCACACAGCATCAGTTCTGGATCGCCCATGGCCGCTTTGAGCGGGGTCACAAATCGCTCTGCCTTGGGTGTGCCATAAGTGACCAGCACATCGGCACCCGCTTGGCTCAGCGCTTGAGCACACCCAAACGCAATGCTGTTTTCATTGGCCAGTCCGGCGACAATGCCGACTTTACCTGCAAGTGAAAAAGGATGTTCCACAATATTCTCCCTACATTGGATAACGACGCGTTCATCGCTCAGAAACCTGAGTGATTACACTAAAACAGACATCATCCACTTTAAATCAACTGTAAACCCTCAACGTAGACTTAAATCAGCGTTAGGTGCAAAAGTATAGAAGAAAAAAGGCCGAGTGACGTGCTAGATAAAAAGACAGTTTTGACAATTTTTTATGACAGCCGCGCCTTGGATCACGGCGATAAGAGCTTTCACTCTAATCGGTATTCTCTTCTCACAACCAAAAACGCCACCGCGATCAGCGGTGGCGTTTTACGCAAGCGAGAAGTGTAGGACTACGCCAACTCGGCCATCACACACTTGGCAAGATCAGCGGGACGGTAGTAAACCGATTTCATCACCTTGCCTTCACGAATAAGCTTGCCGTCCACACTGACATCGGCGGCACATTTAGCGATGATGCCATCTTCTTTGGGGCTGGCAATCACTTCAATCCCTTTCTGCGCATAAAACGCTTGGGTATCGGCAAACTCTTGTTGATTGCGACAGACTTTACTCATATTGCTGCTGTGCACCTCATCCCAACAGGTTACAAAGTCAACACCTAGGCGCGAGGCGATTTGAAGCAAGATATCAACCATGTAGCTCACTTCGAGTTGTTCCCGATAGCCACGCGACCCCATTTGAACAGCGCGCCCCATCAGCACGTAGACACTATCAACAATAGCGTCCACTTGCTCAACCAGCGAGTCGGCTTCCGCAAGCTCTGTCATCTCTTCTACCGCCAACGCCGTGTGCAAATCATCGGCCTTGTCGTCGAGAGAGTCAGGATCATTGCAGGGCAAGTCAAAGGTGGTGCGAAAGGCTTCAATATCACGGTAAAGGTGGTCGTAGATCGCTTGATTGAGAACAGCAAATTTCATTTATAGGGCCCTTTGAGAAACAAACACGCATGCATTCATGCTGAAAGACAAGGGGCAATACAATAGCACTGCTCATCAAGACTTAAAATCGATCCTGATGATTCTTTGTCACCAGACAGCGTTAAAGCACAAATATCGCTCAAGCTTGGTGTACGCACGCCGTTAACTTCTTATACTGAACCTATGATGTCAATTGCACGCTCGGTCAAAAAGGATAGTTACTATGACCAAACATGTATCGCTCGCCACACTGTGTGTTGGCATGTTGCTGGCCACAACCGCACAAGCGCAAACCTCCCCGCTCAGTATCAGCGCTAGCGCAAGTGTCACCGACGTAAAATACGGCTCTCAAACGGAGACAGGTCACACTTGGGAAGTCAATGGCACCTTACGCGTGACAGATTATACGAGCTTATATACCGGGTATGGCGAAACCAGCGCTGACTTTGACAATGAGAATGGCACCGAAACCAAGCTGACTTCATCCTATATTCCGGTTGGGTTACAAGTTAACTTTCCCATGACAATGGGCAATATCTATCTACGCGGTGGCGGCAACTACTATCAAACTGAGTTCGGCACAGATAAAGATATTGGCTGGGGCGCCACCGGCACTGTGGGATTTGAATTACAACCCACCGTTGGCCCTAAAATGGCGTTTGAATTAACCTATGCTGATAGAGGCGACGCGGAAACCAGTTCAGTCAGTGTCGGAACCAGTGTTGGCTTTTAACGGCGTAATGTTATCGGTCACCAGCGGTAAGTGAGTGACCAATGGCCTGCTAACCCGACACGGTGCACCATCGTAATAGTACATACTGGTCGTCGCCGAGCTGACGCGAATATGGGTGAAGCTCACCGTGCTCGCGTCATCTCGGTGCATACAAACAGATAAGCTACCTAATACAGGTTCGTGGCTACGATGATACTGGATTAAGTCGTGCACGGAAGGGCTCGCGTGCAGGCTTGATGCCAATAGCGCTGAGCGGGTTCGACGCGCATCATCCGGTACCACCGCAGACGACACGACAGGTGGCACACACTCAATACGCTGTAAGGTTTGCCCATCCCAGTGCCACGCCTTTGGGACCGGGCACCCAGGTGGCGTTCCAATTGGCGAAGCGGGACGAAACACCAGCAAGTTAAACGGTGAAAAATCCGTCATTGTATGCGCAGAGACGATGTGCCCAACTTGGGTTAAGTCACGTGCTCGGGCCACGGATTTAACCAGCTGACCCCGACTACGCTTGGGCACAACAGACGACTGACCTTGATAATCATTTAACAAACAGACCAATAGTCCATACTCATTCGCCGCTATCCAGGTTCCCATCCCATCAGGATCAATCGGCATGAGCACGCGTGTCCCCGCGATTTGATAAATTTTCGGCGGTATTGCACGGCTTCGACCACGTGCCTCATCACGGTTAAAACACAGCTCAAACCCTTGCTCCGAGGTCAACCATGTCAGCGTGCACATTGATGTTGCTCTCGCTGATAACTTGCTGTCGCGGCGGCGATGCCAATCTCTTTATCCAACACTTCGCCCAGATCGTGGGCTGCTGTGCGCATCATAGCAAAATGGTGAGTGGCATGACTGGCCACTGCAATCAATTCACGCATTATGGTTGAGGGGGTGGTCACTGTGTTGGAGGCATATAAGGTGACTTGTGTCGATACGTGTATGGACTGCTTGAGTTGTTGATTAGACAGCGTGTGCAACCAGCTGGCTATGGCTTGCCATTCAGCTTGGGCAAGCGATTTATCGGTTTCTACACGATGGCCTCGCCGGCGTGCATCTGCATCCATGACGCCACTGCCCTCTCCTTGGTGTAAGGCCCAATACATATCAAGCGCATGACGCATATGTTGGCCAATGGTGCTGGTAAACCCATCAGCCTGCATACGACTATAAGCTTCGTTCGTGACACTCGCCAGTAGCTGCTGTGCCTGATAAGCCACATCCAGGTTACCACGAATAATCGCACTATCTGCTTTGGTTAGACTCGAATGCATACCCTCACCTTAGTACATGTTGCGGCAATTTGGCGCCATCATCTTCATACAAGCAGATGTCATGCCGTTTTAGTCCGTTCCTGGGTATTGCTTCATCCAGCGCCTTTCTTGATACCAGGCGCGTAGCAACGCAAACACAGAAGGTGGTTGGTGCCCCCGCAATCGCAAGCGTGCGCCAATATGGTACAAATGCCGATATTGGTGCAGAAGTGCTCTGATGGCTTGGAAATAGCCCCCCTCACTGTCCCAAATATGCGCCGGCTCACTACTCGCGCCGTTGATCTCGACAATGCACAGCCCCTTCCCTTGTTGTAACGACGCGATATCGCGAAACTTGATATCGAAACGGCCGAAGTAAAAGCCATTAATGTCTTTGGCGATTGTATCTATTTTTGCCGTCAGCGCCGGCGTCACCCAAGCCGCCCCATCTTTAAAGATGGCACCGCGGCAGTGGCTACCCGAGAAGGCTAGCGGAATACGTACGCCAGCTGGTATTACCTCATCAAGCTGATGATGGTGGCGCTGATGATAAAGATGTCCACGCACAGAGGCGGCATCATGGTGTTGGATAAGCGCGGCTAAGGTGCGCCTACCATCACCGATCACAGCGGGCAAGTATTTCAACCCGAGGGAAAATATTTGCCCCCTTTCCTCACCGGGATAGCGAATATAGAAAACCCCCGCTTCCGCGTCGTAAGGTGCCAATGCTTGGAAAATAATGTCTCTGTCGGGTGGAAATGTGCGGATATAGGCGAAGAGCTTTTTTTCCGTATCAATGCGCTGAACACCAGCCCCTCGACAGCCTTTGTCCGGCTTAGCCACCAGCGGCATAGTGATACCTGCCTTCGCAAGTTCGGCAAGTAGCGTTTTTTTAATGCTGGGGGTGATGGCATTGGGCCGCGTCCATCGCCAATAGGCAGCGATGTATGGTTGCGCCGTGTCGCCCGCTTGAGCAAACACCTCTGATTTAGCCTCACCCACCATTCCAGAAAGGGAGATGCCTGGGTTGGCAATCAATGACAATGTCAAACTGCGATAGTAGAGGCCAAGCCCGATTGATTGAACCACGACGGGCGTGTAGAAACACCACGCCGGCAGAAACTCAAACCAGCCCAACGGCCGTGACACAGGGTAATTGGGCATGCCAGCTTGACCGATGAGCATCATCGAGGGCTTTGTCATACCGATCCTTTTGCGGGGGTTAACAATGCGCGACGACGAAGAAAACGATTCATCAGCACCAACGCGATAACCGCAATAGCAAAGGCCCACCCAGTGAGCTGTTTCTCTGCTAGCCATTCACTGTGCTCAATGGTGAATGCCCCCCAAAAGATCACGCCTGTCCAACAGGCGGTGGCAACCCCCACGGACAATAAAAACGTACGAAACGGGATAAAAAGAAACCCACTGAGGCTGTAGGTGACCGTTCTAAGCCCGGGAATAAAGCGTATAAGAAACAGGTTTAAAAAAGCATGCCGACGCAACAAGTGGCGCGCGTCACGGACGCCTTTTAGCATTAACAGACGGGCACGTAAACGCCGGTAGCGTCGCGCGTACCGGCCCAGTAAGAATAGCGCGATATCACCACTGGCAATACCAATAAAGATAGCCAGTAACGCCATAGGCCAGGCTAATACCGCTTGAACAGCAACAAAAGCAGCCAGCGCGATCGCACCATCTTCAAAGACATACGAAGCAAATATAATCACAAAAAATAAACCCAGTGACGGTAAGGTCGCCAAACTGGGTATTATGTTCTCAACCATTGGCTTTCTCCTCCTAATTAATCATAGACAGAGGAAAACCCAAGTTACTTACAAATTGATGAAAAAACGCGGTTACATCCCCCCCGCCACATCAAATAAGCTGCCTGTCGAGTACGAGGCATTATCAGATAATAACCAAGCAATCATTTCGGCCACTTCAAGGGTAGAGCCACCACGCCCGAGTGGAATGTTATCCGCTACGCGGGCGACACGATCCGGCTCACCGCCTGCGGCATGCATATCCGTATCGATGGGTCCTGGCCGTACCGCATTCACACGAATACCTTCACGCCCCACCTCTTTAGCGAGCCCCATGGTCAAAGTATCAAGGGCAGCTTTGGTGGCTGCGTAGTCAACATATTCATTGGGCGATCCGGTTTTTACCGCTGCGGAAGATACGTTGACAATCGCGCCACCGTTCCCGCCGCGGGACTGCGCCATGCGGTGTACCGCTTCGCGGCAACACAAAAAGGCACTGGTGACATTCGCTTGGAACATCGCGTTGATCCGCTCGGCATCCATACTGCTCACCGCCGACTGTGGCAACATGATCCCTGCGTTGTTAACCAGTGCAGTGATATTTCCCAAACGGTTGTCTGCTTCGCTAAATAAGCGCTTCACGCCCTCTTCGCTCGACACATCCGCCTGAACCGCAATGGCATTGACACCAATCGCTTGAAGTTCATCAACAAGCGCAAAAGCAGATTCACTGTTGCTCAGATAATTGATGCAAATGGCATAGCCACGCTGTGCCAATAGTTTTGCCGTCTCACGGCCAATGCCGCCACTTGCCCCGGTTACAATCGCAACTGGATTCATTGCTACTCCTTTTCGCTTAATCCGCCGATACCGGTGGATAATACCCCATTCTCACTGCGCCCCAATGTTGACCTGCAACGAAAAGAGGGACAGAGAGATCATGCATTACCTCACCGGTATCGCGCTTGTAGGTCTGCAGCAACATGGTATCAGTATGTTGACCGCAACGCCTACCTGTTCGGTCATCAAATAAGCGTTTAGTCCGGTTTCCGGTGATATCTTGCGCATAATCGCCGGTGAGAGGCTGGCAAAAGCGCTGATTATGCGTGGGGACGTAGCCATGGTTGTCATTGGCAATTACATAAACAATGTTCTCATCAGCTTCAAGAATCGGCTCTTGAATAGGCGGTAAGATCCGATCACACAAGCTATCAAATCGGGTGGTATATTTTTTAGGATCGGTATTCGCGATCGGCTGGTAGTGGCGATCAAACAAATCACTTTTACTGATCTCACCCTGCTCGATGGCTTGTGCAAACGCCACCTCTATGCGATCGCGACATAAACTGGCCGCTTTGAAAAAGCGTTGATGCGGGCTCGCCTCAGACAGCTCGGCAAAAACGGCATTGGTTTTTTCGGTGGTTTCCATCAAGCCTTCCGCTTCTTGGCTCAGCGCAATCACCTGGTTATCACTGTCTTTCAATCCAGTCCGCACTTGGGTCAATGCTGAAGCAATTTGCTTGAGGCTTGCACTGTTTTGTGACGATCCATCCGCCATTTGTCTCACGGCGGCTTCAACCTGATCGGCTCTGGACGAGAGGTCGGTTAAAATCTCTCCCCCTCTTTCAACATTCAACGTCCCTGACTCGACATCCGATGACAGCGTTTGAATATGGGTCATCACATTACTCGACTCTGTCATGATCTGTTTTATGATTTCCGCGACTTCACTGGTGCTTTGTGACGTACGCTGAGCAAGCTGACGCACTTCGTCGGCCACCACCGCAAAGCCACGCCCTTGCTCTCCCGCTCGTGCTGCTTCAATGGCGGCATTCAACGCCAATAGGTTCGTTTGCTCTGCAATCGCATCAATGACTTGTGCGACATCACTCACTTTATTGACGTTAGCGTCTAGCGCTTTAATACGTGCCACTGTTTCAGCCGTTTTTTGGTTAATATCACGCATTTCCTCAATGGAGTCCGTGAGCTTATCGGCACCTTCCAAGCTCAGATCTCGCATGCGCGTCACTTGCTCAACAGACGCTGCCTGCGCTTGGCAGGTATCAGCCAACGTCTGTTCGATATGCTGTGCCGTCTCGGTCACTTCCACCACCGCAGAAAATTGGTCGGTTAGTCGCGTTTTCAATATATCTGAGCGATGCGAGACTTCCGCCGCATTCATGGCGTTCATAGTGGCGCGCGTTGCTAATCGTCCAACCGTCTCCATCGGTAGCGTTTGGGTTTCCTCCTCAATATCCTGCCTCGATACCTCCTTGGGTGTCGACGCGTACACCCTCATTGCCAACACAGTCACGAGCGCTTGACAAGCCAGTAGCCCCGCCACGCCATAAAACTGCTCGGAAAAAAAGCGCCCACTCACCAACACTAACAGTGCCAACGTGGTGCCTATGGCAACCCAAAACCATGATTGTTTGTTCATTGCATTCCCTGTCATCGAACCACCTTTGTTCCTCACTGAACCCATTTTATCCAACGTCATGGCATGCGGTCGTATCACGACACACAGAACGGCCACGCTTTATTTATTGATGCCATGCTTCATGCCTAATCGCGGTGAAAGTGATCAAATTTCGACTAAAGCACTAGATCGAACACGCTTGTAACCAAACCATTCTAGGCCCCAGCTACTACTTAATAAGGCGCGACATAAATCAGCACCGGCACAAATAGCGGAAACGCAATAAACGTCGTTAATTCTTAGGAAAAATGCGCTAAGCTACGGCTAGGTCATTGTAAGTAATGGGAGAGCCATGCTCCGCGGTCAACGAGTGCGTCAGGCGATTCACGCCTTTTTGGTATTGATGACAACTAGCTTCTCGCTGGTGTGCTTTTCTTTAGCTGTCATTCCTGAAAGCGAAGAGTTTGCCGTAATCTGGTATGTCTCAGCGGCCGGCGCATTCGGGTTTAGCTGTTTTCCTCGTTACGCGAGACTCTTCGCCGCCGTCGGTTTTTTTGTTGGTGTTTACTGTGCAGACACACTCATGGGGATTTCCGCGTCGCTCAGTGCCAGTATGGCCGCCGTCAACACCGCGACGGCAAGCATCGGTTTTGGAGCTTATCGTTTAGTGCGTAAACGTTACGGTGATCCCCTCGAGAGTATGTGGCCTTTCATCCGAGGACTCGCTCCCACTCTCTTTTTGAGTCCGCTAGTGGGTGCGATATTTGGCGCCAGCGTTCAATCAGCGGGCACCAACCAACCCTTCGATTATCTTCTACTTCGCTGGTTTATTAGTGAGTTTGTCGGTTTTGTCGCCTTATTCCCTTTATTGCTAGTTATTAAAAAGCATCTCAACCATGGATTTGATGAGCCATTAACAAGGCAAGGCACATTTGGGACCTCTTTGATCACCCTATTTGTAGGTGCATTCCTTGTTATCATCCTCTTACTGACTCTTTCCCCTCATCCGTTTTTAGTACTGACTGCCCTATTTGTATTGGCCGCAACGTTGCAAAACCGCTTGATTGGCTTAGGCTGCATCGCACTGACTCTCTTGAGCTTTGACATTTTGTCTGCCCTTGGCGCACTCACATTTCAAGTGAGCGCGGACCAAAAGGCTTCACTGTCTCGGATGGCAATGGCAGCCGCGGCCATGGGCACCGGCGTGGTGATGACACAGCTGGCATATAGCTATCGCCGTCATCAGCGGCATCACATTGAGCAGCACTCGCTGCTCACGCAAGCCATGCACAACTCTTTGATTGGGATGGCGATACTTGATCCCAGAGGTATCATCCAAGATGCCAATGCCAGTTTGGCGCAGTTTTTTGGCTGCGAGCGCCACGTGCTACTCGGCTCGCATGTGTCTTTGTTCACACGAGAACAAGACCAATCGTCGCTGAGGGATTATTTTAATGATCTGATCATGGGCCATTCTGACAATAAGCGATTGGAAAAACGCTTTGTGCGCGTGGATGGGGAGATAGTATGGGGACGCCTCTCCGTCACCGCGGTGCGGGATAAACACGCTGGGCATGTCACTCACTTAATCAGCCAAGTCGAAGATATTAACGCCCTCAAAGCAGCACAGCGGGAACAAAAACGTTGGCTTGAGCGTTGGCGTTTTGCCCTCGATATCAACAAACTTGCCGTCTTTGAGCTCAACGTTGATACGGGCGCACTCTTGTTTTCTGGGTGGTCAGCGCCTTTGCTCGGCATCAATGCCAAACAGATACGCACCTACCAAGACTGGGTCAGTCGCATACATCCAGATGATCGCGCCGCCTGGGAGCAATCTATGCGCCTGCTGGTCGACAAACACACCGATAGGATGGTGGAGGTATTCCGGTTTAAAAATGATGCGAACGCCTATCGCTATCTGCGTCAATCGTCGGCACGGCAAACGGGGGAAGAAGCCGAAACCGTCTTGAGTACCGTGATTGACATCACTGAGCAGTATCTAACTAACCGGCAAACAGACACCTTACGCCGCCGCCTAGAAGCCGCGACAAAAGCGGCCAATATTGGTATTTGGGAGTATCACGTTAACGAAGACAGGCTAGAGTGGGACGCACAAATGTACCGCCTCTATGATGTCCCCGAGGCCGAAGGCAGTGAAACACTCGCCACCTGGCAGCAACGTCTTCATCCAGATGATGCAGAGACGATCAACCAAACACTCCAGGACGCGCTTACGCATCATCAACGGCTCGATACCCAATTTCGTATCATTGATAGCCAAGGACGCATTCGCTACATCCGTGCTCTCGCCAGCTTACAAATAGACGATAATGGCAACACGGTACGGATGATCGGCGCCAATTGGGACAATACCGAAATCAACGAGCTTAACCACGCACTGGCCCAAGAGCGTGAACAGCTGGATGTGGTGATGAACTCTATCAACGATGCGGTGATCACCATCGACGATCAGGGCAACTTGGCCTACCTCAACAACACCGCGCAGTGGCTTGTTGCCAATGATAGCGTGCTGCCACTCGGCCAACCTGTGGACGCGGTTTTCGAGCTTTACAACAACCAGCAACGGGTGCTGCTTTCCAGTTTTAGCAGTCAACAAACAGAGACTTTTTTTGAAACCCAAATACAAGACGCCTACCAACTGGTTCTAGCGGGCGGCAAACGTGTGTATGTGTCGGTGGCTATGTCCCCACTGACCAGTAACCAAAATGGTCAACACGGGTATGTGTTTGTGTTGCGAGACGTGTCGGATGAGCATGCGCTGATGGCACAGTTAGACTACAACGCCAATCATGATTCGCTCACACAGCTACCCAATCGCCGCGCCTTTGAAACCCTGATGGAAAATCACTTGTCCCGCGAGAGTCAGTCGCCTTCCGTGCTAGCCTTTATCGATTTAGACCTTTTCAAAATCATCAATGACTCGGTCGGCCATCACGCCGGTGACGAAGTCCTATGCCAGGTATCACAAGCCTTAGCCGATAACATACGCAGTGATGATGTGGTGGCGCGTTTGGGCGGCGATGAGTTTGCGTTGCTGCTCACGCACTGCAACATGCACGACGCGAAACATACGATCGCCGACTTAATCAAACAGCTTGAACACTTGTCTTTCTCCTATGGCGAGCGCATTTTTGCCATCAGTGCCAGTGTGGGGTTAGTGGATGTGAACGATGCGACATTAACCCTCTCGGATTTGATGAGTCGCGCCGATGTGGCGATGTATGAGGCTAAATCGTCAGGGCGCGGCCAGATAGTGGATTACAACGATATCTCAGGAACCGCGCAGGGACGCCACAGTGACATGCAAATGGTGGGAAGAATTACACGGGCACTGACTGAAAACCGCTTTGCGCTCTATGGCCAACAGGTCGCCCCCGCACAAGGGCCTGTGGTTGAACACTGGTACGAGCTGTTAATACGCATGATAGATACCGACGGCCATATTATGAATCCGGGGGAATTTATTCCTGCTGCCGAAGCCTTTGGTTACATTCGCGATATCGATGGCTGGGTAGTGAACTATGTGCTCAATACGCGCGCCGCGGAGTTGGCAGAGTCAGGACTCAGGTTCAACATCAACCTCTCAGCAAACTCAATCAGTGACCCAAAATTTCAGGCACAACTCAAACAGCTATTAAGCGCTTCTGTCCTTCCTGCCGAGCGACTGTGTTTTGAGATCACTGAATCAGCACTCATTAGTCATTTAAACACAGCCGTCTCTTTTATCGACGAACTACGCCACCATGGCGCGCATGTCGCGCTGGATGATTTTGGTGCCGGTCTCTGCTCGTTTCATTACTTAAAGCTGTTCAATGTGGATGTGGTTAAAGTTGATGGCCAATTTGTGGCTAACCTGACCGACCGAGAAAACAAAATCGATCGCGTCATACTGGAGTCCATTGTCAGCATTTGTGACACCATGGGTTACAAAACGGTCGCGGAATGGGTCTCCGACGAAGAAAAACTTGCCTGCGTACAAGAAATTGGCATTAACTACGTGCAAGGGTTTCTTATCGACTACCCAACACCGCTTGATACACTGCTTGCCACGCATACCCTCACACCGCCGAGTCACTGACGGTGCCCGACGACCACCGACTACTGTTTGACTCATTCACCTAATACGCAGTGGCGATGGTGGTTGCACACGTCCAATAAAAAAGGCAATTTAGAGGTTTTGCTTGGACGGCTACCTCATGAACCGATATACGCTGGCCGGATGCGGCGCCATCATGCTTTGGAGCAGCAATGTCGCCTTTATCCGTCATGTCACCGAACTGCTTGGGCCACTCGGTGGGGCAGCGGCGATCTATACGCTTGCCTCTCTTTGTTTGATTGTCGTCGTCGGCCTCCCCAAACTCAACACCTTCCCGCGCCAATATTTGCTGATTGGCGGCGTTTTATTTGTCGTGTATGAATTGTGCTTAGCGCTCTCACTGGCTTGGGCGAATACCCGCACCCAAGCGATCGAAATGGGGGTGATCAACTACCTCTGGCCGTGCTTAACTGTCTTGTTTTCGGTTATTTTGACCCGTCAGAAAGTAAGCCTGTGGCTCTATCCTGCGTTAGTCGTCGCCTTTATGGGCGTGGTGTGGACAGTAGGAGGCAAGCAAGGCGTATCTTGGTCTCACCTTGTGGCCAACATTCAGTCGAACCCGGTTAGCTATATATTGGCGTTTAGCGGTGCGATTATTTGGGCGATTTACTGTAACCTCACCAAGATGCGCGCGCAGGGTAAGAACGGGATCACCTGGTTTTTCTGTGCCACCGCGGTCACTTTGTGGGTGGGCTATCTCGCCTCTGACGCACCCGCCATGCATCTTTCATGGCAAACCAGCGGCTATGTGCTGCTCGCTGGACTCGCCATGGGAGGCGGTTATGGGCTGTGGAATATAGGTATTCTCAAGGGCAATTTGATGGTCTTGGCCACCCTATCCTATTTCATCCCTATTTTGTCGACCTTATTGTCGGCCGTGTTACTTTCGACTTCGTTGACGCTCACCTTTTGGCAAGGCGTGGCCATGGTCACATTTGGCTCACTGGCCAGCTGGTGGCTAACGCGTGAGCCCGTAAAAGCCGCCAATGAACAACTCCCACTAAACGCTGCGCGTTTTGACGGAGTTTCAAAAAGAAAGCCTAAGCTGCCTCTTTAGGCTGGTTCCCAGCCTGAATACCTAACGCCCAGTTTAAATTAACTTGCGCACTGGCTACATCTCGGGGCTTCTCACAGCCACAATCGCATGAGTGCCAGCGATCAGTTAAGGTTTTTTTCTTCTTAGCTCCGCAGTCTGGGCAGGTTTGACTTGGCTTAACTTGCTTTGTTGGTACTTCAACGTATTCGCTACCAGCTTCTTCCGCTTTATAGGACAGCAAATTAAGAGTCATGGCTGGCGCGGTATTCAGGGTTTCCCGATTCAAGCCAGCCTTTTGTTTTACGTTCTTCCCATGCTTCTCAGCAGTCCCTTTGGCGGTGCTGGTCATGTTCTTAACGGTTAGTTTTTCAGTGGCAATTAATGCCGCCACTTTCACTAATTTTGTAGTTTCTTTATGAGTAAAATCGAGTCGTTGACGGGCGATTTTTTGGTGCAATTTAGCAATTCTGTGCTTCAGTTTGCGATGGGCGCGAGTCCCCCTTTTTGCTAACGCAAGGTCGCGTTGCAAAGAAGCTAATCGCTCTTTGCTGTTTCTCAGGTAGCGAGGGTTTTCGACTTGCTCAAAATGACCATCTTGATCGATGGTTGAAAAATAATGAGAAACACCCCAATCAAGACCAATGGCTTTAGTGCCACACTGTCTTTCAATGGAATCGTATTCCATTGAAACCGAGATAAACCACTCACCATTCTTGCGAATGATCTCGGCAGTTTTTGGCTTACCGCCAGCGTTTCTGGCTTTGCCTCGGATCTTAACGATGCCGACATTAGCCAGATAAACTGCGCCATGTTTTTTCTCTTTTAGGTGAAGTTTCCATCCATCACCATGCGCTTTGTAACCCCAGCCTTTAAATCGTTGAAATGGCTTAAATCGTGGAAAGCCAGCTTTCTTATCGCCTTTCTTCAATCGACGAAAAAATCCGTCAAAAGCCAATGCAACACGCTTTAAAGTGACCTGCTCGCTCTGAGCGTTGGCATTGAAAATGCCATGCGCTTTGCGAGTGTTGCGCCAGAGAGTATTAATTTTGCACTGCTCTGAAAAGCTAAGGCCATAATCAGAATTGCGGTAAGTTTCGATGCGATCACGTAAAGCCCAGTTGTACAACTGGTGATGATGCACAAACAAATCCATCAGCGACTCTTCTTGAGAAGCCGATGGTTTCAGTTTGTATGTGACTTTACGGATTGCTTTTTTCATACAAATGATTATATTTAGTTGTTATGAAAAAACAAGCTCTAAACACGCTTTATCACAGCGTTTATAACATTCACTACCATTTGGTTCTTGTGACTAAATATCGCCGTCATTGTATCACGCCAGAGGTTGCTGCGTACTTAGAGTCTCAGTATAAAAGATTACTGGAAGCTTGGGATTGTGAACTCTTGGAGTGCAACGGTGAACCAGATCATCTTCACCTTTTGATTTCTGCGAACCCCAAAATACAACCAAGCAAAATGGTGAACAGCTTAAAAACTTCCACATCAAGACTTGTTAGAAAGAAGTTTTCTGAGTACTTGGGTAAGTTTTACTGGAAGCCAGTTTTTTACAGCAGAAGTTATTGTCTGGTTAGTTGCGGAGGTGCGCCACTTGAGATCGTGAAGCAATACCTAGATCAGCAAGAAGGGTTTGATTAAAGCCACCACTTCGTGGTGGTGCGCCTTTCACCACCACCTAAATTAATTTCGCTTAGGCTCATTATATTTAGATGGAGCACTTGGCGCTTTCGGGTAGACGTCAACAAGTGAGCGCTCAATGACGCCTGAACGCCCTCATTATATGAGGCGTGGCGGCGAGATGACACAGGCGACTAGCCGCGAGTGGCGGCTAGTCGCCCAGAAAGTTAGGACTCGATGGCGGCCATCGACGGGGACGGCGTCGCGACGCCATAATACAGACAAATGCGCTGCCCGTTTATCTCCTCCACTTCAAAATCAATCTCGTAAATCTGCTCCATGATGGGTTTAGTCACCACATCTTTTACTCGACCACTGGCAACAACCTCACCCGCTTTCATCGCAATCATGTTATCGGCATAACACGCACTAAAATTAATATCGTGCATCACGACCACGACCGCCTTATTGTATCGGTGTGCCAACTCTCGTACCGTTTTCATGATCGCCACAGAATGACGAATATCGAGATTGTTGAGTGGCTCGTCGAGGAAAACATAGTCAGTGTTTTGCGCGACCACCATGGCAATGAATGCCATTTGCCGTTGGCCACCACTGAGCTGATCAATAAAGCGATCTTGCAACTCTGTTAGCCCCAGCTGCGCTAACGCATCGTCAATCATGGCATTGTCTTGTTCGGATAGCCGCCCTTTGGAATGGGGAAAGCGTCCAAACGCCACCAGTTCACGCACCCGGAAGCGCATATTGACGTTGTTTGCTTGACGCAACACGGCCAGCCTTTTTGCTAATGCCTCATTGCTCCATTCACTGAGCGGTTTATCGCCAATCAAGACTTCACCCGCATCACTGTCTGTCAGCCGGCTCGCCATCGACAGCAGCGTACTTTTCCCCGCCCCGTTAGGGCCGATGATAGCGGTCACTTTACCGAGAGGAAACAGAGCACTGGCTTGATTCACCACCTGTGTTTGGCCGTAAGCTTTCGATAATCCAATTAATTCAATCATAATGTTAAAACTTGTTTTTCGTCAGGAGATACAAAAAGTAAGCCCCACCGACAAAGTTAATGATCACACTCACCGTGGTCTCAAACCCAAACCATTGCTCGACAACATACTGGCCACTTAACAACAAAAATGCCGCCAACACACTCGTGGCCACAATTAAAAATCGATGCTCATAACTGACAAACATTTGCCGCGCAAGGCTCACCACAATCAAACCAAAAAAGAGCACCGGCCCGACCAAAGCGGTTGATAAGGCAATCATCACCGCAATCACCATCATTACCTTTAGGGTGAGTCGACGTGTATCGATGCCAAGGCTGGTCGCGTTATCCTCACCCAACAAGCACACATCAAGCTGATTGCTCAATCGATAGAGCACCAGCAAACAGGCAGCGAGTACCGGCACACTGACATAGACCAGTTCACGGTTGGCATTATTGAAACTGGCGAACATCGCATCTTGCAATACAGCGAACTCACTCGGGTCAACCAACAAGGTAAAAAACTGACTGATACTGCCAAATACGCTACCTAGCACGATACCAATCAACAGCAGGGTGTAGATGTTGGCGCGATGGCGACGAAAGTAAAGTGTGAACAACACAGTCGCGCTGATCGTCATTAGCACCACACTGGCGGTAAAGTTCGCGTAAGCATTGATCAGCAATACGCTACTTGAGCCGAATACCACCAATAAAACGGTTTGCAAAAGGACGTATAAACTATCGAAGCCCAGAATCGAAGGCGTCAAAATCCGATTGTTGGTGATGGTTTGAAACACCAGCGAAGAAGCCGAGATCGCCACGGCAGCGAGCGTAATAGCTAAGACCTTAGGGGTTCGTCGTGAAAGAAAATACGCGTAATTATCCGCCGTTAATCCATGCCCTAAAAAGTACCCTGCTACGAGCACCACACCCATTGCGACAAGAGAGAGCTTGATACCATCACGCATTGGCTTTGTCCCTCATCACCAGATAGATAAACACCGCACCGCCTAAGATAGAAATAATCATCGCGATCGGGACTTCATAGGGGAAGATAATGACGCGGCCCAGAATGTCGCAGCTCAGCACCAACACCACGCCCCAAAAGGCTGTCCAAGGTAGGTTACGTTTAATGTTATCGCCCATAAAAAGCGAGACAACATTAGGCACAATTAAGCCAAGGAAAGGGATAACGCCGACAATCATCACCACAGCGGAAGACAACAACGCAACCACCATGACACCAAATAGCACCACCTTTTGATAATCAAGGCCGATGTTTTTGGCAAAGCTTTCACCAATACTGGCGGCGCTGAATTGGCTGGCATACGCATAGGCGATACCACATACTGGAATAGCCACAAAAAGCACTTCGTAATTTCCCGCCAGCACCGACGAAAAGTTGGCGACCGTCCACGCTTGCAAGGTTTGAATCAGATCGTACTTATAAGCTAAAAACTGGGTCAGCGAAGAGACCACATTGCCGTACATGATCCCTATCAAGGGAACCAGCACGGTATTCTTAAACTTCAGACGTTGGAGAAAGTGGACGAACAACCAGGTGCCGGCCATTGCCATTCCCACAATAACGGACAGATCCAGCCATTGGCTGGCCCCCCCAAACATAACCAACGTCAGTACATAACCCAGCAGCGCACAATCAATGGTGCCCGTGGTATCAGGCGCGGCAAAGCGGTTTTGGCATATCTGCTGCATGATGAGTCCAGCCACACTTAAGCCCGCACCAGCCAGACAAATAGCCAGTAAACGAGGAATACGGCTGGTGGTAAAAATCGTCCACGCTTCTGGGTCGCCCGCCCATAAGCTCGCGAGGGACACATGCGCCACACCAATGGATATCGACAAGATCGCCAACACCACAAGGACAGGAATAGAAAGATACTTCACAGAATCACTACCGTTGAGGTCTAGAACCACAAAGACCCAGGTCCAGCCTGGGTCTGCTTGTTTGTCGTATGATGATTAAAGCACGCGGTTTACATCATCAATCATCTTATCCATCGCCGTCATGCCAGCCATAGTGATGTACCAAGCGGTTGGGTCGAGATAGCTGATACGTTGCTGTTGGTGAGCTTGCGTTTTATTGACCAAAGGATTGTCAAAACGCGCTTTCGCCTTGCCTTCACCTTCCCCAATCGCCTGCTCACGATCAAGGACTAATAAGACATCTGGGTTGGCGTCAGCAATATATTCGAATGAAATCAAGTTACCGTGTGAGCCGGCGACTTCCACATCGTCGCTTGTCGCTGGCTTTAAGCCTAGCTCATCAAACACCATACCAAAACGACTATTCTCGCCAAACATCGCCACTTTACTACCGTTACTCATGACCATCAGCGCGTTAAAGTTGTCCGCCACCGCTTTCTCATGCGTCTGCGCAATTTTGCTGCTCATTTGCTCAATAATTGCGTCGACTTTATCTTGCTTATTAAACACTTCGCCAAGCATGCGCCAGTTGGCTTGCACACTTTGCCAATAGTGCTCGTAGTCGGCTTTAAACATGATAGTCGGCGCAATTTCCTCTAACTCGCCCATGAGCGATGCCATACGCGCTTCCGCAATGATCAAATCAGGCTTTGCGGTAAAAATGGCTTCATAGTCAGGCTCTTTCACCGTCCCGACCGCAACATATTTATCGTCTTGATAGGTTTTAGCGAGATAATCCGGCATTAAGGACTTCACCACGCCAACAGGCTCAACGCCAAGACGATCGAGTACATCTAAACTGCCTTGCCCCAAGACAACGACGCGTTGTGGTACGCCGTCGATTTCAACCGTGCCCATCGCATGGGTGATTGTTTTCGCCGCAGCATGGCCGCTTAGCACTAAGGAAACAGTAAGAAAAATAAATTGAAAAAATGAACGAAAAGCTTGCATAGCCCTTTCCTCGTAAAAATCGGTGGAGGAATGCTAACGCAGTTGAATAATTAAGTCACGAATAGAAGTGAGAATTATTCATATTTATAATGTTATTGATCAAGCGCATGGCATGAGGCGATAGGTTTTGCACGCACAAACCAGTCATCATGTCTTGCATTCAAGCATACCAACGACGCTTACCAAAACTGTTTTGATCTTGCGCAAAAAAACCGCAATTGAGTCGACGACATGCGGACAATGCGTCACTAGCACGCGTTATAGAAACGAAAAAACCGCGCGACTTGCGCAAAACGCAAGCGATTGCATCGACACTATCAACATATTTAGTAATCATTAAGGGTTTTACGCGCTAATATGGGGATAGTTGTGATCAGGATCGCGCGTAAATGCGCACGGGTTACATACACTGGGCCCATCTCATGCGGAACCACTTAAAAGACAATAAAGACAGCTATGACTGTCGCAATTTAGGTACCGATTTGAGCTGGACTGCACCTAACTAGATGTTTGAGGGTTATAATGAACGAAATTTTACTTGCGGTCGTCGCTGGTGCCATCGTTGGCTTTTTCTTCAGCGCGATCAAGTTACCATTGCCTGCTCCCCCGGTCATTTCTGGGATCATGGGCATTGTTGGTATCTACCTTGGCGGCATGGCTTACCAAGCCGTGATCGAACGCTTTTTCTCTTAACTAAAGATAATTGGAGCACACTATGGCTACCCCACATATTAATGCTGTAGACGGCGCATTTGCTGAAACTGTCCTCATGCCTGGTGATCCGCTGCGTGCGCAGTACATTGCCGAAAACTTTCTCGAGAACGCGGAGCGCGTAACCGACGTGCGTAACATGTTCGGCTACACCGGTACCTACAAAGGCAAAAAAGTGTCTGTCATGGGTCACGGCATGGGGATCCCATCTTGCTCAATCTACGTCCATGAGTTGATCAAAGATTACGGTGTTAAAAACGTGATCCGCGTCGGCAGCTGTGGTGCGGTTAAAGACGATGTCAAGCTGATGGATGTCATCATCGCACAAGGTGCGTCCACGGATGCGAAAGTCAACCGTACACGCTTTGGGGGTCACGACTTTGCAGCGATCTCAGACTACCACCTGCTTGAAACAGCAGTCGGTGAAGCACGTAAGCAGAATGTTGCCGTGCGTGTCGGGAACATCTTCTCTGCCGATCTGTTCTACAGCCCAGAAGCTGATTTGTTCAACAAAATGGATAACCTAGGTATTCTGGCGGTGGATATGGAAGCGGCCGGTATCTATGGTGTCGCTGCAGAGCTGGGCGCTCGTGCACTGACCATCCTGACTGTGTCTGATCATATTATTCGCGGTGAAGCACTTAGCTCAGATGAACGTCAAAAATCATTTAACGAGATGATGACTGTTTCGCTAGAAACCGCAATCAACCTGTAAGTGTTGGTCGGAGGAAACGTGTCTAGCGGTAAACTGCCCCTCGCGGCCGGTGATTTACAGCTGAACTTCTGTAAAACCCTCACCTGCCCGAATTTTGGGTCAAAGGATGAGCAAGATTACTTGGTTCAGCACACCAATCCAGCACGACCAACCTTGGTGTGCCGTGAGTGTGGCGCGTTTCCTCCACTGTTAAATAACCATGATGTTCACGCTGAGCTAATTACTCAGCGCCAACTTCATGCCGATGGCTTGTGTGCCTGCACCAACCCAGAATGTGAACATTTAGGCAAACCCGTGCTCACGCATCGGCATTGTTATCATGCGTTCGGCTATAGTGGCGATCGTCAACGCTATCGTTGCAAAAGCTGCCAAAGCACCTTTGTCGATCGCTGGTCTGGGATCAACAAAAAAAGTGAGTTACAGCAAAAACTGTTGGCCTTTCTTTTTACTGGCCACACAGTGCGTGACATCTGCCGGCGGCTGTCGCTGAATCCGAAAACCTTCTACGATCATCTTAACCAAATAGCCGCACGTTGCCGACAAAAGCTTGCCGCTTACGATAGTCGGTTTTTAGCTGATACCTCAACCGGTCACCTAGCCAGTGTCCACACCGCATTGCAGCCCAAGAGCGACAATGGCGTGCAATGGCTAGCAACGGGTGAAGCGCATAGTGGCTACGTGCTGCAGCAAGATGTGAATTATCATGCGGATGACCATCACCACTTGACCACACACCATGACCCTTACCAACCTGATTGTCGGTTTATGTCGACGCACAGTGCGGGTCAGCCGCAAGAAACAGTGGCACGGCCAGAAGGATTATTGGGTCGGGTTGATGCCAAATACCGCGATGTCTTTGCCCGCTCGAATGTCGAAGATCCTTATACGCAGCCACTGCATTTTATTTATCCTAATCGCGGCACGCTGATCCGCCCTCAATACACCACGTATGCACACTACCTCAACCTCAAGCCGTTAATCGAACATTGGCAGCAAATTGTGGTGTTTTCGCCACAAGAGCCTTTATTGCGCTCCGCTTGCCTCTCCGTTTTTGAGGCCGATATTCGCGATAAGCGCGTCAGCCATGTATACGTCGAGCAAGATGCCGGTTGGCAGCCCGGATCAGAGCCAGAAAAAATTGATATCGTTTTGCTAAGCTGGTGGCGTGACCGTTGGGCCTTTACTCGCCGTGGCGACGGCGCTAAGGCGATCTGCGATCATGGCCAAAACAAAGGTCAAGAGGCCTATTGGTTAACCCATGCAAGCTGTGATGCATTAAAAAAATATCAACAGCACTTCCACCAGCAGTTTTCACTGTTGGTCAATGAGCCGAGACGCCGACTGCGCCCGGGTGGACTGCTACCCTTGCTTGATATCTATCGCGCATGGCACAACTTATGTTGGCAAGACCGCGCGCATCTCACCCCAGCCCAACGGCTTGGCTTGACCGAACGCCCTTTGACCTTGGCGGATCTGATGCTCTGATTGATATCGCGCGCATTCACTTGACGTGCATCGAGGTTTTTTGCCTAAATGCCCAATATCGCCGAGAAGGAAACCGCCATTGGACATTCAACTCCTGCGCACATTTATTGAAGTCAGCAAGACACGTCACTTCGGTCGTGCAGCGGACAACCTTTACCTGACCCAGTCCGCTGTGAGCTTTCGCATTCGACAACTCGAAACGCAGCTGAATACATCCCTGTTTATTCGTCAGCGCAATAATGTTCGTCTGACCGATGCGGGGGAGCGATTACTTCCTTACGCTGAAACCATGCTGCAAACCTGGCAGCGCGCCCAACAGGACGTCAGTGCGATGCACCACGCGAGCGCGCAACTGACGCTAGCCGCCTCCCCGATGCTGTGGGAACTCGATGGCGTCAGCGCATGGGTAAACCGCGTCTGTGCGGCACACGGAGACTGGTTGATCCGTACCGAATCGACGCCAGCCCAGTTGCTAGCACGCCATTTGATTGAAAAACGTATTGATGCCGGGTTGACCTCAGAGCTGCCTAAGCTTGAAGGATTACAATCGCATCACTTAGGCGATTACCAACTTCAGTTAGTCAGCCATATACCGGGGCTCACGCTGGACACGAGCGAGACCCTCCCCCTGATCTATCTCGATTGGGGCACTCGCTTTTCGCTCGAGCAAAGCCAAATTGCGTCCCTGCAACGTTCACCTGTGTTACACACCCAGTCATGCCAACTCGCATTAAACTATTTACTCGTACACGGTGGCGTCGCGTTTCTACCGTCATTAGCGGTTCATCCTTATCTCGACAATGGACAACTCCACCTGATTGACCACGGCCATATGTTGACCCATCCTCTTTACCTTACCTGGCTAACCAATAGTGATAAAAGCAACCTAATCAATGATTTAGTATCATCCGCCGGTCAGTTATAAGGGCACAGAAAAAATCGCTAAATTCACGCCTATTTCACTAGTCGACGGTCAATTTTTAGGCTATCTTAGAATCGTTAGGCAAACATTATGTGTCTAACACTTCGGCTACACATAGCACTGACAATCAACAAGCGTTAGGAAAACACCACCATGGCACAGTGGGATCAATGGTTAAAACACGGCTCGCAACAAAAAGAGAAGTTTAAATCTCGCCACCACGACGATTTTGATGACGATATGCCACGCGGCAAAAAAGACAAGAAGCGCCATAACAAACGCGCGCAACGCTCTCAATACGACGACAGTTATTTTGGAGAGGATCGCTAATCGCGAGGTAAGGCTCGCGGCATGAAGCACTGGTCATTGATAGGATAAAGGCAACGGTATCGCGTTGCCTTTTTGTTGTGGTTTTTAGACACTGGAGCACTCACTCAGGCTTGTTGCGCTTGCCACTCTGCTGCGTGTCGTTTAATCGCACGCTGTGCTAGCTGCCAACGCGGATCTTGCTGTAAGCGTTGCCAATCCACGGTTTGGCGCACCCGCAACCTGTCAGCCGCAGTAACCGACTGAATCGGCAACGCGTCGAGCACCGACACCGCACTGTGACGATCATTGCATATCAAGGCCATGTCGCATCCCGCATCAAGCGCCGCTTTGGCACGCGCGGGCGCGTCACCGAACAAATGCGCACCGCCCATACTTAAATCATCCGAGAAAATAATCCCTTTAAACCCAAGCTGTTGGCGCAAAATCTGGCTAAGCCAGTATGGCGAGCCGCTCGCAGGCAAGGCATCATGTTGTGGGTAAATCACATGCGCAGGCATCATCGCATCCACGAGCCCCTGCTCAATAAACGATTGGAAAATCGCAAAATCGTCTGAGTGCAAAATATCGCGCGTGTCCTCAGGTGTCACTAAGTGCGAGTCTTCTTTCACCCCTCCGTGTCCCGGAAAATGTTTCCCTGTCGTGGCCATGCCCGCCAGGCGCATCCCCTTAGCAAAGGCGCCGGCATAGTCGGTGATAGCTTGATGTGTTGCGCCAAAGGCGCGGTCTTTGATTGCCGCACACCCAAACCCTAAATCCAGCACAGGTGCAAAGCTAAGATCAATCCCATGGGCGATCAGCTCCATTGCCATTATCCAACCCGCCTGCTCCGCCAGCGCTGGACTGGCGCTCAACGCACCATATGACTGCGCGGCGGGGATGGGCGTAAACGCGTCGCGAAATCGCTGAACACGTCCGCCCTCTTGGTCGACGCCAATTAAGATCTCACGCCCAGCCGCAACACGAATCGATTGCGTTAGTGCACGAAGCTGCTCTGAATCGTAATAGTTGCGCGCAAATAAAATGACGCCGCCAACACTCGGGTGGGCCAAGATTTCTTTTTCTTCGTTATCGAGCTGCTCTGCATGCACATCCAGCCAAACCGGTCCCATTGTTTCTCCTTCATACGCTTGTCAACCCACTGACAACCATGCTCGGTATTCTCCACCATCATGTCTTACCGACTGATAAGATGTCAGTATCACAGACGCATAATCAAGCACTTTGCCACGTATCGCAATCTGTTTATACTCAGTGCGTTTTACCTCATCGCCATCTTATTGTTTGACTAACGTAAGGAAACACCCGATGTCACAGCCCGCCGCCGATATCTATATAGGTGTCATGTCAGGGACGAGCTTAGATAGTATCGATGTCGTCGCTGTAAGGTTTACTCACGCCGGTTACGTGGAGTCTATCGCCCGCCACAGCGATCCGCTTCCCCAAGATATTAAAACCACGGTGATTACCTTGAGCCGAGGCCATCCGATGTCGGTCAAAGCTTTGGGTGAACTCGATCGTCGTTTAGGGGAATGTTATGCCAATGCTATCAATACCTTACTTGAACAAGCAGCATTACGGCCCAAGCATGTCGCCGCCGTCGGTTGTCATGGTCAAACCGTCTATCACCAACCCAGCGGTGATTATCCATTCACCATGCAGCTTGGCGACGCCAATGTGATTGCAGCGCGAACCGGCATTACCACCGTCGCTGATTTTAGGCGCAAAGACATGGCGTATGGCGGCCAAGGCGCGCCTTTGGTGCCCGCCTTTCACAATGATTACTTTGCTGATAGCGAACAAGCCACCGCGGTGGTGAATATCGGCGGTATTGCCAACGTATCGATGATTTGCCCTGACCGCCCCTTGTATGGCTTTGATACGGGCCCTGGGAATATGTTGATGGATGCCTGGACGCAGCGTCACCGCCATCAAGCCTATGATAAAGATGGCGAGTGGGCAGCCACCAGCTGCGCGTATCAACCCTTACTCAACCGCCTGTTGTCTGACGCCTACTTCTCACGTCCCGCCCCCAAAAGTACCGGGCGGGAATACTTCAATCTTGACTGGCTCGATCGCCAACTGCTCGCGTTTTCACTCTCTCCAGACCAAGTGCAAGCGACCTTGCTGGCATTGACCGCCGAAAGTATTGCATTAGCCATTCGTCCATTAGAACGTGGCCGCGTCTTCGTGTGTGGCGGTGGCGCGCACAATCAAGCATTGATGCATGCGCTACAACAGGCACTTCCGCAATGGTCGATTGCACAAACTGACGATGCCGGGATCAGTTGCGACGATATGGAAGCTATTGCCTTTGCTTGGCTAGCCAGACAAACCCTTAATCACCAACCAGGCAACGTGCCCGCCGTGACGGGCGCAACGCAAGCCTGTTGCCTTGGTGCCATTTATCTACCTTACTGAGGAACGATTATGTCAGCCCCCAGCGTCGATCAGCTAAAAGGCTTACTCTCAGAAACACGCAACCCGCATACACTGACGATCGACCAACAAGACACACTGGGCTTGGTGGCGATGATTAACGCAGAAGATAAAGGAGTCGCCGCCGCCGTGCAGACGCAGCTCCCTGCGATTGCCAACGCGGTCGATGCGATTGCGGCAAGCTTTAACCAAGGCGGCCGTCTTATCTACATCGGGGCGGGAACCAGTGGTCGACTTGGCGTGCTTGACGCCGTGGAATGCCCGCCCACCTTTGGGGTTAATAATCAGCAGGTCATAGGACTGATTGCCGGTGGCGAACCTGCCATGTTCGTTGCCCAAGAAGGTGCCGAAGATAACCCTGATGCGGGTAAATCGGATTTGGTCGCGCAACACCTCACCGCGAAGGATGTAGTGGTCGGCATCGCCGCCAGTGGTCGCACCCCTTATGTCCTCGGTGCACTCGATTATGCCCAGAAAATCGACGCGGTGACGGTCGCGCTGTCATGTAATCCCCATGCGGCGATCAACACCCACGCCCAGATTGCCATTACACCCGAGGTTGGCCCCGAAGCGCTCACGGGCTCAACCCGAATGAAATCAGGTACGGCGCAAAAAATGGTATTAAATATGCTAAGCACCGCCGCGATGATAAAGACAGGCAAGTGCTATCAAAATTTGATGGTCGATGTAAAAGCTAGCAACGATAAACTGGCGACCCGTTCAACGTTGATCGTGATGGAAGCGACAGGGTGTGAAGAAGATACCGCGACACATGCCCTTTCACGCGCTGATGGCGAAGTAAAAGTCGCGATCTTGATGATCTTGGCCGACCAGGATCCCGCTACAGCCCGGCAACGCCTTCAGCAGGCCAATGGGCACCTGCGTGATGCGCTGGCGTTAGGGTAATACTCGACAAGCCTTATCCATCTGAGGAGGAGCGCAGGCTTTTCTCTTGCAATATCGCCGTCGGTTGCACACTGTCCATGCGCTCAACATAAGCCTGATATTGTTGGAACGGAAGCGGCCGAGAGTAATAATAGCCTTGTGACACATCGACGCCATACCGGCGTAACAGGGCCTCCGCTTCCTCTGTTTCCACGCCCTCAGCAACAACCATTACCCCTAGTGAGCGGGCCATGTCTGTGGTGGCGCGAACAATGCTTTGATGACGGCCGCTCTTGTGCAGATCTCGCACAAAACTGCGATCAATTTTAAGCTCAGTGAATGGGAGTTGAGAAAGGAAATACAACGAGGAATAGCCCGTGCCGTAATCATCGATCGATACTTCAATCCCACTGGCAGACAGTGCTGAAATCAGTTGTTTTAGCCAGTTATAGTCCTCGACCATCACTGATTCTGTCAGTTCCAACGAGATGAGGTTTGTCGGTATATGATATCGGTGCGCCAGCTCGACCACACGATTAGCCAGATCCGGTATATAAATATCAGACGCACTGATATTGATGGAAAGGCGGCGGCAATGGCCGTTACGGATAAGCTGCGCTTGTTGTTGAAACGCGCGTTTCATCACCCATAAAGTAAGATTATTAATGATCCCAACATCTTCCGCCATTTGCACAAAGACTTCAGGCGATATTTGCCCGTACTCAGGGTGCGTCCAGCGCGCTAAGACTTCCGAACCATGGATAGAGCCAGTGCGCAAGTCAATCTGCGGTTGATGATAAAGCTCGAGCTGATCATTCTCGATGGCGTCTCTTAAATCGGTCACGAGTGAAACATGCAGTTGATGATGTCGCTGCTCGTCGGAGTTAAAGCGTGCATAGTGAGTAGTGAGTGACTGGTGTTGAGCAATAGCGCTTAGGGCACGGCTGATTAATAAGCTCGGATGATCACCATCGGTGGGGTAGTGACAAGCACCAATCCGGACTCTCACTTGTGTGACAAACCCACCAACACACAATGCACCATTTAACTCTTTAATCAGGGCATCGATGATACGATCACAGGCTGCGCTGTCAGCATCATCCATAAAAAAAGCAAATACACCTTCTTTTAAGCAGCCCAAGCGATAAGCTGGCATGTCAGTGTCCGTTTTTATAAAGATCACAGGCGGTGCAGCCAGGACATCACTGATACGCTCCGCAATCGCGGTGATGTATTCCTCTCGGGTGTGCTCATCTAAATACGGTAAGAGGCTGGTATAATTATCTACCGAGAGACAATATAAATTGAAAGTCATATGCCGACTGATCAAGTCGTCGATCATCATATGTAACACATTATTATTCGGTAAGTAGCTTAAGGTATCGTAGGTGAGCGCTTGCATTTCTTGTAACCGTTGGTACCGGAAACGCTCAGCCAACGCCAAGGTAAACGAGATCATGGTGATGCCCAGCAACATCATCAGGGCATAACGCGATAGTAAGCTGTATTCAACGTAATTGAGCATCAAGGCATAAAGCATCACCCCACCCATGATGGCGGGGATCCAGCTCATGGAAAAAAGAAAGAGCCAAGACTTTCTCGGCTGCCATTGCAACCATAGGTAGTAGGCTAGCAAGCCATAAACTGGCAATTGCGCGATAAAAACGAATGCCAGTGACACATACGTCGGGGTAATAAAACTTAATACAGCTAAGCCAAATAGCCCTCCACAAGTCATATAAAACAGTGATCTGGCACGCTGATAAAGCCGACTTCGCTCAAAGTCTAAAAAATAATAAGTAAACCACAATCCCGCCATGAGTAAGCAAACGGCCAACGCAACCAAGTGGTTACTGATGACTATTTGAACCGTATCTGGCAAAAAGTAACGACTGAAACCGTGATTCACGCTCACGAGCATCGCACTCATTAGGGCAACGGGAACAAAAAGGAGATAGACGCGTTGACGGCTATAGACATACACCCCAGCACTATACAGCGCCACCATAACCGTAAAGGTGACAAATCCCCCCCAGACCAAATGCACCGATCTGGACAGATGATCAAACGCGTGGTGCGACATCACACTTAACGGCATGATCGCCATATCATTCGAGGTGACTTTGAGCAGTAATTGGTTGTCGCGATCAGGGAGTAAATTGATCGGAATAGAATCGGGCATTGGCAAGCGATTCAAGCGTGCCGGTGTTTTATCCCCTGCTTTTATCTGTGAGCGCACCTGATCGCTATCCAAGATATGGTAGGCGTCCAAATAGTCAATCAGTGGGTTATCGGTGAGCACATGAATGTCGCGCTCAGCCAAGCCACGATAATTAAAATCAAGCTTGATCCAATAGGTTTGATAAGCCAGCTTCCACGGAATGTCACGCGCGCTATCGGCTGGCGTAAACGGCGCATGATCCAACACATAGTTAAGAGAGAGGCCGTTGGTCTCATCAATGAAATAACTATAGTCGGTGCTGACCAGTGATTGCGCAGGGGCGGTGGTGCGGCTCAAACTCGTCATCCAAAACCCGACAGCCAATACAACCACCAATGTGAACAAGGTCGTCACCCAAATAAGGGGCTGCCGAGACTGTAGTGCGTGCATAAACATACACTCCTTAACCAAAAACGAGTCTGCCGCCCGAGGTTACTCCCCTTCCCTTGTACTTCTTGCGATTTAATCTGCTCGGAATGCTGGCGGGACGTAATAAAAATAGATAGTGATGGCTACTTTTTCAAACAGAACGCCTTTAAAAACGCTGCCTATACGATTAATCAGAGGGTTACATAGCGCGTCGTAGAAGCCAAAACAAATGAACATAAGTTTTAAAATGGAACATTTGTTCAATCATCATAAGCGCGATACACTGAGACCCATTACAGTGAGCCGTACTGTGTGCGGTGAGTTTGATCCGATCGATGAGCGAGACCAACATCCATGAGTACGCCAACGTCCCCAGATAACGTTCACGAAGACACAGATTTGCTGACCGAAATCGCCATTCTGTATTACCAGCAAAGCGCGACCCAAGAGGAGATCGCACGCAAATACAAAATAAGTCGCCCCAAAGTCAGCCGTCTACTCCGAAAAGCACGCGAGGAAGGGATCGTTGAAATCACGGTGAAGTTTCATCCCGTGCATAGCGCGCAATTAGAACAAAGGCTCATGGCGCGATTTAATCTCAAACGCGCATTAATTTCTCTCGACCAACCCAGTCCCGAAGAGCAGCGCACTCAAGTCGCGACCCTGGTTTCCACTTATTTGGATGGCAACCTTAACGACGGCATGGTAGTCGCAGTGGGGCAAGGTCAAAACGTCGCGGCGGTTGCTGATCACCCAGGGGTCGTCTCTCATCGCCAAACGCGCTTTGTTTGTGCGATCGGCGGTACCCACCGAAGTGGTGATGCCTTTAACGCGGATCATATTTGCCGGCGTCTCGCCAAAAAATTTGGTGGCAGCAGTGAAACCCTGTATGCCCCCGCCTACGTCGATAACGAGTCAATCCAGCAAGTGTTTGTCTCTCACCCCAATATCAGTGAAACCTTGAATCAGGCGAGAAAGGCAGAGTTTGCACTGGTCGGCATTGGCGATATGGACGAAAATAGCCATATGGTCAAATTAGGCTGTTTTACCGCACGCGAATTTGTTGAAGCACGTGTTAACCATGGTATTGTCGGAGACATCGGTGGCTTTGATTTTTTCCGCCTTGACGGACAACCTACCGACAATTTGATGCGAGGGCGCGTGGTTGGGCTAGCCATGCCTGACTTGGCACGTATTCCCAGTGTCATCGCCATGGCCAGTGAAAGTCGTAAAGCCTTGTCGATACTCGGCGCTTTGCGCACTGGGGTGATTGATGTGTTGGCGACCAGTGCCAGCTGCGCCATGGCGCTGCTCAACATGTCTGAGCCTGCCCCCGATGAAGCAGCGTTCACGTTTCAACAGGATGAGTAAATCCGTGACCAAAGAGTGAGACTTAACTCTCTTTATGTCGCAATACAATTGACAAGTGACGTAAAAAACTCAAAGATCGTCACATCATTTGCTCAGACGCGTTGCATCTGTTCATATTCAGAGCAAGCGTTAGCACGTCATACGGCGTCTGGGCCTACCACGTAAAGAAGGTGAGTGAAGATGAGCAACAAACTGGACCAACTCCGTGCCCTAACCACAGTGGTCGCTGACACAGGCGACATAGAAGCGATTAAAAAATACCAACCGCAAGATGCCACAACCAACCCTTCTCTGATCCTCAAAGCCGCGCAAATCAAAGAATATGCGCCGCTGATCGATGAAGCGATTGCTTATGCAAAATCACACAGCAGCGACGCAGACCAACAGGTTGCCGATACCTGTGACCGTCTCGCCGTCAATATTGGTAAAGAAATCCTCAACGTGATCCCTGGCCGTATTTCTACCGAGGTAGATGCACGTTTGTCTTACGACACAGACGCGAGTGTGGCTAAAGCGCGCAAGCTTATCAGCATGTACAACGAAGCGGGGATCAGCAACGAGCGCATTCTGATCAAACTGGCGTCAACTTGGGAAGGCATCCGCGCCGCAGAAATCCTGGAAAAAGAAGGGATCAACTGTAACCTGACGCTCTTATTCTCATTCGCACAAGCACGCGCCTGTGCCGAAGCGGGTGCTTACCTGATTTCACCGTTTGTGGGCCGCATCATGGATTGGTACAAAGCCAAAGAAGGCCGCGATTTTGAGGCGGCTGAAGACCCAGGTGTTAAATCCGTCACCACCATCTACAACTACTACAAAGCCCACGGCTACGACACCGTCGTGATGGGCGCGAGCTTCCGTAACACGGGCGAGATTTTAGAGCTGGCTGGCTGCGATCGTCTCACCATCAGCCCACAGCTTCTCCAAGAGCTGAGCGACGCCGACGGTGACGTGCCTGTGAAACTCAAAGACGCGGGAGCCACCGAACAACGCCCAGCGCGTATGACCCACGCCGAATTCTTATGGGAGCACAACCAAGACGCGATGGCGGTTGAGAAGCTCGCAGAAGGCATCCGCAATTTCGCGGTTGACCAAGGCAAGCTTGAAGACATGATTCGCGAACAACTGTGATCCAACACAAAGCGTGATTTAACACAATAAAAGCGGCTGAGTCCGCTTTTATGATACTGTTTAACCCTATTTCACCTGTTCAACCTGTAGGTAAACACATGGAACGCAAAATGCTAGCTAACGCCATCCGCGCCCTTGCGATGGACGGTGTGCAAAAAGCCAAATCTGGTCACCCAGGCGCCCCAATGGGCATGGCTGATATCGCCGAAGTCTTGTGGCGCGACCACATGAACCACAACCCACAAAACCCAGATTGGGCCAACCGTGACCGTTTCGTACTGTCAAACGGCCACGGCTCTATGCTGATTTATTCGTTACTGCACCTGACCGGCTATGGCGTATCCATTGACGATCTTAAACAGTTCCGTCAATTGCACTCCAATACCCCAGGCCACCCTGAATATGGCTACGCGCCGGGTATTGAAACCACCACAGGTCCTCTCGGCCAGGGCATTACCAATGCGGTGGGTATGGCAGTGGCAGAAAAATCACTCGCGGCGCAGTTTAACCGCGACGGCCACGACATTGTCGATCATCATACCTACGCATTCTTGGGCGATGGCTGCTTGATGGAAGGCATCTCGCACGAAGCATGCTCACTCGCCGGCACCCTGGGCCTGGGCAAACTGATCGCTTTCTGGGATGACAACGGCATTTCTATCGACGGTCATGTGGAAGGTTGGTTCTCTGACGATACCGCGAAACGCTTTGAATCTTATGGCTGGCACGTGATCCCTGCCGTCGACGGCCATGATTCGGCAGCCATTCAAGCGGCCATCGAAGCGGCAAAAGCAGAAACTGGTAAGCCGACATTGATCTGCACCAAGACCACCATCGGTTACGGCTCACCCAACAAAGCAGGCAGCCACGACTGCCACGGTGCGCCACTGGGTGATGACGAAGTACAAGCCGCGCGTGAATTCCTCGGTTGGGAGCATGGCCCATTTGAGATCCCACAAGATATTTACGCACAGTGGGACGCCAAAGAAGCCGGTGCGGCTAAAGAAGCCGCATGGAATGAGAAATTCGCGGCGTATCAAGCACAGTATCCAGAGCTGGCCGCTGAGTTTACTCGTCGCATGAAGGGTGAGCTGCCAAGCAACTGGGACAGCGAAACCCAGAAGCTCATCAAAGATCTACAGGCCAACCCCGCCAAAATTGCATCGCGTAAAGCGTCACAAAACGTGTTAGAAGCATTTGGCAAGCTACTGCCAGAACTGCTCGGTGGCTCTGCTGACTTGGCACCGTCTAACTTAACCATGTGGTCAGGCTCGAAAGCGATCAGCGCAGACGATGCTAGCGGTAACTACCTGCACTACGGTGTGCGTGAGTTTGGTATGACCGCCATTATCAACGGTATTGCCCTGCACGGCGGTTTTGTACCTTACGGCGCCACCTTCCTGATCTTTATGGAGTACGCCCGTAACGCGATGCGCATGGCTGCCCTGATGAAGGTGCAAAACATTCAAGTGTATACCCACGACTCGATTGGCCTGGGTGAAGATGGTCCAACTCACCAGCCGGTTGAGCAAATGGCCACTTTGCGCCAAACGCCGAATATGAGCATGTGGCGCCCGTGTGACCAAGTTGAATCTGCGGTCGCGTGGAAAGCAGCGGTTGAGCGTAAAGACGGCCCAAGTGCCCTGGTGTTCTCGCGCCAAGGCCTGGCTCAGCAAGAGCGCGATGACGCACAATTGGCTAACATTGCTAAAGGTGGCTACATCCTAAAAGATGCAGCGGGTAAGCCTGATCTGATCTTGATTGCGACCGGCTCTGAAGTCGAATTGGCGATGGAATCAGCCGCGAAACTAAGCGAAGCCGGCAAACAAGTGCGTGTCGTCTCTATGCCAAGCACTGACTTGTTCGATAAGCAAGATGCCGCCTACCGCGAGTCCGTGCTGCCATCAGACGTGACAGCACGTATTGCCATTGAAGCGGGTATCGCCGATTACTGGTACAAGTACGTGGGTCTCGACGGCCGTGTTGTCGGTATGACCACCTTCGGTGAGTCAGCACCGGCTGACGAGCTGTTCAAAATGTTCGGCTTTACCGTTGAAAACGTGGTTAACACCGCTGAAGAATTGCTCGCTTAATCGCACCTTCACGGCACGTTAATTCAGCTAAGGCCAGTCAGCGATGACTGGCCTTTTTACATCACACCGTTAAGGCATTCATCCAAAGTTGAATAAAAATACTCACAACGCTTTACAAGTGAGTGGATTGCTGTATGGTGAACACAGCTCTGGAACATGGAGCATCAATGATACATCAAGTAAAAGTCAACATAAGCTACGCTATTATCAATATTATAGAGTTTCTAACGTTACCCGCTTTCGCTTTTAGACATTTCATCGACTCCGTTCAAAGCTATCCTATTTTTTGTAATTTAAGAGAGAATGATTATGTCTAATCAAGCAACTGGTATCGTAAAGTGGTTTAACGAAGAGAAAGGTTTCGGTTTCATCACTCGTGACAACGGCGAAAAAGACGTGTTTGTACACTTCCGTGCGATCGTTGGCGAAGGTTTCAAAACCCTAACTGAAGGCCAACGTGTGAACTTCACCGTTGAGCAAGGCCAAAAAGGCCCACAGGCGTCTGACGTTACTGTAGCGTAAGAAGCCAGACCTAATTGATAGAGGGCGCTCAGGCGCCCTTTTTTTGTGCCTATCGTTTGGCGAACGTGATCAACAGGGCGGATGGCAAACGATAGAGACAAAACATTTAAACAAAAAAGCCCCAGCTGTCTGGTGTCTCACCAAGCTGGGGCTTTTTATCAGAGTAACCGACCAAGGTCACTCGCGACTTATGGCTTAAATCAGCCTCGCTGCATTTTCTGACGCTTTTTCAAAAACGTTAACCAGCTTTCTACCGCTTCATCAGGGGCAATCTTTTTAGCAATGCGTGCTTGCTTGAGGGCCTGGTCAAACTGCTTTAGTTTGTAGTAGGCGCGCACTTTTGTCAGCGCTATCTCTTTAGCAGATGCCCCTTTACCCGCTTTATCAAGCGAAGTAAGTGCTTGCTGATAGTCGCCTTGCTGAATTTGCATTAACGCCAATTGCCAATGGTACTGACGGTCTTTTTGTGCCGCCAATTGCCAAGCTGAAACAGCCTGAGGCCATTCCCGCGCTTGCTGCCATAAGCTTGCTTGCTGCGCGAGCGTTTGCGCATCTTGTTCGTTCTCAGGCAAGCGTTTGAGCCACGTCGCTGCTCGTTCGGGGACACCGACATTGGCATACAACTGCGCCACCGTACGCTGCTCACTGGGTTCAAGCTCCACCCCTTTACGCTGGGCGAGTAAATAGGTGCTGATCGCCTCTTTTGGCTGCTCTAAGCGCACATAGTTGGCCGCCAATTGGCGCCACCATTGCTTGTTTTCAGGCTCGCGCTTCAACAATGCTTTAAGCGTCGGGGTCGCTCCACGCCATTGCTCGAGTTGTAGCTGCGCCCCCAACTTCAACGACAATGCCGACACGCTGGCGCTATTTTTCACCACGTCCTGGTACGCCGGATAGGCGCTTAATACCTTATTCCACTGTTCACGCTGATAGTGCGCCTGCAGAATGCGCAGCCACACATCTTCCGCTTGATCCGATTTCTCTTTGGGAACCGAACGCGCCAACGGATAGTAGTATTGCAACGCCGACGCATACTGGTCATCAATCAACAATAAATCAGCGAGCATGCGCTTGGTTTGCCAGGCTTGCGCGTCTTTGAGCTGTTCACTGTCGACCGCGCGTTGAATATGGACAATCGCCTTATCATTATTGCCATATTGCCAATAGAACACCCCCAACGCCCGGTTTACAAAGGCTTTATCGTAGGCGCGTTCAGCAGACAGCGCTTCAAGCACGGCAATCGCCTCACCCAGTTTGGCGTCTTGCTCTAACGTTTGTGCTTTTTCAATCGAGCGTGCCACCGATGGCGAAAGCTGCGCAGCGGCTGGCAGCGAGATGACCAATACGAAGGTAACAATGAGTCGTTTAAACATTAGCGTAAGTTAAACTCCAGTTTCACCTGTTGACCGGGTTGAGCCACGGCCTCTCCGTTAACCACTTTCGGCTCATACTTCCATTTACGCAGCGCGCGTAACGCCTCTCGCTCAAACACGCGCGGCGGGTTGGCATCAACCACGGTCAAATCTTGTGGGCGTCCCGATGGACTAATGGTAAAGCTCACCACCACGAATCCCTCTAGGCCGCGGCGCATGGCGCGTGGCGGATAATTCGGCTCGACCCGAAACAGCGGCATCGCCTGCTGGTTGTTCGGCCCGGTGCTGACATTTAAGTCGCCGAGCGACGGCGCTTGCACCATCACCCCTTGAATATTGCTTTGCACATTCAAGTTCGGCATATCCGGCTGTGGCGCAGTACTGGATTGTGTCTGCGTTTGCGTCACCGGCGTCGGTGGATCAGGCACCTCTGGCGGTGTCGGGCGCTCCGGGACACTGCGTTGGCGACGTTGTACCTCGGTATCCGGCTCTTGCATGAAAATATCAATGCTTACCGACTCAGCCTTCTCTTGAGGCCGCTGAGACGAATGTCCGACCATTAGCGCCATCAACATAAACAGGCCAAGCGTAACCATCAACGCCGCCGGCAATGAGATTAGCCATCGCTTCATTACGGCGACTCCGTGGCCAACGCAATGCTGCCAATACCGGCCCCTTTCGCCGCATCCATGACTTCAACCACCGTTCCGTTGTACGCCAACTCATCGGCTTGAATCACCAGCGAAGCATCGGGTTTATCGAGCAATAGATGCTCAAGCGTCGCTTCGACACGTTCCACATCGACAAGGCGCTTATCAATGTACACCTCATTCGAGGCGGTGACCGCGACAAAAATACCCGCCTCTTTCTGACTGGTTGAGTGGCTGGCTTCCGGGCGGTTTACTTCCACGCCAGACTCGCGCACAAAGGAGCTGGTAACAATAAAAAAGATCAGCATGATGAACACAATGTCCAACATGGAGGTTAAATCAACCTGCGCTTCCTCGCGCTGTTTTTGGGCTCGAATCAATCGCATTACTGACTCCGAAGCGCCTGCTCCAGCGCGACTTCACGACGCTGACAGGCTTTAACTAAACGGGCATGGGCAAACATACCGGCCAAGGCAGCCACCATACCTGCCATCGTGGGTAAGGTTGCCATTGAAATACCTGAGGCCATTAAACGGGGCTCACTGGTGCCTTGGCTGGCCATCACATCAAACACAGAAATCATCCCCGTGACCGTGCCTAACAGCCCCAACATCGGGCAAATAGCCACCAAGGCTTTAATAAAGCCAAGATAACGGCCGAGATCCTGTTGGGCTTGAAACAACCAGCCTTGGCGAATGGCGCGTGCATGCCAAGAATGATGGTCGGTACGCGCCTGCCACGCGGCGATCCACGCGCGACGTTGTGCGGGGAATCGTGAATAGAGATATAGCAGGCGTTCAATCACCAACACCCAGCACACCATTACCACCACACCTAACCACCAAAGCACGGGCCCACCTTGCGCCATAAAATGACGCAAGGTGCTCAAAATATCCTGCTGGCCAAGCTGTGAAAATAACGCCACGTCTATCATGCCGCTTGTCCGGTTTCCACTCGCTGATCACTGTTTTCAGCTTGTTCCGCCACCAGGCTAATGCTTTGTTTTTCCAACATGCCACGAATGTGATCGGCTTGCCCACTCAAGATGTTATGCGCCAGCAGTAGCGGAATGGCGGCAATCAAGCCAAGCACTGTGGTGACCAGAGCCATCGAGATGCCATCCGCCATCACTTTCGGATCGCCATTACCAAACTGGGTGATCACCTGGAAGGTCTCGATCATCCCGGTCACCGTCCCCAGCAAGCCAAGCATCGGCGCCAATGCAGCAAGCAGTTTCAGCATCGATAGGCCTTTTTCACAGCCTTGCTGTTCATCCACCACCGCTTCCAATAAACGCAGCTCCAGTGATTCCACATCGCGCTTTGGCGCATCATGATAGACCTTCAGCACACGGCCAAGCGGATTATCCTCCGGTGATTCTGGGTGTTTAAGCTGGCGATGCATTTTGGCGTGAACCGAGAGCAAGACTGCCCCACGGTATAGCGCAATGAGCAAGCCGACAGCCAATAGGGTCGCGATCACTTTGGCAACGAAGCCACCCTGCGCAAAGCGTTCGCTTAAGCTTGGCGCATTTTCTAGCTGCCCAAGTAACGTGCCACGTGACGGATCGACGAGCACGGTCTCACCGACGTTGGCGATGGCTTGTTCAAGCTTTGCTGATGTTAAAGTGTTGTCCGGTTGTGCCCGGTACGGGACAGCCACTTGTCGTTCAGCTTGCCAGTTTAAATACCCTTGCTCATTCACCAGCCCAAGGTTACCCACTCGCACCACCGACTGCTCAGACGATACACCTTGCGCATTCACCACAGGTAAAGAAAGGGTTTGCAGCTGACCGCTGGTTTGCATTTGCGTGAGCATGCCCTGCCACAGGCTATTAAGCTGCTTGAGCGAGGGTAAGGTATCCGCGGCCACAATATCTGCCACCGTTTGATTAAACGCAGGCTGAGTGATCGCCACATAGCTGGACGCGCCGTCGGTCTGGATAGTTTTACTTGCTTGGCGCACCACACCAAACAACTCACCCAAACTGCCCGACTCCAAACGCAACTTATCTTCCAAAGACGCCAGTTGTTGCTCGTTATCGCTGAAGGTGTCACTCAATTGCTCTGTTTCCGCCTCTAACGCATTGCGTGTGGCTTTGAGCTGATTGAGCTTCGCGCGCAATTCACGCTCGGTCAGCGCGAATTGTGCTTCTCGCGCTTGGTTATGCTCATTCGCCTGCTGATGTGCCTGTTGGGTCTGCTCGACAAGATCATCGGCGTGGGTAAAAGGCGCCATCGCGGCAAAACAGGTTGCGACAATAAGGGTTTTCCAACTCATGACTTCACCCCTTGGTTAGCACTCAATGGCAGAGATAACAACGACGGTGCCATTTGCTTTTGCGCCACCGCAAAGGCCTTATCCACCGCTTCCGCGACACTGGCATCCAGCGCGACCCACTGATCATCGCGGGCGCTCCACAGCCAATGCTGCTGACCATCTAAGCTACGCGCCACCAGCGACATTCGACCCAAGTGCAACACATCCACCTGGTGATCTCGACCATTAAGCACAACGGTATCTTGATAGGCATCAAGCTTGCTGCCATAGTCTCGCTCAATTTGATACGCCTCGAGAATACGACGGAATTTCTCTGAGTCCGCCACATCGGCGCGGCCCATCATCGCCTTCAGTTTTTGCAAACGGGCGTGGCGTTGGTCGGCTTTAAGAGGAATATCCTTGGCAAGCCACTGCTCGAGCCCACCCAACATGCGATACATCAACGGCACGATGCCTTGGCGAGTGTCTTTGATCTCGTCGATTTGGTTCCGCAGGCTGGTCGCCTCTTTATCCTGATTGGCCACCAAGTTTTGCAAGTGATCGCGATAGATTTCCAGGTTACTAATCTGTGCCTGCAGCTGCTCAATTTCTTGGCGCATGGCCAAGCTGCTATCAGAGTGGCGATTAATCCGTGACTGTGACTGCGCGGCCTCTTGGGTAGTGTTACCCTCGATAGCTTGCGCTTTTTCGAGTTGATCCGCACTCACTACTGGCGTAAACGCCAAACAGGACGCAACGCCCAGCACGAGCCGAAATGAAGACGATTTTATCATGGTGATATCTACAAACATGCTTGGTGATATGGCTTGCGCCATAAACAAAAGTGAGAATAGTTTCTATTTGCGTGTAATGTACCGAGTTTGGCGGAAAAGATCTAGCCTAGCAGGCCTAGAAACGCGGGAATATTGCCCATATCGAGTCATGATGAGCTGACGGTGAAACAAGGCGGGATAGCGCATGTGCCTCGCGAGTGAGCAGTATCTCGACCATCAAACAGGTCAACATGCTCGAGCTCAATCAGCCACCATAAATCCTGTCACGGCCTTGGTGCTTGGCGTCATACATAAGCTTGTCTGCCCTCACTAATAGTGTGCGGAGCGAGTCCTCTTTTTCTAATTGAGCTAAACCGACACTCACGGTTAGCGACAAAGCAGGGGCTTGTTCAATGTTTGCCTTTCTCAATTTATCGGCGATACGCGTCATCACCTCGTGAGCCTCACGGCGATGACAGCCAGGGAATGCGAGTAAAAACTCTTCACCTCCCCAACGTGCTACCAGATCACTTTTTCGACATTCGCCTCTTGCCAAGTCAGCAAATATCGTTAGCGCTTTATCACCGACATCGTGCCCGTATGTGTCGTTGATGTTTTTAAAGTTATCAAAGTCCACCAGTGCAATACTCAGCGGCTGCTCATCCGCAAAAGCTTGCATTATTATTTGTCTTAGCGCTTTATCACCATAGCGACGGCTATAAAGACTCGTGAGTGAGTCTGTATTCGCTAACCGCGTGATTTCTTCCTTGGCTTGCTTTAATTCACTGATATCCCTCATTCTGGCCAATTCATGCCCGAGCCAGTCAGCAAATAGTTTTATCATTTCATAATCTTGCCGAATAAACGGACGGCAGGGACTCGCGCTCGAGAAGTTGACCGTACCGTAACGTTGACCGTCGACAAAAATCGGTGCGCCTAGGTACGCTTCTAAGCCAAAGTTTTTAAAGCACGGATGCTCAGCTATTTCACTGGAAGAGACATGGTGAAAGCCTTGCACATCGTTGGCTTTGTAAACATGACTACAGTAAGTGCCCTTCAAGTCAAACACCGTGCCCTCTTCAATCGCGTCGTCAGGGTGATGGGCGTGCTTCACGATATAGTCATCGTCAATGATCTCACTGACAATACCGATAGGCAGCCCGAACATTTCGCACCCTAATGCCAGGATCTCGAGTGTTCGCTCACGAAATGATAGCTGTCGATTAGATGTAACGCTGTGGAGTTTGTTCAGCCCATACTCTGCTTTGAGTTTGACCGTTTCATCGGTTATTAGTCCAACGTACAACGCATTAACGCCGTCGTCATTTCGAATGATACCGCCGTTTAACCGACCTTTAAAAACGTCACCATACTTAGTGACACAATCGATGTAAAAGGTCTCGTTAGGGTTGTCACTGCGGGCGTTGGCGATCACTTGGCCGACACGAAGAAAATCACTTTCACTCGCATAAAGGATTTGCGTTGGTTTTCCTATCACTTCATCGTACTTATAACCAAAACAATCAGTAAAGCTTTGATTTACGTGTATAATCTCTCGGGACTCATTCGCAATGAGAACCGCTTGATCTAAGTTATCAAAAGCTCTAAAAAGCATAGAGAGCTGAGTAGAATTAAAGTACTTCTCTGGCATCATCATGTCTTATTATGTCGATGAATAGATATAAATAATAGCCTAGTCAACAGGGATATTTCTACTAAAAGTCTGATTAATGAGACAGATATTAAGTTTGTACTCATTCCGCTGGGATGAAACTTTCTCTCGTTCCCACGCTCCTGCGTGGGAATGTATACCAAAGTTACCCTCTAACAATCAGACTTTTCCCCAACGCCTTTAAATTTATCAACAAACGCAGCAATTGTGTCACGATTGAACCTCCCAATGGCCGGCTTTATCAGAGCCGACCCGTTTAATCCTTTGCGCTTGCTGTAACTTGGCCAACGCGCGACCAATGGTGCGAATGTCTTTGCCGATCCGCTCGGCCAGCTGCGGCCGCGTGAGCGTTTTATCGGCCGCTAAGGGCGATGATAGCCTCCGGCGTTTTCAATCCTTGAATATCCACCGCATTAATATCATTTACAGAGGCATTTACAGGGGCGTTTCTCGTTCCCACGCTCCTGCGTGGGAATGCATACCTCGCTACCACTCACGACAAACCTCAAGCAGCCCCGACGTGCCCATGTAATCTCTGGCACTCTAATAACGCCAGTGAGCTACTTCACCTCTCGTTCCCACGCTCCCGCGTGGGAATGCATAACAGCCATTTACTTTTATCCTTCAGTATTATTAATTTTCTGCGGACGAACCTGCGTCTCAAATTCATCCATCAAAATGATTTTCTCGATCAGCTTTTCTTTGATGAACGGATAATCAAATTCGCCGATACGGACCTGGTAGCAACGATAAGTGTTTTTTATTTCATTCCACGGTTGCTCGGTGTCTTCTTTGCAAAAATGCGCATCTGCGATGTTACGTCGCTCGTTATTTGTAATCTGTGCAGAGTAGAAATTGATCACAATTGGCTTTTCGTCACGTCCATCAAGATAAAGCACGATATCCGATTGAACCACCCAATTAACACCGGCGAAACGAATAGCCGGATACCCATGCCAGTTATCAAGGGTGGGTTTCAGCTCTGGTTTTACCGCGCTTTGCAGATCGTGCAGTAAAGCACTCTGCAGCGACTTAATTGCTTTTTCTTGCAGCGTTTCTGCCGCTTTAAAGTCAGCTAGGTGATTCACTACAAAGCTGACACTTTCGTGATCAAGAGTGGGTTGTTCCATCACGTTCTCCAAATGTAAAACGAATTCTCGCAGAAAAATCGACCATTTATTCAATGGATGTTGCAGGAAGTGATCAGCGAGTTTTGCTTTAATAGCTGAAGTGAAGGTGCGGTAGCTAATACCAATCCAGTTCGGGCTTGCCGCTTCACCGGTTGGCGATAGAACAATATACAGCGGCTTTTTGTCTCCAATGCGGGGATCGTTTTTGTTGTCCTCGACGAACCGTTCATAATCATCAAACGGATTATTCTGCTGGTGAAAAATCTTGTTTTCTATGACCATTACCCAGTCTTGGCTCTGCAGCACTAAGTCAATGCGCTTTCCGGAGGCTGTCACTACCTCCCGTTTCGGGTTCCCAACCAGTGTCGTATCTAGCCCACTGCATGTTTCCGTACAGCTAAACAATGCTTTTAAGACTAACGAGCTAAAGCCATGCACTTCGTCCGTATTTAAGAAAAAAGCGAGTAGATCTGTTGTGGGGTTCTCGTAATATCCTCGACTGCCAACATCAAAGATTGTTTTCTCGCTCTCATAGAGAGCAGGCAGCGCTTTTATCGCCTTCAATAAAGCTTTGACGCGATCATAAGGGTCTGTTTCCATACTCAACCTATGCTGGTTTCCGTTCAGTGTTCACCCGAAGGATCAATTGCCTCTTTGCACTTCATCGTCTAAACGCCTTGAGAATGCCGTCAGCTCGGCGTGTAGATCACTACTTAAACATTGGTGATCAACGTATTTAGGAAAGATCATATCGAGTTTCAGTTTTTTAAACTCGGGATGTTCGAACAGTATTTCTATATACCGGTCCAACCGATTTTCTGACGTTGATTCACGCTGCAACTGCTTTTTGAGTAGCTGACGAAACTTATCAACAGCGTCAGGAGAGTCACAAATATCCTCATGTTCATCAACGTAAAGCTCCTCGAACAACACATCTGCAAGCTGTTTCTGGCTCCAACCTAACGCTTCCAGAATATACCGAATTTGTTTTTGCTTTTGGATTGTCCCCATTTGTCCCTACCCAGTGCGTTATTGTTCTCGTGTCTCAGCGGAGACCCTACAGTTCATAAACGAAAAGGAAAACATTATGTCCAAACATAACGTACCAATGACCCCCGAAGCTGCTGCTCGCGTGCAAGCAGCACAAGCCAAACAAAATGGCGGCCAGGTTGCCAAAGGTTCATTCGCCGCTCGCGCACAACGCGCAACCGCTCATCATCAGAAACCAAATAAGTAAGGGATAAGTGATGAACAAACCAAATTCAGCTCCCAAATCCCCTGCGAAGGGCAACCCTAATTACCCTAGCACGACTGGCAAACCATCGGGTAAAGGCCGCGGTAATACACCGAAGCGTTAAAACGAATGAGGCAGCAAACGCTGCCTTTTTATCTCTATGAACAACTTCTGGCGTTTGACTTAAAGTGACTCAAAAAAGGGCTTGATCTGATTTGTAATCAGAATAAGAGACAGACTGTTCAGTTTTTTCAAGCGCGCAGAGACAGACTTGTCGCTTGCTATCGTACCAATCTACCGAGATCATATTCTTTGACGAGTTGGTACACGTATCGACGATGGCATACTCAACAGCTAACGGATACCGATCGTCATCAAAAGCAGCATCAGCCTTATATCCACCAAAGGCACCAAGAAGTAATGCAGTGCCAGCAGACATAAGTTGGCGCTTGCTCAGTTTGAGATCGGTAAAACTCTTCTCACATTTATTGCATTGAATGTTTTCAGTAAGCTCGATCTCATTGTCGGTGTTGCAATGAGGGCATTCAATATTCATGAAAGCTAGTTCACCTCATGTTGTTTTGTGATTGATAACCGCCGGAGTCTAACAGCGTATAAATTTAAGCCAAGATCCGGATTATGTTTATGCGACTCTTTTCTCGCGCCCTCACAACAGTGCGCTTAACTGCTGCTCAAAATAGCATCGTTAACGGCTTATTTAAATCCTAGTTTTAGAGATTCTTCGTAATATGTCTGGGTTTCGGTGGTATTTAGTGAAGCGAGAGATCATTACTTGCATCGTGGCCCATCCATAGCTCCATCAGCTTATCAGATAGCGTATAAATACGATAGAAAACACACTTTTTCAAAAGTACATGTAGTGGGTTACAATATAGAGCCAATCTTTTAGTAAAAATGGGCTAAAAAGATGACAAAAAATGCAGAAAAACTTCGTCATATGGTGCATAAAATACTTGAAAGCGACGCTCTTCATGCTCACCAAATCAATGCGGCTAAAAAAACATTTAACGCTCTCACTGATGACGTTAGAGCCGTTGTTACTGCGGCAGAAATGCAAGCAGGTAAGTCAGGGATCGCTCTTGCGCTATGTTGCTTGCAAAGGGCCAGTTTAAGTGACGCCGACATCTGTGATCGTAAGCAACTAAAAGATACGCTTTACTTGATAACTATGCCCGATAAAGCGCTGAAAGAGCAAGCAGAGTCCGACCTAAGACTAGCAAAAAATGTAGTCGTCAGTAACTTTGTTAACTTCGAAAAATCGTTAGAAAATGATTTTAAAGGCAACCCGCCCAAGCTGATCATCATTGATGAGTGCCACTACGGCTCAAATGTATCTGCTATCAGATACAGCAAGATTTTTGACTACCTTGAAAAAGAAAATGATAGCTGCAAGGTTGTGTTCATTTCTGCCACCCCTTTTGGTGCCCTTTATGGTGCAGAAACTGAGTATCAAGAAGCTATTGGTATTCAACAAGAAGCTGAAGATGAGGACGATAAAGATCTCATTATCGAGGCAAAAAAAGCCGCCCAAAATGCGCTTAAAGACTCTATTTTAAGACGTGACTTCAACACACGATTGGTATTTCACAAAACGAGCAACGAATACTACGGTGTCCGTGAAATGCTAAAAAGTGGCAAAGTGAAAGGGCTGGATCAAGACACGAAGAATTTCCTAGTGAGCTCACCGGAACGCCACGAGTTCATCGAAAAATTCAAATCTCATGAAGGAATGGGATGGTCACTAGTCAGAGTCCCTGCTGGTTCTGCTATGGATGCAAAAGAGCTCTTAATTAGTCAAGGGATCGACGAAAATTCGGTCTATATTTTAGGTAACTCACTATCGGGCGTTCCAGAAGATGAACACTGCAGCATCGAACGCTTTAAACGTGAATTTGATGACGCTCTGATTTTTGAAGATAAATTAATCGCAATAACCGTCGCCGGAGCAAGAGCTGGTATTAATTTCGGTGCCATGATGAAGCGTAATCTGATCTCAACGTGGGACAGCACAGTTGCTAGTGTGGCAGCAGTTGTACAAGCCAACATAGGCCGTGCTTGTGGTTACCACGGTAACAATTCATCACTACACTTTACAAACCTTAGTGCAACAGAAGCATATGCGGCTATTTTGGACCATTTAGAGAAAACTTGCTCCAAGGAAGCAGCATCAGATTTTGATGGCCTCAAAGAGTTCTTTGAAGAGGTCTGTCAAGAGTATCAGGTTAATGGGTTAGATGTTGGCGTAACAATTAAATACAAACGTAGACGCCCTATCGGTGACGTTGAAACCTACCAAACCGATAGTTATGTCGCTGTACCCGCAAAATTATTGGATAACGAAGTAGACTTTCGTCAATACACCCGAGATAAACACTTCCTCCAAGCCATCGAAATGATTCGAGACGAATTTACGGCGAAAGGAGCCCCAAGCGTCAAAGGCCATCGAACTATGCGCGGTAAAAAGAAAAACTGGATAAAAGCGCAATGGGTCAACGGTGATAGTTACGATAATCCAGAAAAAGCTGGTACTGACGGGACTCAACAAGAAAGAACGAAGCTCTACACGTCAATGCTTGATAACGGTGAGTATCTAGAGTTCAACCGTGTTGTCGCTCCCGGCTCAGGCGAACTATCGGAAAACAAACTCATTACAGCGACAATATTCAGCATATACAACATTTCTCGCCGCCAAGTTAATAAAAAAATCATGGACTTAAGTGATATACATAACATGTGTGACTACTTCGGCATAGAACGAGACGATACTATGTTTGTGCTCTACAAGCGCGGAGAGTACGATATTGAACGTTCCTTAGCCAAGAAAAACCACAATAAGCTACCTGAAAAATCAGGCGACCTGAGTGATGAGTCTCATTTTTCAGATAAAACTGGATCCATACATCATTAATATTAATGGATCCTCTTTATCGCCTATTTTTGGAACCACCAATGAAGAACGCTAACAAACATCGCAAGCTTACTGACGTTATCATTACAAGCAATACGTTCCCTCATCAACGTAAAGCAGCGCAACAAGCATTTGCGCAGTTTGAGACAGGTTCGAGGGCAGTCGTCATCGCTGCTGAAATGCAGTCGGGTAAATCTGGAATTGCGCTTGCTTTGTCCTGCTTACAAAGACTATCACTCTCAGATGAGGCGATATCCGATAGGAAGTATCTGAAAGACACGTTGTACCTGGTAACCATGGCCGATCTGGCGCTGCAAGAACAAGCCAAACAAGATCTAGCTGCAAGTACAAATGTTGTTGTCAGTAATTTTACTAATTTTGAATCAACACTAAAGACACACTTCAGGCGCCAAGCCCCTAAGCTGATTATTATCGATGAGTGTCACTATGGTTCGAGCCAAGATAGCGTTCGATACGACCAGGTTTTCGATTATCTTGAGTATGACAATAAACACTGCAATGTTGCCTTTGTCTCTGCAACGCCATTCAGTGCGCTCTATGCGGCTGGTGCGGATTCGATACTACGCCACAACTTTAATACCTCATTAGTCTTTCATAAGACAGGTGATGACTACCACGGCATTCGGCAGATGCACCGTAATAACCAGATCGTAAAATTAGATGAAAATTCGCGAGACTTTTGTGATAGCTCTTTACTGAGAAACCGATTTATTCGTCAGTTTAAAGATCACGACAGCGCTGGTTGGTCATTAATTCGCGTACCAAGTAGTCAAGCAGGGATCGCGAGAGATGTTTTACTCGCTAACGGTATTGAGCCTCATCAAATACATATTATAGGCCAGAAGCTAGTCGGTCTCGATGAGCATGAGCTGTGCTCTATCAATGACTTTAAACGTGAATACGAAACCGCGGTGTTATTCGATGATAAATTGATCGCAATCACTGTCGCTAGCTTTAGAGCTGGTGTTAACTTCGGTCAAGAGATGAAAAAAACACTTATCAACTCTTGGGATAGTACCATCGCCAATATTGCAGCGATTGTACAAGCGAATATTGGTCGCGCTTGCGGTTACCATCAAAATACAAATGCAAAGCACTACACTAACCTGGATGCAGTCAGGGCCTACGGAGAACTACTTGATCACTTAGAATCAAAACATAATAGTCATGATTTTGAGGGACTTCATCAGCTATTTGAACAAATTTTCTCTCGCTATGACGTTAAAGGCTTTGATCGTGGTACTACTATAGCCCCAACTGCCGAAAAAAAAGTAACGAAGAAGATTATCGATACAAAATCCTATTTAACCAAGGGTTATTTAGTCGTTCCCGGTAAACTCAAAGAGCCTGACTTCGATTTTTCTGTGTATACAACTAATCAAGAACTCTTAGCCGCTATCAAGTTAATCCGTCAAGAGCTTATCGGTGAAGATGGGCCTTACAGAAAGAAAAACCGCGCGCTACGTGGCGAGCATCAGAATTGGATAAAGGCACAGTGGGTCAACGGTGCAACGTATGATGATGGCACGCAAAGCTGTATAAAGTCGAAAACATTAAATTTTGTTTCCCAGCTTGATGAAAATAAGAAAGTATCTTTTAATCAGATAGTTAATCCTGGTGGAGGCGAAAAAACTGAAGATAAACGAGTGATGGCGACTATCTTTAGTACTTACAACCTCTCTGGCCAAATGGATGCCTTCAAGCGCTCGTTAGATTCCGATGATATAAGCGAAATTTGTGGACTACTAAACGCGGAGCATGATAGCGATACTCTAATTGTTCTTTACCAAAGGGGAACATTGTCAGACATTATCCCTGACGATAGTCAAGACCTAAGCCACGACATCGAGACTACTCACATACGACATCATAGTGTCTTTTAGATGCAACAAAGCCGCGCTATTCGCGGCTCTGCTTTAACGGCGCCATTTTCTACTAACTGATCAAGTCGAGTCTTCTATGAACCACTGTTGTTAAATTAGCCTGATTGCGCATTCCGAACGTCCAATACTGGCGTCAAGCACTCCTGTAATGATAGGCCACCGTGATTATAGTGATCACCCGACACATAGCCCGAGATACCAGGCGCCATCGCGATGGAAACATTCGGGTTCCAGAACCAAGGCATCACTAAACCATCGTATTGAACATTGGCCTTTAATATCGCGCAACGACGTTGACGGTTTGTTCCCATTGACTTATGAATGTCGCCTTTTGGTAAGCCATCTGGCACCCATAGCCAGCCATGATCTGTGACGATTTTAATTCGCTTCCACCCTGCGTCTAAAAGACCTCGGATTCGTGCGACTACATCATCCAATATCTGCTCAATGTACTGTGGCATCTTTAACTGTTGCTTGTGACCTAAGTTATCTAGGTCTCCTGTTTGTACCCAGGCATATCCATTCGGTTCACCGGTTTCAAGGCCATCCAAGTATTGCCATCCTCGCTCGGCAAGTAACTTCTTAAGGTAGTGGCTACTAAAAGACGCTTGTGTACTCGCTAACGCAGGAATGAAGTCATCGTTACCCTCCAATCCCGTTAATAAATCAGCAAGAGGTGTTACTGCAGCTTTGGCTGTTGCGGTTAATGATGGGAGAGCAGACCATTGCGAGGTCAGGTTAATATCAACACCAATGATGGACAGCTTCTTCTCTAGTTGCTTCGCGGTATCAAAGCGCAACCCATCCACAAAGAAAATCACTTGGCTACCTACAGAATAGTTTGCTGAAGTTTCTTTTAATTGATTATCGCCAGGATACCCATTCAATTTCACTTGGTGTTGGAAATTCAATGCCACTTTTTCCAACCAAGGGGTGTAGATAACAGCCAGTACATCAGCCACCAATTTTTGATGATGAATGTCTTTCGCTTTCGCCATCGCATTTAGTACAGCGGCATCCGCCTGCCAGAAACGACGGGTATACAACTCTGCCATCCCCTCAGGAGAGCCTGAGGTGAATTGGATCTCGGTATATTCAAGAACAATCGTTATTTGCTCGAGAATGTCCAACCAAGGGGAAAAACCTAACTGAGACCAGATCCAATTTTTGCGAGATTGCTGAACACTCCAAAGTGAAGTAAAAGACTGCTTTAGATTTTCGCGATTGCTGCCTGCAATCTGCTTAAATGCTTCCTCGATAACCGACTCATCACGCAAGTTTTCAGATAGATAATGCTGAGCTTCAAAAGCCAAACCTGATGGCGTGACATCTTTGAGGCGCTCGACCAACGCAGGAAGATTGCTAGCAGTTTCTTCAAATCGCTCCCATACGCCTTGCCACTCCCCTCGCGCATCGCATAACAGCGCCAGAGCATGCGACAAATTCTTTTCTTGCGGTTCAAATCCATACCTTGATATGCAAGACTGACTGAAAATCTCCCACTTACTACCTTGCCATTGCTTGGCTTTTTCGCTGGGGTTATTCAACCAACCTAAAATATCCTTGATAGGATCATCGAGCACAATCGAGTAAAAATCTTCCGCTTCTAACTTTTTCCCCATCAACCGAGTTGCTGGGGTTTCTAGTAGATCAGGTAGAACCTTCAGTATCGCTGTTTGGGTTTTCGTATCTCTTGCTAGATCAAGCTCTAAACCAACTTTAGGGTTGGTGAGAAACGATCCAACAGACCAATCACGCCCGGCCGAGTTGTAAGCCCACCAGCAACCTCGATATTGCAACTCAGCTAATGGTTGCAAATACTCTGGACATTCCTCAATAGCTCGCAAATCTTTTCGTCCAACGCCAGGAAGATAAATGATCGGCGTTTTATCTTCAGGTAGTTCGCACTCTTCTAGTTTTGCCGCAATCACACATTTTACCCAAATCGCTGGGCCGGTGCGTTCTTCTGGTTTGTATTCACCAAGTTCAATGAGTTCGGGCAACTGCTGTTTTATGTATGGCATGGCGGATTGCCATTGACAATCAATGTCTGTCCATAAAATAGCGGCAGGCGCTACTTGGACTGACTTATTAAACGTTGCTGATTTTCGCAACTGCTCGATCAAATAATTAACAACTAACATGATTACTACGCCAATGCCTCAATTTTCTTCAGCCACGCATCAAACATTACGCACTGCTCACGCATACTATCAAGCCCAACCTCTAAAGCGGCTAAAGTACCTAATAGTGGCTTCTCGTATCCGCTGATAAGGGTTTCAATACGCTTACTCGGTGCCGTTTGTGGACTATTGTTTATATGCTCCGGCGTTTCAAAGTCACTGGCAATATCAATAAACACTTGTTCAATATCACTTCTGTCCATGCCTTGCGCCATTTTTTGAGGGTCGCTAAACAGTAGTCCTTCAAACTCATACATTTGCACATATGGGATAAATCTGCGTATGACAGCATCTCCCATTTTATCTGCTAACTTTGCCGTTAAAGCGTGTTGTAATGTGGCGGCTTTGATTTCGATAGAAGCTGCAGGATCCGCCTCTTTCTTTCCAGGAAAGCTTTCAGGCAGACCATAAAAGTCGAAAAAGGTGGTGCAATAACAGCTCTTATCAGCAAGCAATCGTTTTTCAACATCAGCACTCAGGCGTTCAAATTTAAAGTTGCCCCCTTTATGACCTGGTCTACCAATTAAAGCCGGCATGAGATAAACCCCCCGATGAGCGAATGGCGCCACCAGTAGCTCACGTACAAAGCTCTCTTCTGTTTGCCCTTCACAGATTACATGAACGAGTGTCATTTAGATGGTCTCCCACCGATGATATTTTTCTCCCAAAGCTCTCCCACTGAGTAATCATCCAGCCAGCTCGCAAATTTTTCTGCATCCAAACGTTTAAATGTGGATGCGCCTTCTTCGCGCTCCACTACAATAAGATCACTCAGTTCAAACTCATTCAGCAACGGCACTGATTGCGTAGAAACAATGACTTGCATCCGTTTTGATGCACTACGCAGTAATGCGCCAAGCAACGTAATCGCGTAGGGATGCAAGCCAAGCTCAGGTTCATCAATCAAGATGGTTGATGGCGGATTCGGCTGAAGCAAGGCAGTCACTAAGCAAATAAAGCGGATCGAGCCGTCTGAAAGCTGACTCGGCCACAATGGGTAATCACTATCACATTGCGACCACAGCAGTCGGATCTGCTCTTCACCTGATGCCAGCTGGGTTGGCTTCAACACAAAATCATCAAAAAACGGCACCGCTAAGCGCACCGTTTTGCAAATTTGCTTATAGATGTCTTGGTTATCGCGCTGCAGCTTATACAGATAGGCGGCAAGGTTTGAAGCATCACTTCGAAGAGATGCACTATCATGTACCGCGCCCACTCGCTTTACTGCCGCCGTTTCACTGGTATCGTGAAAATGAAAGACTTTCCAACCAGAAATAGCTGAATAACAAAACGAAGCGACTTTTGCCGATCTGCCGCTATCCATCTCAGCTTTCAGGTTAGATTCTTTATGCCCTGAACCTAAATCTGGTTGAGTGACCCCATGATAGGGGCCATCAAAATAAAGCTGCTCTCGATTAAAGGTAAACGCATCGTCTGCTGTAGGCGCTAAATCAGCAAGGTAACCGTTATCACCAAAACGAATGTCGGTTTTCAGACTGGCGGTCTCTTTGACGCCATAACTCACCACCCGATCGGCGCCGCCTTGTTTACTCGCCCATACTTGCAGTCGACCTTCAACCAGCTCATGCAACATACGGAAGTAGCTCACAAAGTTACTCTTACCAACGCCATTGGCGCCGATAAGAACGTTAAGATCATTCAGCCGCAACTTTTCAAGCTGGCGAATAGACTTAAAACCATGAATGGTCAGTGTGTCTATTTTACTCATTGGCTTCCTCTCTTGCTTTGCGCTTCTCCGCTAAGCTTAAGTGATGATCATTAATACGGCTGCCGGCTTTCTCACCGTAGACTGGGCCCAGGTCAAACCATGGAGCGGAAGCGACATCTGTACCTCGGTCTTTTTTCCAGTGGATGTTTGGCTTGCCACGCAGTACACCTGCACCTTTTTTACCCACATCTTTCGCTAGCATAAATGGACGGATGTTCAAACGAACCCCATCATTCAAATCTGGGTTCCAACCAATCGGTTGCTCTTCTAACGGTTTCCAGCGCACGAATATATCCAAGCCCTTTTCACCTGCTAGGATAGCTTCCAGTTGTTTTTTGAGGTTCTCAGCCGCTGTTAGGCGAATGTCTGCACCATCTTTGCCGTCAGCGATGTCACGTTTCTGGGTACTAATCCAGTCATCCAAATAGGTGTAAATTAAGCGCTCAAGCCCTTTGTAATCAAGCTTGTGGTAATTTACCAGTGCCGAGAAGCCATCTTTCAATCCATCCCAAACTTGCCAAATAAATGGGCGGTGTTGAAACAACTTACAATGTTGGTCAAAGAACTTATCACGCAACCAGCTTTCAAGACCCTTTGCTTTTACGGCTTTAAGTAGGTTTTGTTCAACTGAACTTGTCCACTCGTCGCCGTAAGCTTTGTGTAAAATCGCTTCTAAACGCTTAGCCGCTGTTTTCTCACCACGTACTGCTGGAATACAAACTATACCGTCATCATCAATCAAACCCGCAAAGTCTGCGTTCTTCTTCATCACCTCGCGCATTTCTGGTGCAAGTTCCATTTCAGGATCAAGTTCCGCAGGCCATTGATAACCAAGTAAGCGAGCGATAGCGACTTGAAGTACAGTGTCATCTTGGCGCAAACTTCCAATAGTGGTAGTTTTCGTATCTTCATCCCAAACGACTGAAGCACATGGATGACCGTGGAAAATCCACTGCGTACAATCACTAGAGTATGGTTTTGGGACACCAAAAGGATACATTTCCTTCGCTAAATTAGACCACTTTTCATGATCGAAAGGCACTTTCAATAATGCCGCGTTCGTAACATAAATACCTCGGTTTATAGACTTTACTTCATCCTTGTATGAACTATCGTTTAAGAATGCAAATAACGCCTCGAAGTCATCATTGTTTTTAGGTGTCAATACTGCTATCGGGTTATCATATTTCTCACCGTTATAATAAGTAGCCCTTATTGTCATTTGACCAATAGCAATACCTCTTTTACCCCACGAACGATTCCCACTTTCATGCATATCATGAAGTTTTGACCTGTTTTCATTAGCGTATTTTTGCAGCTGGCCAGAACCACCTTCCCATAGAATTAAACTCGTGTAACCAGAGAACACTTCACCATTATCCGAGCTAGATGTTTGGAAGTAATCCCACTTAGATATATCTTTTTGTTCCCAAACTTGACAGACAAACCTATTTGCGTCTCCCGTTCGCAAGCCTTGATAACTGTCAGCGTAAACCTTTAGCTCAGAATTATTATCTGAAGTAGCTCCTAGTAGGTAATCTGAACTCTTGCAAACAGAGTCAAATGAAACTAAATCTAGGTTCGTCTCTTTCAATAGGCTTGTCTTAGATTCATAAGAACTATTTTCAGCAAGATCTAATGAAACCAAAAAGTCCCTGTCTTGAGTTTTAGTAAATTGCAACAAACAAATATTTACAACTTCTCCAGAAATAGACTCGAAAGCTCTTGCCCCTAGTCTAGCAACAACATCAACTCCAAAATCCGTAAACATTTTTTGTCGATACTCTTTATACCTAGCCATAAATATAAAGTTCTGTGGCTTGACTAGAGAAACACACCCATTTTCATGTGATAAAGACCTACACTTTTCAGTAAATACAAAGGCCAATTCATTCTTTGAAGTAGGATAATTGCTTTCACAGTAACTCATCAATTTTGGAGACTGTTTTGATCGAGTTAGATAAGGGACATTTGTAATAACCCATTGAAATTGCTCACTAAGAATCCCCGCAGCTTTTGCAAGGCCTTGGGCTGTAGTTTTAGCTTCGCTTGTTGCTTCGCTCTTATACGATAATTCACTTTGAAGCAATTCCCAAGGTGGGGTACGCCCACTTTCTAGGGCTTTAGTTGGGTCAATCAAACTCCCTAAAGTAGGCGCATCTTTAAAAGTATGCTGCATCCAAGCAATAGCATCTGTTAATGCTTCGTCACCTTTTGCTAATTCTTTCCACTCTTTTTGTGCTTCAGCAATCGACATACCTGAACATGCTAATTGAAGCTCAGGTAACACACGGTAGCCACCTGCATTTGGATAACGCCATGCTTCTAAAGCCAGCGCAAATGCCGCCAGCTCTACACAGCGTTGGTCAAGTTCAAGGCCATGAATATTATCGCGCAGTACCGCATCAACCGCTTGCTTCTCAGACAATCCTTCAAGTTGCATACGCATTGGCACTAGCATTAGGAAAACGGCTACTAGGAAGTGACCAGATCCACAGCAAGGGTCAAGTGTTTTAAGCTCTGATAAGTTCTCAGGCCATTTTTCAAACCCACCCGCTGCTGGTTTCCATTGAGTCCCGTCTTCTTCCTTAGAGAAACGAAGGTACTCTAGAGGAACCCGAGGAATAGCCGCTAACTCACGAAGCTCTTGCTCGTTGTTTGCACGAATTAAATCATCTTGAGAAAGGCGTTTGTTGGCCCACCAAGCACCGAGTGCATTATCAAGCAAGAAACTCACCATGTAAGGTTCTGTAAAAAGCTGGGTAACAGGGCTTAGTTCTTGCGCACCAATTTTTACGCCAGACTTATTAACCTGCTCTTTCTTCTTGGTTTGCCAGAACTGGTAACACCAACCCAAGCTATCTTGCGCTTGGTAGGTTTTAGGGTCTAATTGTGCAATTAGATTTTCTAACTCTTCAATGCGGTTCATCGATAGCTTGATATCGAAAACAGGCGAGTCTACGCGGAAAATCTGCGGCAGCATTTTTTGTGCTAATCGACCAGCAAGCTCCCAGCCATCTTTGAAATCAGGCTCCTCTTCTGCCAGCTCAAAACATTCGTCCAATGTGACTGGCGTGTACTCGTCATACATCAATAGGTTGTTTTGCTCTAAGTAGCGAGCAAACAGCATACGATGCCAATGCTCATAGGCCATTTCATTGATTAGTCGCTCAGTTTCTTGTTTACCCTTGTTTCCAGGTGAAGAGTCTAGCTTGTCGCCGAGCTGACGAGCGTGGGCACGCAACTTATTACGTAGCGCACGTTCTTCGTCGTTTAGATAGTTAGGAGCATGCGCCTCTGCCACCCCTAAACGTTGGAGTGCTTCAACGACGGCTTGCTCGACAATATCACGGGCTTTAACAACCGTATCTTCTAATTTGCTACGCAGTGTTTTATCTAATGCTTGTCTCATATCGTTCTCTTCATTCAAATCGTCCGCTCTATCTTGCAAGGAGTCTTTGGACGACTGAGATAGTATCTGTTAACCCTCAACGTCAAATCGCCCAGAGCAACCTCTGGGCGATGGTCTACGCGGCATCATTTTATTGTGGTACTACTGGCCCACGTTCTAGTTCTGATCGCAGTGCATTCTCCACATCTTTAAGCCATGTCTGTAAGTCATCTTCTGTTTCTAGCAATGGCTTATTGAGCTTGTAGTACTTAGTCTTGGGTTGAAGTTCACTGATCGCGTCTTTCAATACCGCATCAAAAATACCGGGAAGCAAGGCAACTTTGTCATTCCATCGCTCAAAGCCGACCTCATCCAGTGAAGTAAACACCGCATCTTCATCGCTTATGTTTAGTTCAGGAATATTATCCAAGTGACGCTTTTTCAGAAACGCATTGCGTTTCTCTTCATCCAGCTTTTGCCAGTTTTCATCCGCGATCAGATCGGCCATACAAGCGCGATACTCTTCTTCGTAACGCTCACGATGTGCGGTCAATGCTGTACGGAGTTCATTGGTCGCTTTGTTCAGTAATGGTTTTACCGGACAAGGTTCTGATAACAAGCTTCGGTTATCAATGATCGCTTGCTGTTCTTGTTGCAGCGCTTTGTATATTGCAAGTGGGGAACAATACTCTAGCGCTTGGGTGAGCTTCTTCCAACGTTTTACACGACGTTCGGCTTTATGCGCTTGCTCTTTCCATTGCTGGAAGTCGCTAATCAGTTGATCTTTGCTCTCAAATGCTTTCTGTAACTGATCATTCCCTGAATACATTTCAAGCTCTGACAGCAAGGTTGTACTAGGTGCCATCGGTAGTGGTGCATCGCCCCCCGCACTGCGAGCAACACTTTTGGCATGAATGATCGCTAACGGTAGCTTGGTGGTTTCTTCACCCGTATTGCACGCTTCTTCGAGCAAGGTAGACACCACACCCCGTACTTTAATCAGCTGTACTTTAGACAGCGTGACATTTTCGGGCCGGAACTTCGTTTGCGTCACTGAGCTACGATCTAGGCTTTTTGCATCTATCGCACGCTCTTGCATGTCTGACGCGCGCAGTGAACCAGCGGCTAACATCGCATACAATGCACCATCAACCACATCTTTACCCCAACCAAATGGCGCATCATTGAAGTGTTCTCGTATCTGCTTACCCGTTTTCATTGTGCCAATAAATCGATAGATCTCAGCACACACAGGTTGTTGACTCGCCTCTCCGTTGAAGCCTAATGCTTCTAACGCATTTGGATCGGCAAGCTTACTGGCTTGATCAAAAACTTTTGCCCAGCCACGGCTGTCTGCCATTTTGAACTTATTGTACAAACGCTGGCAGGCTAGCGCTCCAGCATTTTGGATTTGCTCGGCAAGAGTTTCACCTTCAACTTCTTGTCCACCCGCTAAACGCACTTGTATCTGTGAAAATATATCGTTCAAGTAGCCCTTCTTGGCGCGTTCGGCTTCACTCAAGCGCGTTTCCATCGCCTGTAAGGCGTCTTTACCAGCTTCTGTGGTTGCACGGCCCCGAACTTCTAACGTGTTTTCTGCTGCTTTCAGCGCAACAATGGCGTTCTTTAATTCACTACGATGAATGGTTGGCACATAGATGTAGATGGTTGCACTGTCTGGATCGGCGCCACGAGAAAGATCATTAAATTGCTTCTCGGTTTGCTCTGGCGCCCAAGCATAAATACGTTTGGCCGCATCAGTCGGCAATTCTGAATCAAATGACACATTAATCACTCGCGGCTCGGCAACGTCGCCCTGAGTAATTCGAGCCTGCGCGACTTGCTTAGTAATATAACGTTGTATTTCTTTTGAGCGGTACGCCTCTATAGTTTGAGGGTTCCCCATCAGATCGTTTTCTTGACGACGGAACTCGTCATACCAAGCTTGGCTTTCAACTGTCTGTAGGCTGAACTCTCGCCCCTGCGCCGTTTCACGAGACATGATGAGGTGCTCATCTTCGAGCTGTTTTAGCATCTTAGGCACCATTGAGCGCAGCTTGTGCTTGTCGTTTTGTAGATCTTCTAATAACAAGTCAGAGAGCGTATCAACCGTTGCATAAATGCCATATTCCATCTCTGCTGGTAGCTTGCTAATCAGTAAGATTAGCGATAATAAACGACCTTGCAGTTGCGCCTGTTCATCGCCACCACGTTTACGGCTAATGGTTTCGTAAATTTCTTTAGAGATCACCCCTGTTTGCAGTAAGTTTGTGGAGATTTGATCATAAAGAAAATCAGCCGGTACGACATAGCCGAGTTCTTTTTCTGCCGTTGTCTTCAAGGCTTCGTGCACCACTCGGAGCTGGTTACGCAGTTGCGACCCTGAGCCTGTTTTATCGAGTGCTGGTAAAATACGTTCCCAAAAACGGCGACGAACGGGAAGTAGCGGATAGTCCGGCACCATCCATTTCTCGTCATCTTTGTTGTGCTCAATGGTACTGCCCCGTAGGTGACGAGAGATCTCACCCAGGTTGTTATTTATAACCGTTTTAACCGCACTTTCAGCTGAAGATTGCTTTTGCAGGATAACTTTGCGGATAACTGCGTCTACATCCGTATCTTCTAACTGCACAGGAACTTGGAAACGACCCATTAGTCGCTGCAGGTTTGCCATACCGGACAAAGCACTTTGACCCGTTGCCACAAACAGCAACTTTGATTTAAGTGCACTCGCGCCACTACAAGTTTCTACAGTCTCTTGAACGTCAAACGCTTTTTGAACATTGTCACCGATGTACTGTTGCACCTCATCCAGAACAACTAAAGTTAGTGGCAACTCACCGTCATTAGAAATGGCATCAACAACGGCTGCGACCATTTCATCGTTGGTGACATCATCAACTATCTTGTATTGGGCACGTAGCATCTCGCGCACTTCTTTCAAATCCGCACCTATACCAGGAATAGTTTGTAGCACTGCATCGTGCATGATGGGTGAAACATGCAGATTTTTTAGCTCTTTCGTCCAAGGATCGATACCCTCTTTCACTTTGGCCTTGGCTTCAACAAGCGACTTAACTTGTTCAAAAACGCCTTCAGCTTTGAGCCACATAACAAATCGAGCTAGGTGATATTGCTCGGGTAAACCAACAGATTTAAAAATGATGCCAAGAAACGCCATGCGAACTTTGTCGCCAGCGCCTGCACCCAAGGTACCAGAAGCGGCATGCAAACCACCGTTGCATGCCGCAATGGAAGATAGCTCATCAAAATGCTTTGCGATGTGTTCTGGTAAGTCTGCGGTTGAACGAGCATCAGAGCCGTTGTTTAGCGTTTGGTTTGTCCAAAGTGTACGCAACATTTTAGCAAGGTGAGATTTACCTGAGCCAAAAAAGCCGCTAATCCATACGGCTGGCTGTTCATTGTTTGCCTTAAACGCTGACAAATAGTTGCTGAGAATGCTATCCATGCCTTTGGCATATGCACCATCGCAAACAAAAGTACGTAGTTCATATTCAAGCGTCTCTAATGCACCTTTAGATAGGTCATCTTTGACTTGAGCGACACCATTGTTAGCTAAGCGGCTGCTAACAGGATCATTGACGAAAATTTCACGATTTAACATTGAATAAAGCCCTTATGACGTTGCCGAAATAGCAGTTGCGTGATAACCCCAACCGTCTTTCGCATCTAATAATTGATAGTTATTGTTTTGTACTTCACCCGGGAAGAAGACAACTAAGCGTCCTGTCACCTTTTCAGCTAAAGATTCTACGACCCCCGACACAGATGCGAAGCCAAACAGCGCACCACAACCAAGAAGTCCAATGACGCCATCTTCTGTTTGATTTGACTCGACTTTGCTTGTCAATTCTTCTACTAGCTCTTCGGCGAAGTCATCGTACAGTCCTTTGAGATACTCAGGATCTTCAAAATACGTTTCCTTATAATCTTGATCCGACATCCAGTTTTCAAAACTATGCGTCAAATCGAGTAATTGCCAAGGATGACCGTGCTTGACGCATGCTTGTTCAAACTCTTCGACGCGGGCGCGTAGTTTTAGCTCATCTTCTTTGTGGTAGACTAAAAAGATAGTGCGCTCATCAGCAGAGACCGCGGCAGGCCATGGAATACTAATGTGTTTTTCAAAGCTTTTTAGTAGCTTGGATAATCGATCTGACATCATTGATCCTCGGCATCATTAAATTCGGGGATAACTAAATCTGGGAAAGTCACTTCAACGACTTCACTTGCCTGCTTGAAGTTAAGCATCCCTCGCAACGAGGCTCTATGTGCAAGTTCATACAAACGTGTTTTATCTTGGGCGAGCATACGACACCAAAAGCTATCAAATAAACGTTGTCCGCTTAGCCCATGACAGTGAGCGAGAAATAGTGCATAAGCGACATTAACATAACTAACATCGGGGACCTCTCGGTACTTTTTTGCTCTACCAGACAGGTAGCCAGCTTGTGTCCAGGTTCCATTAATGTTTTGTGCGAAAGATTTTAATGATGCCGCGCTGAAACGATCAGGATCCCCTTGGGCAAGGAGTGCTTCTATGGATTCTCTTGAGAGATGCTCTCCGGGTTCCAGCTGCAGTATTCGTTCAGCCGAAGCTCGCAATAAAGGATCTCTTGCTACCGCTAGCTGAAGAGCCAATACAGGTTGAGATGCTTCATGCCTTTCCCACCATTTACGCAAAACACGAAACAAAAGTACGTCATTATCTAACGCATAAAGATCAACAAGATGACGATAAGTGAGCCTGCGCGATTTTTCTGTCGGCTTATGTAAGATATTGAAATTTATGATATCTTCTTCATAGTTAGCTTTTGTTGCCGATTCATCACGTGAAAACAGCAAGTGGGTCAGCTCTTCAATCATCATACTTCTTGCTGAATGTGCACCGCTTTTCCCATATTTAAACCCAAGCTGGCTTAGCTGCTTTTCACTTCTCATTTTTCATTACCTTCATACCCGGGCGCTAAACGTGCTGTTTCAACACCGTAAATCGCCGCATTTTCTTCTAAAGCTAGCTGGTATTGTTGCGGGTTTAAGTGATAGGAGCTCGAACAATCAACGTTCCATTGATTGAGTAAATAGCCAGCTAACGCTGCACGACACTCTACTTGTAGCTTGCCATCTACCATATTGTAATCAAGCCATATAGCTTCAGGATGTTTAGCTGCCGGATGTGCAATAAAGGTTAAATCAACGATACGGTTCCACTGTTTGTCTGCTGAGACTGACTCTTTAACACTGTCAACTTTGTTTGGATCAGGACTCGAAGATTTGATTCGAGTGAGAACGAAATCCCGGAAAGAACTTGTCGAACGATCGTAGGCACGAACGTGCCAACGGTTTCCATTATTAGCAAGGCTATGCGGCACAATTGCTCTTGTTGACGCCCCAGAATTAAGGGAAACATATTCAACCTTAATCGCCGTTTGCTGATGTATCGCACGCATGATTGCCGACAAAATATCTGTCGAAGGTTTATTCAACTGTTGAGCTTGAACACAGACTTGACTGTCTTCTAATTGACTCGCGAACCCATCACCAAAGCCTCGGCATAGACTCATCAAGATAGTGTCGGGATCGTGCTCAAATAGAGGTACAAACTGCGCTGTTCGATGATAAGACTTTGATTGATGAATAAGCTCTAGATTATAAGGTGCAAGCTCTTTATATGTGGAAAAATCACGAGTCGCTGCGGCTAAACCTGTTTGAAATTTAGCAATGAGATCAGCTCTCGCAACCTCACCAAAATAGCTCAGACTGAAATCGATAAACGCCAAGCGTTCTCGCTGGGCATGGGGTAATTGTTCGAGTTGTTTCATCAGAGGTGTCTGTTGCGAATAACTAAGTGCAAACATACTCCAAACGCTACCATCATGCAATCAAAATGATTAGAAGTTGTACTGTACGGAATTCCCGATAAAAGCCCACACAATTTGCGCATACTCGGCATAGGCTTGGTGGGCGTATTGAGAACATTGCAACCATGCCATCTCACGACGTCAATGCAGTATATTGGCAAGTTTCTATGTATTACTGTACTTGAATCTATCTTTACACTCCGCCAAATACTTGAAAGGAAAAGGTTTTACTGTCGCTAACTTATTACGGATAAAATAGCTTTGAGTCAGTGTTAAACAAACTTGTTTTAAGTCTTCTGGTCCTTCGAGATGTCTCAAGTGGTTGAACTGGCCTCGGTGAAACTTGAACCCTCCTTTTTCAATGCCCACAAAATAAGCAGAATGGTCAGCGTCATAGAAGTGTCCGGTTAAAGCTTCTAGGTATTCGTTGTGCTCACCTTTTATCGAATAATTGAGCATGATGCCTGTTTGCTCAAAGTAACCGTCAATCAATGCTTTTTCTGCGGTTGATCGGTATCCAATCTTGGCAATTTTAAGATCTTGTTTGTCAAACTCTTCCTGCAAAGGGTGCGTGTTTAGCATTGATACTAACTTGTCGTAAACGGGATCTTGCCCATAGGCACCATAAGTAAGAAAGCGTTCAATAAACGCACGACTTATGCCCTGTTGATTGCTTCTTTTTAGATGTTCCAATACTTCAAAAAGCCGTGCAGCATCTGGAATCGCCGCAATTTCCTCATGCACGATGGTGCAGATGCGAGGGGATTGCTGTGCCATGTCGATCACATAACTGAGCGTTTCAAAATAACGTTTTTTTTCAGGCAGTTCGATACCAAGATCATCAAAGTAAAACGCATCTTGTTGTTCATACTGAAAACATCCGTTGCGACATTTTAAGATATGAAAGATTGGATCCTTATTGCCGTATGGGGGATCTTCTCTCTCTACAAACCAATAGACCCCTTGCAATTCTTGAATGAAGAACTGCTGCGCTAAGCACTCTTGCTTAATAGCCATTTCTTTGACTAGCGCATCAATGATCGGGCTCAGTGCATTACCTTTCGTTTTGTTTCGTACCGAAGTAATTGTGACGTTGTAGATACTTTGCGTCACTCTATGTTCGGAATAGAAACTTGCTTTGGGATCAGATCGCCCTGCTTTGTCGTAGTCTTCGGGGCTGTCTAAAACCACGAGTAAAGGTTTGCTCGCATCAATGCTCGCTTCAGAATCCAAGAATTTAATCTTTACCGGCCATCGCTGCTGTTTCAGTCTCTCAAACCCTTCCTCTTTCAATGATGCATTTACCACTTGTAAACCACCATGATTATCAATCACTTGATAAATGCGTTGATACACGTTTTCGACATTACACTTTTTATAATGCTTGCGCCAAGTTGCCTCAATAGACTTTAGCTGCATCGACAAGCAGCCAGAGAAATGATGATTCATCAGGTCAACAAAGTGATAAAGAGCCCCCGTTTTTGTTTTTTGCAGTGATATCAGCTCTTTACCAGATATATCGATGGCATTGGTGGTAAATTTGCCTTTTCCTGGGCTGTGAACAATCAGATTTCCTTTCGGATTGCGTCGCAAAAGCCCACTTTCCATGTCAAATTCAAACTTAGGTAGTTTTTCAATGGTGTTTGCGCGCTTGTGCGCCGTTTCTATTGGCGAGAATGTGGTTCCATCCATGGAGATGAATAACGCGTTAAAACGCACACTTTCTTTAAGATCAAACTTGATACATTTGTACACGGTATGCTCAAAGAACTTCTCCGGCTCCACAAAGAGAAATGTTTCCCCAAGCCCTGAAAAAAACTCACTCGACGCCACTTTCCCAAGGGCTCGCACAAACAGGCGCCCTAACAATAGTGGCGAACAGTCTTCAAACGCCACACGCTCAAAGGCAATATCGGCCGATTCTGGCTTGGTTTTCTCGTGTTGATCGCGAAGTATCCAGTAGTAACCTGAGTGTTTAATGAGCGCTTTGGGCTTAGCCACTCGTTCAACAAGACTCAGTTGATGCGCATAACCAGCATTTCCGATCCTCTTATCCAATGAGGCTTTGTAGATCACGTACTTTTGGTTTAACGCTTCAAAATCAAAGGTTAGGTTAATCAGTGTGGTTAAACTTCGACTCATCGGCTTCACTCCGCAAACTGGTTTAATAATTCGAGTAGTTGATTCATGGGAGGGACATTGTTCGTACCCGACTCTCGGTCAATGATTCCAGGAATTTCAATCACATCCGCGATATTTGGAGTAACATGCTCAACGAATAGTTTATCCTCACTCTCGTATTGGCGCGAATTGATCCCGCCTGCACCACTCCATATAGTATTGATATACAAGGCTTGCAGGTGCTTATTTACAAACTCGTCGGGTGGATTTTTCCTAATTTGCTGCAGCTTGACCTGGCATTTATCTAAAGTGTTGTCGTGAACCAAACATCCCAGCTCTAAGTCCCAATGCTTAACATCAACCAACAAAATTCGGTTGCCGAGTGCTATGTAGCCATCGAACCACTCTACGCATCCACTTGGCATGGCATGCAATGGATAACCAAATGCCATCAGGATCGCACTTACCGCTTCTTCGCCAAGTGCTCCCATGTAGAGATCAAACATGGCTGGCGCTAATACAAACTGAGCCTTACCAAAGGTGGTGGCAAAACCATTGGCGTCGAAATGCGCCGACACCAATGAGTTCTTCATCAGCAAAGGAAGCCGAGCTGCCGCCTCCGATACTTCGCGTAACCCAGATTCATCCGCTGGATTAATAAAAATTTCAGTGATGCCTTTCTCTTCAGAATAATCAATTTGATATTGATACTGACCTACTGAGCTCTGAACATCGATGTAGTAACGAACTTCCTCTCCCATCGGCGAAGATGGCAGAGTCGGTTTTGTCAGCATCCATTGACGCAACCTTTCGTACTGGCCAATCGAATTTTCATTCTGGTGTTCATAAACGCTGGTCACAAGCCTTTGTATATGGGCATAGTTTCTTGAGGCCCGGGGGTGATAGGACATTTGCTGCTTTTCGTGCTCTTTGGCTTGATAGTGCAGCTTAATCTCCGTCACCAATGCTTGGTATTCGTGAGAAAGGAAAGAGAGATTGCGATTGTCTTTTGCCAGGGTTTCCACAAAATCAGCAACTGCGTCATACATAATGGTGATTTGATTTTGCTTCCACTCGGTACGACACATACGGCCCAGCGCTTGTTCGATAAAACGATAAACAGCATATCGATAATCTTCGCTCTTTTTATAACTTGAGATCAGAGATCTAACGGCGGAATTATTCACGCGCGCAGCAATGAGAGATTTGAGCTTCGATTTAGCTTCGTTGGCGACCATAATGCCCTTTTCATGAAGCATAAGGGTATCGTGAATACTCTTTTTGATGGCTAAATCGCGCTCATCCACCGCCAAGTCGTCGCTAATTAAACGACCAATCAAGGTCGTCGGTTGCTCAAGATAAATAGAGTCAATATCTGTTTTATGCTGGAATGGCTTAATGCCTTCAGGGCCTACGTAAGTTAATGTATGATCATCTCTCATCGTGTATGAGGGCGATAATCCCGCCCCCGTCGCCTGGTAGTTAGTGATCACGACGACTTTTTGAGTTGTGGTCTCCAATCGTTTTAAGATCGCTTGGAATTGGTCATTTCTGAATGAAGCGGCATTAATATTCTCAAAAATAGTCACATTATACTTTTCACCCACCCGCTTCATGAAATCCATGAACTCATGATTCCTATAGCTTTTGTTGATCATACAAAAATGGTATCGGTTGCTTGGATGCAGAGAGAATTGACGGATTGAGTCGACTAGCTTATTGGCTCTCTTAATAGAGTACGGTAAGCCGTGAGTGTCCGTGCTTAAAAGCTTACACAGTTCATTCTCAAGTAGTGTTGGATGCAGCTTTGTTCCTTTGAATTCTTGATAAAGCGATTCTACACCGCCCCAATCCACACGCTCGGAAATGCCCTTAACACTAATCAGAATCTGGTTTTCTGTATATCTACGTTTTGCATAGTACTCTGCTTGTATCGCCGCTTTCTGGGCGGAATTGAGACGTACCAAACGGTCAGAAAGCACTTCACTGAGATAGTCGAGATCAAAATTATGAATTGCCGTGCGGCTGGTAGCCGTTGCACTAACACCGAGGACTTTTGCCCCAGCTAGCACCCAATGAGCGAGTAAGCCTGTCGATGTTAATGCCAAATCAAATGTAGACGCCTTGGCGGTATTGTCGGTGTCGCTGTATTTGGCAATATTAGCAATTTCGTAGCCGCTGTCGTGAAAGCTATATGCGCGGTGCTCATTTTGCACTTTAAAGCTTAACCTGGCCGCAATTAACGACATAATATTTGGCGTCAGATCCACCAGCCCAAGGTGGTTGAGGATTTTCTCCACCAGATTTTCTGTGGTGTAAGTTCTTGAGTCTTCTAATTTCGACAAGTTCTTTTTCAGCTGAAGAATGGCACTGAGCATGCCATTGCAAAAGCTCCGAACAAGCCGGGCACTATTGTTAACGAATTGTATTGCGCTTTCACTACCTTCCGAACCAATCTCATGACTGCCTAACTCATGATTAATTTGGGACTTTAACGCTTCGTGCTCAAAGTTAATGGTATGAATAGACATCCGGTCGGAAAGGAGTGTGAATACTCGGTTTTGGTTTTCGCTTCCCTTTTGAATCGTTGCAGTGGTAATGAACGGTCGGTAGTTGATATGCCATTTATCTTTATGATCAGCGAGTGCATTCCGGAAACGATTAAAACACTGATCGACATACCTAAATTCTGGCGAGCCGTGAATTTTGAAGCTGTCAAAACTCGCGTAAATTTTTCGGGTTAAGTCGATAATGTCATAATCAGTGACGGTATTGATTAGGTGGTTTAGAAATTCACTTTGCTGGCGGTCAAACTCATCCAGGATCAATAGTGAGTTATCAAGAAAATCGCTAACTCTGTAGCTTTTATTAAGGCTATGCCAAGGGTAGAGCAACTTAGATGTGGTTAAAAAGAGTACCTGTGTTTTTTCCCGGTCAATCCTTCGTGCCGGGAATATTCGATCAAGAACATCATTCAATTCGACATCTTTGCACGCTTTACCTTGCAAATATGTCTTGAGCATAGAGAAGATTTTGCTGTGTTGAGCTCGCAGGTCCTCATCAAATATCGACGTGTTACTGCTGTTTTTTGCCTGTTCTAATAGAGTGACTTTATCGCGTATCGTTTTGATCGCTTTTCGTTGTTGTACGTCGAGCTGCTCGAATATCGTTGCCCAATCCTGCTCTGATAACCCGGCAATCGCGGTATCTTGAGATGGGATCCAAATGATGTTGCGTTTCAGTTCTAGTTTTTGTTTATCACTTAATGCCGCCTTATCGTCAACGCGCTCAAGTAACGCGTCATACGCTTCTTTCACGTTAACTCTTAAGTTGGTCGCATAAATGAGTGTTAGCTTCGAATCCGCAATAAGGTGCGCTAGCTGAAGCTCGGTGGCTTGATAGGTCTTCCCTAAGCCGGTCTGGGCATCGATGATTGCCAAAAAGCCGTCTTTTGACTGACAGGTTTCGGGTCCTGCCATTTCGAGGTAAGTTTCAAACAATGCACTCATTATCTTAGCTCCGATATTATTTCAACCCTGCCAGCAGCCTGCTCAGTTGACGAAAAAATGTCCAAAAAATACTATGTCGTCAGTAAAGACAGGTAAATACTGAATACATAAACATGTCGAGTAACTAGACAGGAGTTAAGTAATGAAGAAATGGCCGATCCGGTGGGATTTACTCTTGCGATACCGGATGATTGAGATCGTTGCACTCTGGGAGGGAAGGTTAACCACCAATCACTTGATACAAAGTTTTGGTATCGGGCGACAACAAGCGTCCAAAGATATTAATTCCTATCTAGCCGATATCGCACCGGGTAACCTTGTTTACGATAAGCATTTAAAGGGTTATAAACCCAATGAGAGCTTTACTCCCAAGTTGACTTCCGGTCATGCCGACGAGTATCTTCACATCCTTTCCCGCCGTGAAGATATCACCGTAACATTTGGTGACCTTGACATGGGGTTTGAACATACAGCCATGATCCGTCCAGTAACACGTAATATTGCTCCTGAAGTATTGCGGCCTCTCGTTCAAGCCATTCGGGATAAAAAACGTGTCGATATTTGCTACACATCTTTAAAAGATGGTGAATTCGTCGAAAGGATTATTTCGCCTCATACGCTGGTTTGTACCCCGTTACGCTGGCATGTTCGCGCCTATTGTGAGTATGCAAGAGACTATCGTGATTTTGTATTGAGTCGCATCCATGGCATCCCAGACATCAATGATAATGCTGCCCACGGCAAACAAGAGGATACGCTTTGGAATACGAACGCAGTTATCGAACTGACCCCGGACACGCGTCTTAGCGATAAGCAAAAAGCGGTGATAGAAAAAGATTACGGCATGGTCAACGGTACCCTGAGAATCCCCACTAATGCCTCTCTCGTTCACTACCTTTTAATTGCATATAACATCGATATACACATGCAAAAATACAATCCCCAAGGGCAGCAGATTGTGGTGGACAATATGGATGAATTGATGCCGTATCTGGCTTATTAATAACCAGCCGTGGTGCTTAGAACGAAAAAGGGAGCCGAATGATTGGCTCCCTTGGTTAGCTCTAACTAGCCTAGAACGTATTTATCAACCGAGTTCTACCCAATACTCTTTGTTCACTTCTAGCATTTCGTCCAAAATGTCTTTGGCTTTTGAAGCGCTTGGAATTGTGGCTGACAAGGTAAATGCTTGCCATAGTCGTTGATAAGAGCCCTCAACGTGAGCTTGAACAACAAGCTTTTCAACTGATACCTGTTGATTCATCATGCCTTTTTGGAATTCAGGGATTTCACCGATTTGCATTGGTTTTGCGCCTGTATTATCGACAATACAAGGGATTTCAACCATCGCTGTTGGATCAAAGTTACTAATAGCTCCGTTGTTAGGGACGATAAGTAGCATTCTTTCCTTGGTGTTAAAGGCAATCGCGGTCGCTAAGTCAACGATATACGATGCGTGTTCCTCAACCTCAATGGTGGTGTCCTTTGCTGTCCCTGCTGCGATAATGCGATGGCATTCGGTGAACACGTCTTTCTCGCGTCCATCCATCACTTCATTGGCACGGGTATAAACCTTATCGGAGTGCTCCACAACATAATCAGGATACAGATAGTATTTAAGGTATGTGTTTGGGATCGTTTCTGGGTCCAGCGCATACACGTCACGCACTTTGATAAACGTATCCTTCCATGATTCGTCGGTATGCTGAGCACCGTTCATCGCGCTAGGTGGCAAGTAACCATGTTCTTTCACATACGCTTTAATCCGAGGCATGAGATCTTCGCCGGTTTTGGCATCTTTAAACTCTTTCCACCATCCAAAGTGGTTCAGGCCGTAGTACATCACATCAAACTGTTTACGGTCTTCATACCCCAAGATTTCAGCGATACGGGTCTCTATCCCAATCGGCATGTCACAGATATTGAGCACTTTTGAATCCGGCCGTAGCACTCGACAAGCCTCAGCAACAATTGCTGCCGGGTTGGAGTAGTTCAGCATCCATGCATTTGGTGAGTACTTTTCCATGTAGTCGATAAGCTCAATCACAGCAGGAATGGAGCGTAAACCGTAAGCCATACCACCTGGGCCACACGTTTCTTGGCCCACACAGCCATGACGAAGCGGGATTTTTTCATCTTGCTCTCGCATGGCGTAAAGACCAGCGCGAATATGCGCCATGCAAAAATCAACATCCGTAAAGGCTTCTTCTGGGTCGGTGGTATAAGAGAACTCGATTTGAGGCGCTCGCTCTTGTAGTAAGATCTTGCATGCTTCAGCCACGGTTTCCTGCCGAGATGCAAAGTTGTCGTAGAATTTCAGTTTACGGATCGGAAAACGATCTTGGTTTTCCAGTAGCATCATGACAATACCCGGGGTGAAGGTTGAGCCGCCGCCTGCGATAACAACTGAGAATTCTTTTTTCATCATTTCCTCTCTTATTTGGCTTGAATCATTTGCCAATAAATAGCTTGTTTATAAGTATTTGATAGATATATTTTTAAATGGCTGGGTTTGGCGCAACCTCTGCGTCCTCTTCCCTTTTTGCTTGTTTTTCACCTCGGTACACAGCGACGATTTTTTCGCATTCCTCCCGAAGCTGGGGAACGTTGAGACCAATAATGACCTGTACAGCTTGGCCATTCGTCACCACATTGACCGCACCGGTATTCATAAAGAACTCGGGAGAGGCAACCTTACTTGGGTCGGCAACCGTTACGCGTAAACGTGTTGCACAGTTACTCAGCTCAACAATGTTTTCTGTTCCACCTAGACCATCCAAGGTTTCAGCCGCTTGTACTTGCAGTGGGCTGACCGCATGACCACCTTTGCCAGTAATTCCGTGTTTTTTATTGAAGTCATCTTTAGTGTGAAGTTTGAGATCGGCATCGCCTCGCCCCGCAATTTGCACATCAAATTTCTCAATCAAGAACTTAAAGGTGACGAAGTAGATAAGCGTGAATGCCAGACCAATCAGAATTTGGGTCACGACCATACTGGTGTGATTGCCAAGTAGCGGTATCCAGTTCCCTGTAACAAACTCGATTAACCCTCCTCCCATGTTTCCAACCACGCCGAAGCTATACATCATCATCGCCATGGTGCCAGCAAGGAGCGCATGAATGGCGAACAGCCAAGGTGCAATGAAAAGGAACGTAAATTCGAGTGGTTCAGTGATACCCACCAGCATCGCCGTGAGCGTCGCGGGAATGAGAAGCGCAGCAACCTTTTTACGATTCTCGGTTTTGGCAGTGGCATACATCGCCATCGCAATCCCAACACAACCAAAGACTTTCGAGTTGCCGTGTAAGGCAAAGCCTCCCGCGGGAAAGAGATCTTTCATCGCAGTTGACGATTGAGTGAAACTCTCGAGATTCATAAACCAATCAGCGGTGATGCCATTTGGTGTCGCGATGTTACCGAAGACAAACGGCGTATAGATGAAGTGATGCAGACCAGTTGGGATTAAAATGCGTTCGAGAAAGGTGTATAACCATACGCCAAACGACCCTGACTCCAACATGAATGTTTGCAGACTAAGGATGCCCTGCTGAATGGAAGGCCAAATATAAAGAGTGAGCCAAGCTGCTGGGATCATCGCGAAGAATGACAACATGGCGACAAAAGACGCACCTTGAAAGATACCTAAATAGGCCGGCAATGTTTTTTCAAACGTGCGATTGTGGATCCAGGTGATCAGAGACGAGATAATGATGGCGCCAAAAATCCCGGTATCGAGCGTTTTGATACCAGCCACTTCTGTAAGTCCTGATGTGCCGCCGATAGCCTGTGAGAAATCAACACCAAAAAACTCGCCCCAAAAGCCTCCCATTGCATTAACGAAGTAGTTAAACGTCAGGTAGGACACAAGCACAACCATCACTGCTCGAGCATGTGCTGTTTTGGCAAGACCTATGGGTAAACCGATAGCAAAAAGCAGCGCCATGTTACGGAAGATGGTCCATCCTCCTTCTTCGATGACTTTTAGTATTTGGTAATAAAGGCCCTCTTTATCTGCAAGATCGCCGACAAACACTGGGTTTTTCAGAACAATACTTAACCCAATCAGTATCCCAACAAACGGGAATAGCAGTACAGGGGTGAACATTGCTCCGCCTAATCGTTGTATTGCACTTAACATAAGCAGCTTCCTTGGTAATGTTTTTTTAGGCTTTGTTGTCTTCTGACAACTACAACCTATACTCGCCCCAAAAACAATACAAATAAAATATAAGAAAATCGTGATAAGATACAAATAAATACAAAAAAGCTAAAAACAGGGCAAAAAACGTACTAAACATTGATCTCGTTGCTTGATAAACAGACAAGCCAGTGTTTTAGGGTCGGAGGGTCGCTTAATTTGTCTTTTTTTTGTATTATCTGGCAGGTGTACTAGAGAGGTGAAAGATGCTGTATAAAAAAGTGATGCAAGATTTACGCTCACGCATCAATTCAGACGAGTTCGAGGTTGGTGATACCCTCCCCACAGAAAAAGCACTCAGCGAACATTATGGCGTTAGCCGAGTGACTATACGTAATGCTATCGATGAGTTGGTTGAACTAGGCTTAGTTGCAAAGCGTCAAGGCGCTGGCACAAGCATCATCGGTAAAACGGTCGTTGGCTCGTTGCTGACACTGAAAAGCACCAATGAGTACTTCTCAAGTACCAACACGACGCTTGAATACAAGATTGATGAGTTCTCTCTCATTGATCCAGACGAAGAGCTGGTGCGGCTTTTAAAGGTCGAGAAAACCGAAAAAGTCTATTTTATTCGAAGATTCAAGCTATTAAACGGAAAGCCATCCGTATACGAAGAGTCTTACATGCCTGCCTCACTCTATCCACGAATGAATGTGATGTCTTTAGAAGGCTCAAAATATCGCTACCTGGAAGAGGAACTAGGTCTTGATATCGACGGCGCGTCTCAAGATTTCGAAGCCATCCTTCCGAGCGAGTCAATGTGTCGGATCCTCGATATCGATCCATCAACGCCATTACTTCAAGTACTGTCCATCGGTTTGCTAAAAGACGGCCGTGTCTTTGAATACACAAAGCTGGTATCACTACCTGGCACTATGTCTTACAAGCATTACCTTAAACGGGGTGAGTAGTTAGTTTAGCTCTTTTTGGCCAATAGTAGAGGATAAGTCTTATCTTAATGCGCATAAAAATGTAAATGATGACACTTTTATGCGCGTAAACTGTTTGCGGATTCGCTTTCACGGATGAGCTGTTCTAATTGCTTCGACTCATGCCCCTAACGCCCCAGTTCCGAAAACTTGATGATCTCGTGGGACTGCTCAAGGGTTTGTGCGAGGTGTTGGATATGGGCGGGGGTGATTTCGCAGCAGCCGCCGACGACGAAGGCGCCGTCGGCAATCCATTGTTGTACGCGTTCGGTGTGGACTAAGGGTGAGAGATCTTCCCGCGCTTGCAGGGCATCGGCTTTGCTGCCTTTGGCCATGTCTTCTACCGATTTAAACGCATTGGCATAGCCACCGACAATGTCGGCCTGGGTCGTCATTTTTGGCATCGCCGTAGTAAGCACTTCTGGGTCGCAGCAATTGAGCATCACTGCTGTCGGCGCGTAGTCAGTGACCGCGTGCATGGCTTGTTCTAGCGACTCGCCAGAGCGGAGTGCGCCATTAGGCTCTAGCCGAAACGCCACCCCAAACGGTTTGCCTTGCTCACGGGCGGCAGCGCACGCTGCACGCGCTTCTAGGGTGTTGGTCATGGTTTCGATTAAAAACACATCCACATGAGGCTGTAGGCGGGCGACATGAGAAAACTCGGCTTTCATATCGTCAAAGCTGCGCTGCGGCTGGCCGAGATAGCTGCCCACCAGCGGCGGCAAACAGCCGGCAATATCGACATCGGCGCCTGTCTCATCCACCGCTTGCTGCAGCGCTTCGAAGGCTTTTTGATAAATGGTGTCTATTTTATCGCTCAGGCCGGCTTTGGCGAGGCGCGTGGGCGTCGCTGGGTAGGTATTCAGGGTATGCGTTTTTGCGCCGGCGCGAATAAAATCTTTATGCACGTCTTTGACAATGTTGGCATGTTTTAACATCACCGCGACCGACCAAAGCTTCGAGCTCACATCCGGACCACGTTGATAAATTTCCTGTCCTAGGCCGCCATCGAGTAATGCAATCGACGTCATGGTTACTTCAGCCTCCTTCGGCCATCTTTCCTTAGTTTGACTTGAGATTACCATGCGCTCGTCGATTTAACACCCCGTTGTTATGCCACCTCTTCACTGCCTTCTATTGCGAGATGTTCAAGCTTATCGATGACCGTCATGCTGGCGTTTTCCATCTCTTTTAATGCGGTGACCATTTGCTCGGGTTGTTGAGCATGAAACGCTGCCACCGCAGCCTTGGCGTGGGTGTGCACTTGCTCGTGAGGCCCGGAAATGGCTTTAAACGTTTGCAACTGCCCAAAATATTGCTGCCCTTCACCATGGTTATACCACTGGCCGAGTCGGCATTGGGTGTGATCGGTGACATCGTCCGCCATCATGCTGTCTTCGCCTAATACCACGCGGTATATCGCAAATTTAAAGCTGATGTGATCAAGTTTTGCCAGTTCACAAAAGGCGCGCAGTGCAGAGGCTTTAATGGTGGTGCGGCTGTGCTGTGCTTGCTCACTTTGGGTGGCCATGGCATCGGCAACCTGTTGGCCTTGTTCGCTGTATTGAATGGCTTCAGTGGCAAGGGTATCGGTGAGCGTGCACGCATGGCTGCTGCCCGCACGAATTTTTTCCACCAGCTGGGTAATATCTTGCGTGGCGGTGGACGTGCGCTCGGCAAGGTTGCGTACTTCATCAGCGACCACCGCAAACCCTCGGCCCTGCTCGCCGGCGCGTGCCGCTTCAATGGCTGCGTTTAACGCCAGCAGGTTGGTTTGATCGGCGACATCACGAATCAAATTGACAATGCCACTCACCTCTTGGGCATGTTGATCGAGCGAGCGAATCGCTTCCGACGATTGCTGACATTGCGAAGATAACGACTGCACATGGCGCGCAAGGTCATTGACTTGCTCGGCACATGATGCCGCTTGGTGGCTCACTTCGGTCACACGCTCTTTTTCACCGTTAATGGTGTCCGCCAAGGTGGCCAGAGAGGATTGGGTGGCGTTAATCGAATCACCAAAGTGGCATAAGTTGGCGTCGATCGCTTTGCCGGTTTGGCGTTTTTTCTCTGCGGTGTCTAGCTCTTCCTGCAATTCAGCTTTCTCTGCATTCAGCGCGTCGATGGTATGATTAATCTGTTCAATTTTTTGCTGTTGAGCGACTTGTTTTTGCTGTTCTTGTTCAAGTTGACGACGGGATATAAACACGCTGACTCCTAATTAAGCTTTTTATAATATTTTAACGCTTAATATTGGTTTTGTATGATAAACGGAGCGAAATGTGATCCATTTTACGCCAATCATTTGATTTACACTGTAAACCGATAAAAAATCCCGCCATACTGACGTCTCTGCGGCGAATGAGCGAAACATTATGACCTTTTGGTTGCTTTTTAAACGTTGGATTATCAGTCACTTCGCCCATTTAAATGGGCGTATTTTGGGCTTGGTGGTCCTTGCTTACGGCATCATCGGCTGGCTGCTTTTGTACTGGGCGGGCGAAACCGAGATGACCCAGTCACTCGGTCGCTATATTTATTACTTAATGGTCACCGCGTCCACCGTTGGCTATGGCGACTATTCGCCAGCGACAGAAGCAGGACAGTGGATTACCGCCTTTTGGATTATTCCCGGCGGGCTGGGGTTATTTGCCGTTGTAATTGGCCATGTAACCAGTGCGTTGGTCGATTATTGGCGACGTGGATTACAAGGAAAACGGAGTCTTACAGTGAAAAATCATATTCTGGTGTTAGGGTGGAATGGTCAACGCACTATCCAGCTTATTCGCCTACTACAAAGCGGTGTGCATGGCGATCGTCCTATTGTGCTTTGTGTGCGTCCCGAAATGGAAAACCCGCTCCCTGGCGAGGTGGAATTTGTGCGCGTCACCAGCTTTACCGACGCCGAGGGCATTGCCCGTGCGGGTATTGATAGTGCCGCGAGCATTATTATCGATAACCCCGAAGACGATATTACCCTGTCAGCGGCCCTGTTCTGCGCGCATAAAAACCCCTCAGCGCATCTGCTCGCCTACTTTCAAGATGATGCACTCAGCCAAATACTCAAACAACACTATCCACACGCCGAGTGTGTACCGTCTGTTTCCGTGGAAATGCTGGCGAAAGCCGCTGTTGATCCGGGTTCCAGCCAATTACATCACGAGCTGTTAAGCACGGCACAGGGGATGACGCAGTATTGCGCACGCTATCCTACCAATGCGAGTGCCACGGATGTGGGCACCCTGTTCAAACAATTAAAGCACGAATACGATGCGACATTAATTGGTCTCGATAAAGGTGAAGGCATTACCCTTAACCCCAACCTTGCAACAGACGTCGCCCCTGGCGATCGCGTATTCTATATTGCAGCCGAGCGTTTACCGCATTGGTCAGCGGCGTGATTCGGGTACCATTCATCACACGCGACACCTGCTGTTAGCCTTTCCCGAGCAGTCCGCCGCTTCACCTTAGAAGCGGCGGACTCGCTTTAGATGCCCTATTGGTGAAAAACCGACCTATTCAACCGAGGCTTCTTGTACATAGTGATGACGCGCTTCGACTGGGTAAGCGTAAAAATGATGTACAGGCCCCGCGCCTCTTCCCACCTTTAACTGCTGGCTATGCGCTAACGCGTCGGTGAGATAACGCTTAGCCGCTCGCCCGGCCTCGATAGGTGTCAGTCCCTGCGCATAAAAAGAGGCAATCGCCGCGGACAGTGAACAGCCTGTGCCGTGCGTATTTGCAGTCTCAACCCGACGGGCGCTCAAGGTTTGGCACGTATCTCGGCTAATCCATACATCCACACTTTCAGTGGCGTGATGTAAATGGCCACCTTTGAGCATCACGTACGGACATCCGAGCTTGCGCAGTGCCGGCACTAAGGCGTACATCTCCTCGGTGGTTGTCGGAACAGGACACCCAGTTAAACGTGCGGCTTCTGGCAAGTTGGGGGTTAAAATGGTCGCGCGCGGGATCAATGTATTGATCAGTGCATCCATGGCGTCATCATCTAATAACGGATCGCCGCTGGTGGCGATCATGACCGGATCGAGCACGACTGGTAAGTGCGGGGAGCGCGCGAGCACAGCGGCTACTTCGCGAATAATCGCTTGGTTGGCGAGCATGCCGATTTTCACGGCACGTACTGGCATATCGTACAACACCGCATCCAATTGGGCGCGGACAAAACCAGGATCAACCGCCGAGACGGCCTCAACGCCACAGGTGTTTTGCGCGGTTAATGCGGTGATCACCGAGCACGCATAACCGCCGGTAGCTGAAATCGCTTTAATATCGGCTTGAATGCCGGCACCGCCACCGCTGTCTGAGCCGGCGATGGTAAGAATTACAGGTGGAGATAGGTTCATATTGGCCCCTTAATCATCAGGGGCGGAAGGAGACAAAACCACGCACGATGGCGCGACCTTGTGTGCTGAGCACGTCAGTTCCCTCCGCCAGTGCTAACTGGATCAGGTTCTACGGGTCCTGCTTTCACAGTCTCAGCAATTGCTTGCTCCCCGACTAACACGATCAGAATATAAACCTTAGTGATAAAGCGCAAGGTTGAGGGTGCTAATTGCGCGTTTAGGCCATCTCATTATTATTGCTGGTTGCGTTGCTATTGATCGTCGCGTTGCTATTAATGGTCGCGTTGCCTTGGTTGGCGGTTTTAAGCAGTTGTTCAAATCCTTCTTGAATTAGCGGCCGTGCGTATAAAAAGCCCTGTACTTGGTCGCAGCCAATGGTTTGTAGCACATACTGCTGGTCCTCTTTTTCGACGCCCTCGGCGACCACACCATGACCAAAACCATGGGCTAAATCAATCACGCTACCCACCAAGTGCTTATCACTGGCGTTGGTAGCCAAGTCGTGGATAAAGCTGCGATCAAGTTTGACCCAATCGACCGGTAACTGTTTAAGGTAACTGAGTGAGCTATAGCCGGTGCCAAAGTCATCGAGGGCAATATGCATGCCTGCATCTCGCAATTGTTGTAGCTCTTTCAGTGCCACCGACATGTGCTGGATCAGTGCTGATTCTGTGACCTCTAATTGAATCAGATGCAAAGGGACATCAACTGCCTGGCACCGAGCTAAGACGCTGTCAGCAAAGCCGGGGCGAAACTGCTGGGCAGAAACATTGACTGACAGGTGGAAGCTATCGTTGATCAGTTTATTTTTTCGCCAACATTCAACCGCGGCTAAGGCCATCACCAGTACGTGGTCGCCCAGTTGGATCATATCTGCGCTGCGTTCGGCGATGGGGATAAATTCCGCCGGACTGATGGCCCCAAGGGTCGGATGCTGCCAACGCAACAGCGCTTCCGCGCCTATCATCAAACCGCCGTCTAATCGCCATTTGGGTTGATACACCAGTGATAATTGTCCGCTTTGCAGTGCTGGCCCTAATTCGGTGCGAATCAAATGCGCGCGCTGAGCTTGGCTATCAAGCTCAGGCTGATATTCGCCGATAAGTTGGTCATCCGTCGGAATCGCTAAAATGGCTTGACGAAACAGTTGCGCCACATCTTGTGTCTCATGCTCCGTGCGGCTGATACCAATGTGGCAACGTAAAAACATTAAACGCCCATCGAGCGTGTGGTGTCCGCTGATCAACCGATTGATGCGCGCGGCTTTTTCTACGGCATGGTTATCGTGTTCTTCAATCAGCATCACCAGTCGTGTGCTATCCCAAACGCCAATGCGATGTGGGCGCGCCACTGTACTATTGGCTAGCAGATTGGCCACTTGTTTGTATAGTGCCTCTGTCATTAAATGGCCTTGGTGTTTGGTCACCGCTTCCATGCCATCTAAGGCAATCATCATCACAGTCACCGGCCCTTTGCTCAGCTGGCGCTCAGCGGCATCTAATAATGCGCGACGATTTGGTAGCCCGGTTAACGGATGGGTCAAAGACAGCGCGCGTAAAGCCGCCGTTTGTTTGTTAACCAGCATTTGCAGCCGTGCCGCTTGATCGCGCTCTTTACGGGTTTTCAATTGCAGATGCAAAAGGTTTTGAATCCGTTGCAACACCTCATCGTGATCAAAGGGTTTGCTGATGTAATCAATCGCGCCACGGCATAACGCTTGGTTACGCAAATTCAGGTCATTATCTGCGGTGAGTACCATCACGGGCGGGCAATGCTCATCTAAAGCGTCATTAAGATCATCCAGCACCAGTAAGCCAGAGCGCTGCGGCATCCGCATATCGAGTAAAATCAGGTCGGGAACGGGGGAGAGAGCATCGGTGACAAGGCGAGGATCGGTGAGCCCATTCAGCTGTTGATAACCGGCTTGCTTGAGCATGGTAGACAGTAAGTGAATGTTTTCCGGTCGATCATCAATGATCAGTATATGTGCTTGTGACGGATCCTTTATCATAGCCTCTCCTCTAATAATAATTGTATGGCCTCAGCCAAGTCCGCTGACGAGAGCGGCAACGATAAACGTTGTAATGTCGGTTTGTTATGTGGTTCGTCGCATGGGTTGTCAGTCAGAACAATGAGTGGTTTGTCGCCAAATTGTGCTTGTATTTGTTCGGACGTTGCCGCAACGCTATCAGCCGCTATAATGACTAACGATGGCGGAGACGCGAGCGCAACAGCCTCAGCCAGTGACAGCTCATGCGCATGATAGAGTGTCAACATTGGCCAATCTTCAAAGCAATCGGTCATCAGGCGCTGGCGGGCACTGTTATTATCAATATAGAGCACGCGATGCGGCTGGCTCACGCGGAGACACGTACAACCTTGATCGTCAGGTCGCGTCGACGCCCGGTAAGGGAAAGTCACTGAAAAACAACTGCCCTTGCCTGGCTGGCTTTTTACTGACATCTCGCCTTGCATTTGCACAACCAATTGGTGGCTCACCGCTAACCCCACACCTGCCCCTTCAATCTGTGATTGTTCGGCGGCCAAGCGGTTAAATGGCTCAAAAAGATGGTTTAACCGATTTTCAGCGATGCCGATCCCGGTATCTGATACAGAGATCGTCAAGGTTGACGATGGTTGACTGGCTTCAACCCATACTCGCCCCTGAGGATGGTTATATTTAATCGCGTTGCTGAGTAAATTGATCAACACTTGTTTGAAACGGGTTGGATCCACATATAGGTCGCCACTCAGATCCGCGGGTAGGCAATCATCTAACTCAACGTGCTGCTGCTTTGCGAGCGGGAGTAGTGTTCGAACGGCATCACTGACAAGGGCGCGAACCGGATACCAAGTGACATTGACCACCGTTTTTCCTGCCTCAAGTTTGGCAAGATCCAGCACATCATTAATTAAGGTGAGTAAGTGGCGACCACTTTGGTGAATTTGATCGACATATTGCCGTTGCGTCTCCGTCAAGCGAGGAGAAGAGGATCGTTGTAGTAGTTGCGCATAACCGAGCACACTGTTTAAAGGCGTGCGCAGCTCATGACTCATGGCAGAGAGAAAATCACTTTTGGCTTGATTGGCGCGTTCTGCCTCGTGCTTCGCTTGCAGTAATGGTGTGGCATCATACCCAACAGTCACAATGGCGTAAGGCTCTCCCTCTACGTGGCGAATAAGCGTTTTAGCGAGCTTAAAAGTCCGACCATCTCTTAATGTCACATCGACATGAACGGGTTCACCATCGAGCGTCAGTTGGTGATCAAGCGCATTGAGGGTTTCGCGCATTCCCTCAGGCAAGGCACCATGAATTGCCTCAGCAAGCTGTTCAACATGCTCGACATTTAATGCTTGCAGGCAGGCATAATTTGCAAGCGAATAGTGTCCGCCCAGCTCTCGGACAAAAACAGGATTGGCGATCGCATTAATAATGGTTTTGAGTTGATTGCGTTCGTGTTTATTACGCGTCTGAGCCTGAGTCAGCGCGCGCATATCAGACATAATGCCAATAAACTCTCGCCGGTCTTCAACCCACACTTCACTGACCGCAAGATGAATCGGTACCACATGCCCCGCTTGATGCCGTGCCTCAACCCGCCGGCCGGTACCGATAATGTTTGCCTGGCCTGTTGTTATATATTGCCGTAAATAATGGTCATGCTTCCCTTGGTGCTCCGGCGGCATTAAACAATCAACATTCTTTCCGATTAGCTGTTGCGGGTGATAACCCAATAATCGGTGGGTGAACGGGTTCGCATCTAAAATAATGCCGCGTTCATCAATCACCAAGATCGCGGCTGCCGCGCTGTCGACTAACGCTTGATAATGGGCTTGGGTCCCGCGTGTTCGGTTTGTGGTGATTGGTTCGCTGTCCATGCTCCCTGCCTTTGACCTATAAAAAACGCCCCATTGTGGGGCGTTTGACGGTCCGGCATGCATTGCCTATCCGTCGCTATCTTTTATAGTTTTTGACTAGCGCATCGACCTTTTTCAGGAACTGCTCTTTTAGGTTTTCGTGCTCATAGTCAAGATCATAGGTATTGTGAAACCCCACACGTAACTGTACCCCATTTCCTGCTAAATAAATGGTATAGCCGTCATAATCTGAGAAAGCGTCAATGCCATCTAGGCGGTGCCCATCTTCTATTTTCTCACCATACTCTGTCACTATCTCAAACGCGCGCAGTAGATGGGTAGGATTGAGTTCGTTTTTCACGCTTCCCTCCTGGCAGTGTTAGCGAAACTGTGCCCCACCTCCCGGCCGTGATCCACGACCATAAAGTGGGCCGGCCAATACCGGTGGTGTGGTCAACACATGCCCTGACACCTCAATCCGGCTTGGCTTAGAAATAATATTGGGCAAGGCGGCCAATGTATCAAGGGTGGTATCTGGCCCCGTTTTTTGGATTGCTGTACCGTAATTATAGCCGTAATCGACACACACGACAGGCGAGCCCGCCGCTCTTGCCGCATGAACATCATTCACGGCATCACCAACCACCAGCAATTCTGATGGTGGCACTGCTAAAATCGCCGCCGATTCAAAAATGCTATCGGGATCCGGCTTTCCGGCTGCGATTGCATCGGTTCCTAAGATACGGGTAAAAAAGTGGCTGACCCCAAGTGCTTTGAGTAGGCTATTGGCATGCGCCGTTTGCATGTCCGTGGTACATATCATCGGGAACTGACGTTGAGAGAGACCTTCAAGACAAGCAAGCACCCCTGGATAGAGTCGAGTTTTTGGCGGTTTTTTGCCTAGGTATGAGGACAGGAACAACGCGCGGGCTTGGTTCAGTACGGTGGTAGAAACCCGCCCATCAATGTGTCGCGTAAGCACCCGATGGATCAATAAATCCGCGCCATCACCAATCCAGTCTCGAATCGCACTGGGCTCTTCCTCCGGCAAATCAAACCCTCTCAACATGCCGAGGACAGCGTCGTATAGATCATCAAAAGGGTCTGCGATCGTGCCGTCTAAGTCAAAGCATATCGCAGAGATATTCTCCAGTTTTTTCATGGAACGCCTCCACAATCAATGTGTTATCGCCAGGAAGGAAAGGGAACGGTGGATCAGGTTGTCTCTCCATCGACTCATTGAAAGTTAGCAGAGAACCAGAAAGCATCCTACCAAAACAGCAGGCACAATGTATCGAATCACCGGAACAAAATTGCATAACTCACCACTTGCCCACAAACTTCAGAGGCGAATCAAGCCCCTAAACATAACGTGATCATTTTCACATTTATATATCTTTGCACTCATCGATACCGACCTTAACCCTGTATAAAAAATCCGTCATTTTTCTGACGCGCCAGGGCAGGCGAAGTCACGACCTGTCATAAAAATGAAAAGCAAATAGGCATAGATTGTCATCGAACCGCTCTACCCTGTCTCTCTCGATAGTGAGATTCGATGTATTCTTTATATGCGGTATTTTTCTTCACAGCCTCTATGGCGTTACCTGGCGGTTGTAATGATTGCGCTGATCGCCGGTTGGTCTGTCTATACCTTGGAAAACCAGCGTCAGCAAAGCCGATTTTCGACCGACGTGGAAAAGCAACGTCACACTCTCAGTAAAGCCTTTTCCCAACTCTATGAGCTTCAATTATCGGCACAGTTGTATCTGCAACAAGAAGGCGGCCTGACACGTGATAAATTCCATGCCTTTATCGATAACCATACCCAAAAGCGCTCTGGGCTTGATAGCGTTATGTGGCTACCTCGAGTCAATCGCGCTGAGTTAAAACAATTTGCCGCGCAACACGGGCATTATCATCCCTTTCCACCGCTCAATAACCATGCCTGCCAGTGGGTGATGCGGGGTGATACCTTTCCCGCGCTTTACTTGTCCCCCAAAGCTGCGGCAGAGGGGTATTCAGGTTGGCGCGCGGATGCGCAATGCGAGAATACCGTCACCATGGAACGGGCTTATTTTAAGCGCCAACCGGTGGCAAGACTGATTCACGACGAGCAAGGACATGGGGTGCGTTGGTTTGCAGCCATTACCGCACGAGACGGCCAATTAGCCGGTTTTCTCGCCACCACACTTTATTTTGATACCTTTCTACCCACGATCTGGCAAGATGACACTCCCGCGCCCGATATGGGGCTAATCGCCCGTGAAGCCTTTGGCCACCAGCAAATGTTTGCCACGCACTCAACGCAAGCATTGCAAACATGGCGAAATACTCACTCGCCCGACATCACTATTCCGATTGCCGGCAGCGAAGAAGGGCTGGTAGTGAGATTCACCCATCTGCGCGGCTTGCACACAGGGCTACTCTACGGAGTGCTAGTCGGGCTATTGGTATTGTCACTCGGCTTATCGGTTCTGGCCAGTTTTTGGTCTTACGCTAACCGACTGTCATTGGCACAACACTTAGTCAACAAGCAGACCCGCCAGCTTACCCATCAAGCACATCACGACACTCTAACGGGGCTGGCAAACCGTGCGGCGCTCGATAATGCCTTGGAGGGAGCACTCCAGCAAGTGAGCGCCCAGTACAGCGAGCACTTTACCTTGCTGTTTATCGATCTCGATCGGTTTAAAGTGGTTAACGACTCTCTCGGTCATGTGACGGGAGACAAGCTTCTAAAACAGGTTGCTAAACGTTTGACACAATCGGTCAGTGGCGAGCGCGTGTTTCGCTTTGGTGGCGACGAGTTCATCATTTTGCTTAAAGCCGACAGCTCACTGGCATTGGCACAAACCAAAGCCAAGCACCTGCTCCAGGCGCTCAGCGCACCTTACAAGGTGGACGAGCATATGATTAACTTGTCCGCCAGCATTGGCATTGCCTCGGTGAACAAGGCCAATGCCTCGGTGACGGATATCATTCAGCAGGCGGATATTGCCATGTATCACGCCAAGCAAACCCGTGATCGCCTGGCCATTTTCCAACCGGCCATGCTTGCCAAAGTCCAGCAACGCTTTATTGTTGAACAAGACTTAAAGAAAGGGTTGGCACAGCAGCAGTTTCACCTGATGTTTCAACCTATTTTTGATGGTGAACATGAAACACTCAGCCATGCAGAAGCGCTGCTCCGGTGGCAACACCCGACGCTGGGGGCGATCTCACCGGCAGAGTTCATCCCAATCGCAGAAGAAACCGGTTATATCATTGAGCTTGGCGACTGGGTGCTCGAGCAAGTCGCTAATGTGCTTGATAGCTGGCATATCCGATTTCCCACTAACCAATGTCCATCTATCACGGTGAATGTGTCGGCCAAGCAGTGTCAGTCAGCCACTTTTGCCGATGACGTCGCCTCACTGATCGCCAGGCACCAGTTTGCGCCCCAGTGTCTGGGGTTAGAAATGACAGAAACAGCCCTACTTGAGCATTCAGAAACGGTGGGGAAGAACTTACATCAGCTTCACGCGCTGGGAATAAAACTGTACCTCGATGACTTTGGCACCGGGTATTCATCCCTCTCTTTACTGCGCCAATATCCGTTTAGCGTGATTAAGATGGATCGCAGTTTTATCATGGATATCGATCAGCCCAACGGCAAAGCGGCGCCCCTTTGTCGAGGAATGATTGCCATGGCACATGCCGTCGATTTAACCGTCGTAGCAGAAGGCATCGAGACCAAACAGCAGCTAGGCTGGCTGCGCCAACACCAATGTGACTACTTGCAAGGATATGTGCTCTCTCGCCCGATTGCGCGGACAGCACTGGAAGATTGGTTGCTGCCGAAATCACACCAGCGAATGGTCTTGGTGCATGGTTGAGGCGACGGTTGTCATGGCTTCGGCGGATGAAGTATCCATTCGACATAATGGCGCCGCTTGCTGCAACCACTCGTCGCGCAACACGCCGTAGCGGAGTGAGTCATAATACTCACCTTGATAGTAACGGACGGCGCGTAAGCGCCCCTCCTCAGACATTCCTAGCGCTTTGGCACAGCGCATCATCCCTGGATTACCTGACCAGGTCGTTAAGCCGATTCGGTTTACTTGGTGACGAATAAACAATTGGTCAATCCACTGCGTCAGTGCACGTCGGCCGATACCTTTGCCCCAGTCTGTGGGATCGAAAATGGTGATCCCCACTTCTAACCAACGCGTGCGTTTGTCTTCCCAGTAAAGGGTGACATAACCGACTGGCTCGTTATCCACACAAATCACCTGGGCCGTGTCACCCACGATGAACCGGCGAAAAAGACCAAAACGAAACGACCAAAACGACACCGGTTCAATGGGTGTGTAAGGCGCATCATACTGTTTCCAGGCACGAGAGTAATAAATATTGCGCCAAAAATAACGGGCTTCGTTTCGCCGTGCGGCTCTCAAGGTAACGACTAAGCGGTTAGTTACATCCACGTCCATGTCGGGTTACTGTTCTCTCTTTACCAGATAATCGGTGACGACCCTGCCCCGTCACAGCGACCGTTTGTCGGTGTGACCCACAAAGGTACCCAATTTAACTCAATTAACCACCACATTGGCGACCTCCGTCAAACAACCCACTTTTATTGAGTGTAGACGGTTACGCGCAAGACCGGCGTCTTGATTGCTGTGAGATGGCCACACCCAGCATCACCAATCCACCGCCCAACAAGTGGTACTGAGTGAGTGTTTCCCCTAGCACAACAACGGCGATAGCCGCTGTCATCACGGGGAGAAGGTTCATGTACATCGCCGTTCGACTCGCCCCATTGAGCGCGATAGCGTGTAGCCAAACCGCTGGAGCAATCACCGAAGCGCCCAAGGCGGCAAATCCCACCAATGGGTAAGCGTCCGCGGGGATCGTAGGACTAGGCGCCATCCACAAGACCGGCAGCAATATGATCACCGCAAACAAGGCTTGTACATACACTGAGACCCAGTTTGACAGTGCCATCGTCCATCGCTTAAGAAGCACGCAATACAGTGCATATGAGGACGCACATACCAGCATCAGCCCATCCCCCACCGACGCACCAGCGTGAAAAAGAGAAAGCGGTTTGCCCAGCGTCAACATATAGACCAATCCACCGAAGGATAACATGGCCCCGATCCCTGCCCGCGTCGTTAACGGTTGCCCGAGGGTGGGCACACTGATCAATAAACTTAACATTGGTACCAACGACATAATCAGCGCCATATTGGTTGCCGTCGTGGTTTGCGCAGCAAAATAGGCAACGGATTGGTTAGTGACCATGCCTAACAGCGCTAGAATGGCAAGACGTGGTGCATAGCAACGCACCGCACGTCGTTGTCGCCATACAGTGGGCAGACAAAAGGGCGTTAACACTAACATGGCAAAAAACCACCGATAGAACGCCATCGCACCAGGTGCAATCACAGTCACCGACATCTTGTTTACAATCGTATTAATCGCCCAGATGAGCACCGCGGCCAACGGCAATAAAAATGGCATGACTGCCTCACAAACTCACACAAAGGATGGATAAAGCAGGTAGTTTACACTGTAAAGTGGCAAATAAAATCCAAACGAATTACCAACGGTGCCCAACAGATGGATACTCGCTTAGCGGATGAGGAAGGCAAGGAGAAAAAAGCGGGCAAAGCCCGCTCGGCAAGTGATTCGCCAAATGGTGCCATCAGAGCACCCAATAGGACAAAGGTATCGAGAGATAGTTTACGTCGATCATCTAAGCTTGTGTCATTACCCTGTCAACAACCTGCAAAATCGATCACTACCCACCCATTGCAATATCATCCAGAGCCTTAAGCACTTGCCCATCGAGATGGCCCTCAAACACGCGCTGACAGACTTTACGTCGCACGGCTAGGCCAGATATCAACTTTTCAATAGAAAGGTGTCTATCATGCTGTTGTTGATTATAAAACTCGATGGTGTGGCTGAGTGTTTCGTAAGAGACCACTTGCTCACCCACGCGCAACCAATCAAGCTTTTCTAAATACCCATGACATTCTTCGGTGATCACGGATGAAGGATGCCCTGTCATCGCCGACAACGCGGTAATACTGCGTTGCAACGCTTCCTCAGACGTATACTTTGAGAGCACAATGGTCAGTTCATCTGCATTAATCTCAACCAAGTGCTTACGTTGTTTAACACGACGTCCCAAGCGGCCACTACTCTTCTCTTTGCGCTGGATCGGTTCAAACTCACCATCAATGATCCCGGAAAGCTGATCAAGGTCTTGGCTGGGTAAGATCTCGTTTCGCAATGGGTTGGGCATGGTGGGGGCCAACGAACGTTTGCCCTCGTTATACATCTTGGCACGCGAATAGCGGATCACCTCGTCCACGTTGCATTTTATGTCTATGCGGTAGTCAGGATATTTTTTCTCTTCGTCTTCGCGCGTTAACGTTAAGTGATACCCCCACAAGTTCACCGCAAAGACAGATTCGGTCACCTTCCCTTCCGCCAGCTTTCGTAGCTCTCGGATTAAATCACTGGAAAAACGGCGCCATTCGATATTCCGCGCCATTTTCTGGTTCAGCTCGCTAAGCAACATGGAATCTTCGAGTCGACGCGACATACGGCTTCTGAACAACGAGTAGAGCTGAAACACCAAGGTGTGCTGACGCAATATCTCCGGTGGGAACAAAAAGAAATAATCGCGTGTCATCAACTCTTCAAAGAACGAAGGCTCCCACACTAAGATGTAAAGGTTGGGCTTGATCCTAACCTCACCATCTTCCCCTTCTTGAGGCGCTTCCTCTGAGGCGGTAATGGTTCTGGCTAAGAACCGGAATCGGTCACTTTTGAACCCTTCTGGCATGTTTTCACTGAGCCAACGTCCTGTCAGCTCATGAAGCTGAAAGTCAGTAAATTCAATCCTATCGATGCTTTCGCGGATGGCGTCACGTGCAGGACCACTGTCTTTTTTACCCCGTAATTGCAGAATATCAGTGATATAGATGGGGGTTTTATTGCCTATAGATTGGGTTTGTAGCTCGTAATTAGGCAAATGGTGATCATGGTACTGCACCGTGAGGGTGAACAGGGCGAACAGTGTCATCAGATCATCCACTGTCATGATCGACTTAGCCGAGCGGGTTTCAATGATCGCTTTGGTCCCGCTGATCGCCACCATCGATTTTTGATAACCTTTTTTGGTGCGCGGAGGGGCAAGCGCTTGATCAATGATCCCAGCCCAGCTGGTCGGTGAGACCAAAATCTGATCTTTCTCACCAGGCATCATGGGGGGCGTGCCCAGTCCATGCTCATTGAGAAGTTGTCGATTAACTTGTGTTTGCGCTAACGCTTTTGAACGTTTTTGTTTGACTGCATCGCGACTTTTTTCTGTCATTAGGCCTGCACTGCCGAGCGATGAAATCAATCGGCTAGGATTAACAAACTGATGCAGCATGGTTTTGCCCGCGAGTCCTTCTTCAAACCGCACAGGTTGCTGAATGAACAATCCTAACTGGACAGCGGCACGAAGCCTTTGCTGAATCGCTGCGCGTGTGAGCTGGCCATCTGTCGCGTCAACCAATTCTGTGGTGGAGACATACCCGTCTTGAGAGGCAAAGCCCCGCACTGAAATTAAGTTCAGCAGCTCTAGAATGCTTTTGGTTACCCCTTTAAAGTGTTCATACTGTGCAAGCCAATCAATCAACTGATCATGAACGGCAAACAAATGCCCGTCTTTGTGGGAGCGAGGGGCTTTTATCAAGATTTTTTCGGGTTTACTGGCATTCATGTCAGCTTAAATCCTTTGTCACGAGCATACTCAACGCGCATTTTTAATTGAATTGACGGAAACCGTAAATCGATCACTCTTCCAGGGAAAGACTAATAAAAAAAGAACCAAAAAGAAAGATCTTTTTTATTGTGCTTTTTAACTGATCTTTATGATTATTCTGATCTAATTTGATGATCTGATCTTATGATCCAAACAATTGGATTTATATAACATTCTGATTTTTATGAAGTATAATTTTACCTTCCTCGAAAGCATGATCATCAAAGTTTCGGAGACATGATCATCAACACGCACCAACGATGATCAAGTAAGGCCCGCATCAATGATCAACATCTTACCGCATTGATGATCAGATAATAACGGCAACGATGATCAAGCGTGATACACATCTTATCCACAGTGATAGGCTATCGCTGACGATGATGTTATTCGATTTAGTGACTAAACGGGCGAATGGGACTTAGGAACAATGATCAAGACAGCGCTTTTTTAGTCGATCCGATGAAAAAGCGTCCATGTTGTTGGTTAGGCTAGCGGCTATTTCACGCTTATCCATCAAATCGAAATGACATTGACAGTATAACCGTCACTGGGATGTATGTGTCCGGTTATTGGAACAATGATCATGAAGGGGATCGTGCTGTTCGATCATCTTGACCTAACCCCCTGTTTCGTCCACTGGAGACGGAGAGGAGGATAAGATCCTTCTCGATCCCTTGTTACACCTGACGTTATCCGTAATTTGGCGGTTTGATTATATCGTTCCGAACAATGGGACATTGTATAAGCGTTTACAGCAAGTCTTGATCATTGTTCCGTTGAGTAGCGATATACGCCGCGTGGATTTGCAGAGGATTTAACCCATAATACCGCTTGATCATGTTTCCTAAATGATGCGTTTACGCTCGAAAGCATGATCAAGTGATGGCGTCCATGAAGGCCGTACACCTTGATCATCGTTTCGGGAAAAATGATCAAAACCGTAGTAAGCGATCGGATGAGCGACAAATGGGGATGTTTTTCAAACCAACTTCCCTGCTTCAGGGTTAAGCCACGATAAACTCAGTTCAATGATCGGATACCGTAAATTAGCCATTCAAAGATAAGCTTCCGGTTATTCGACTTGTTTACATTGTAAATAAGTGACGCTGTGACATTTAAAATGTGCGGAACTTATCGTAGGTTTGTCGAGGTGAGGATAAGCGGATATTTGTCGCTATTTTCATCAATCATCCAAGATAACAATTGTGAGCAGGATCTTTATTTGATCGGCTTTTGTTCACCTTTTTATTGTTTTAACTGGAATTTGCTGTACAATCGGCAATTATTTCTCGTTAAGGCGAAAAAGAATATGGATAGGGAAAAGACGATTGAAAACCTTCGCAACATCGCCGCGCAGACGAAACAGGTTCAGTCTGATCGGGTCGAGATTGTGATGGAAGAGCGCCACGACCAACTGTTTCCACCGATGTCAAAAGCATTAATGGAAACGCGTTCTGGTTTAACGCGGCGAAAGCTTGATGAAGCGATCTCTCGCATGGAGCAAGAGGGGCATCAGTTTACCAAAAACAACGCTAACCATTATTCGATTACACTCGATGAGGCGCACCAAATCATGGATGCGGCGAATGTGCCGACCTTTCATGAGCGTAAAGGAAAAACCCATAAGCCTTGGGTGGTGAACATCCAAAACCAGAAAGGCGGAACCGGTAAATCCATGAGTGCGGTGCACTTAGCGGCGTGTATGGCCCTCAATTTGGAAAAGCGTTATCGCATTTGCTTAATCGATTTGGATCCACAAGGCTCATTGCGACTGTTCCTCAACCCACAAATTAGTTTGACCGAGCAAGAGGGGATTTACTCCGCCGTTGACGTCATGTTGGATAATACGCCCCAGCCTGCAGACAAAGACTTCATGATGCGTAATGTCCTATTGCCGACACAGTACCCAAACTTAAAAACCATGGCGGCCTTCCCAGAGGATGCGATGTTTAATGCTGAGGCGTGGCAAGCGTTAGCAACGAGCCAGTCTCTGAATGTGGTTGAGTTGCTGCAAGAAAAAGTCATCGACCCAATCAGTGATGAGTTTGACATTATCATGATAGATACAGGCCCGCATATCGATCCGCTGGTATGGAATGCGATGTATGCTTCAAACTCATTAGTGATCCCTTGTGCGGCAAAGCGCCTTGACTGGGCGTCGACGGTGAACTTTTTCCAGCATCTGCCACAAGTCTATGAGATGTTCCCTGAAGACTGGCATGGCCTCGAGTTTGTGCGGTTGATGCCGACTATGTTTGAAGATGACAACAAAAAACAGATTTCGGTCTTAACGGAAATGAATTATCTTTTAGGTGAACAAGTCATGATGGCGACCATTCCAAGAAGTCGCGCCTTTGAGACCTGCGCCGATACCTACAGCACAGTGTTTGATCTTACCTCACAAGACTTTGAGGGCGGTAAAAAGACGTTATCGACAGCCCAAGATGCCGTCCATCGTGTCGGTTTAGAACTTGAGCGTGTGCTGCACAGCCACTGGTCTCAGCTCAATCAGGAGTAATTACGAAAAATGGCCATTAAGACCTCTGATTTAAATGCGCGTTTGTTTGCCAAAGCAGACAAGCGACGAGCGACGACAACGCAAGAAGCTCAGAGTGCAGCGAGTGAAAAAGCGGCAGTCATTGAGCTTGCGGTCGCCGGTGAACACACGGTTGAATTTGAGCTGGTAAAAGTCCCTGCCAGTGAGATCCGAGATAAAACGACCGTCTTTGATAAGAATGCGCGAGAGCAGTCATTTCTGAATGAACTTGCGTTATCCGATATTTTGGTAACGCTAAAAGCACATGGCCAGCAGTACCCTGCAGTGGGTCGTTGGCTTGACGATGGTCGTATCGAAGTCCTCGACGGTAGCCGACGCCGCATGTCGTGTCTGATTGCAGACCAAGATTTCTTAGTGTACGTGGCCAAAGGCATTAGTACGCGCCATGCTAAATTCTTGTCAGATGTCGCCAATGCGCACAAACCCTTATCGCTTTATGAACGCGGTAAAGAGATGCAGGCAATGTTAGACAGTGGTGAAGTGAGTGACCAAAAAGCATTGGCGAATGCGTGTCAGTGTAGCGAAGCCTTGGTCAGCGGCGCCCTAAAAGCCGCGGCCCTGCCCTTACCGCTACTCCAGGCCTACCCGAGTGTATCGGAGTTGGGACGGCCGACGATTGTGAAGTTGCACCGCTTGTATTTTGGCCTTGATGCGTCTTTGCAACAACAGCTGGTTGCTAAGCTTGGTGACACGCCTTTATGGCAACAGGTTGATGCGCAAGGCGTGACGCGTATTACGCGAGAAGTCACCCAGTTGATTGAGCAGTTTAAGGATGAACTGGTTGCGCCGACATCTACTGAAAAAGAGCAAGCGCAAACATTGCTTGAAGGGCGAGCGTCATACCGACGCAAAGGCAACAATTTGAATATTAGCCTCAAGAAAGTCAGTGACGAAGACGCAGAGCGTATTTTAGCGCTGATTAAGCAAACACTCGATAGCTAATCTTTTTGCCGAAAATGACAAAGTAAAAACGACATGCCTGGCGTGTCGTTTTTTTTTGCGTGTTATCATCCCCTATCCGCTTGGTAAAAAGCCTTATGGAAACATGATGACATCACCCACATTGGAAGACTTTTTTGCGCCGCTGATCTTACGTGCAGCCCATCACTCCCACCGTCAACTGGTTTGTGTCGATAAGGATTTGGCGACTGTGCTAGCCGGCTTTGATGAGACACAAGCCCCGTTAATTGTGGGAAGCGCTGAACATGGTTTGAGTTGGCGCCAGGCTCAGCAAAAGTTAGGACAAGAGTGTGGTCATATCGTGGTGGAGGTGAACGCGCAATTTAACGCGGAAGCTTTTTGCGCCATCGTCGGTTGTTGTCGCGCGGGGGCGCTCATTGTGCTCCGAATTGCCGACGGCGTTGAAGATATGCCGCCATCCGTGCAACGTCTTCTTCGGTGTTTGAGTGAAGATGATAGCGTCGCATTTCATTGTCATTGGCAACACCGGTTACCGCGAGAACGTTCGGTGCGACCCCAAACGCATTCAGTCACCCAGAAAGATGCGATTGCTGCGGTGGAGAAAGTCGTGACCGGACATCGGCGCCGTCCCCTGCTGCTTAGCGCTGATCGAGGTCGGGGTAAATCGGCCGCATTAGGGATGGCCGCGGCTAACTTGATGATGAAAAAGCCAAGGCGCATCATTGTGTCATCGCCTTCCCCTGCCCATGCATCAACGCTTTTTCATCATCTGAAAGCCACCCTTCAGGTTGATGACGCCGGTCAAAAAATCGATTATCAAGGAAGCCAGATACGCTTTATCGCGCCTGATGTGCTGTTGCAAGACGCGCCAGCGGCAGACTTGTTACTGGTTGATGAGGCAGCGGCGATCCCGCTTCCGATTATAAGCCAATGGTTGAATCAATACAGTCGCGTCGCGATTGCTACGACAGAGCATGGCTATGAAGGGACAGGACGGGCTTTTACGCTCCGACTCAAGCAAATGTTGGATGCAGAGCAGCCACAATGGCGTACCTTAAAGCTCACCGCCCCCATGCGATGGGCTGATGATGATCCGGTTGAGCGTACCTTGAATGCTCTCTTTTTACTCAATGGCGACGACGACTTAGCGACGGAACGGGCCGATATGCTTGAGACCGAGTGGGTTAAAAATGTGGTGATTGAACCGATTAGCCGTCACCAGTTGTATCAAGACGAGGCGTGTTTACGGCAGTTATTCACATTACTGATCGCGGCCCATTATCAAACATCGCCTAACGATTTAGCCCGTCTTCTGGACGATGACGCTCTCTTAATCTTTGCCGGCTGGCGCAACGATAAGTTGGTTGCCGCGTGTGTCGTGAGTCAAGAGGGTGGGGTTGATTGGCAAACGTGCCAGGCGGTCGTTGCGGGGCAACGCCGGATAAAAGGGCATCTGTTTAGCCAATCTGTCGCCGCGCATTTGGGGGAGGCTGAGGTTTTGCGCGACAGGCTTTGGCGCGTGCAACGTATTGCCGTGTCCGAGCCCTATCGACACCAAGGCGTCGGTCGACGGTTGCTCGCCGTCGTGAATCAACACGCGGCTGAAGCCTCGGTAGTTGGGGTAGGGGTTAGCTTCGGTGCAACCGCATCGTTGACGCCGTTTTGGTTTAAGCAAGGGTTTAAGCCGGTTAAACTGGGATTGAAACGCGATCAAGCCAGTGGCTGCTACTCACTGCAAATGATTAAACCTATCCAGCCATTGAGATGGTGTGATCTGGCGTTGCGCTTGTTTAGGCAAAGTCTTCCCATTCAGATGCTCACTAGCCATCAACGGATGGAAACGGATATTGCTATGTCTATCATTGCAGGGTTACCAACCACACCGCTACCGGAGGAAGTAAGACAACAACTCGATGGGTTTGTAGCCGGTGGTGTAGGAGTCGATGCTGCCCTCTCGAGTCTACAGGCTTGGTTATATCATCATATTCGTTGTGACGGGAAAAAGGGCGAGAACGCCACACTCCCCATTCTGGTTAGCCGTATTTTGTTAGGGTTGCCTTGGTCTGTGGTTTGCACCCGATATCAGCTTGCGGGAAAGAAGGACGCGGAATCTCGAATACGGGACTATGTTCACATGCACCTGACGACATGAGCGATTTACACTGTAAACGAAACACGCGGCATTGGCTTGATTTACAGTGTAAACGCTGTCACGCTTGACACGTATTTACACTGTAAATCGTTCTAATGTCGATCATTGTGGGGAGCATGCAGAGGGTCAATGAATTAATCCTACCCTGGTCACGTTTTTATCAGTGATCCTGCTCCCATAAACGATAAACCTGTATAGTTTATTATAAATGAGACAATTGCGCACACTGGCATTGGATTTGGACTAATCTAATCAGTGACGACAGTCGAGCGTAACGTTCCACAAGATGATGGAGCAAGCGCGTTGCCAAGTGGTTTACTGGGCTAATAAAGCCGCCACAAGGATCAGATGGGCAGGAAGCGAGATGCTAGACGATATCCTCCGCGTCTCTCAGGATGGTCAGCGTGTATATTTATCGGCAGGGAACGTCGAGCATACAAATGGCCAACCCATAGAGAAAAAACAGATTAAGGACTGGTTGGTGAGCAACCAAGTCGATGGCTTTTTTTGTTTTGATGATACGATAGAGTCAGCCCTCACCAAGTTAAATGCCTCGCCGGATGATGCTGAGTCGGAAGATTTCATTATAGCAGAACGCCGTGATGCAACTATCGAGGCGCGTATCGCCGATGATAAAATGACGGCCTATTTGATCGTTAACGGCGCTTGTGGCGGGCGTGGACTGAAAGCCGATGACATTCTTTCGACACTGCGTGATGCTAATATTGTTCGAGGGATAAAAAAACCAACCCTGCAAAAACTTCTCTCCGCATCAGGAAAGCTCAAACCTGGTGAATATCTCGATGTGCCCGTTGCATTCGGCCGACAGCCTATCGCCGGCGAAGATGCACACCTTGTCTATCTCATTGAAGATCCTACCGAGCGTGTTCGTCGTCCCAAACAGCGTGAAGATGGAACCGTTGATATGCGTGATTTAGGGGAAATGGTGATGGTGAAGCAAGGACAGCCTTTAGCAAAACTGATCCCAGAAACGTCGGGTTATGAGGGCTTCACGGTCACTGGCTCAGTGTTGTCGACCTCGTCCGGTCAGCCAATGACACTCACCGCTCACCCAGGTAGTGAGTTCAGTAACAAAGATCCCAATATTTTGGTGGCGACCATGGCCGGGATCCCTCGGTTACAAAAAGACGGTGTGGCTGTCGATGATGCCTTGAGCTTAGATGCGGTTGATGTCGGTACTGGGCATGTCAACTTTGAAGGCAGTGTGGTGATTAAAGGGGATGTCGAAGTGGGTATGAAGGTCACGGCATCGGGAACCGTCACGGTAGGAGGAGTGGTAGAATCGGCGACCATCACCGCCGGTGCCGACATTATTGTCCAGAATGGGATTATCGGCCGACAAGTTGCAGCCGATTCTGATATTAATTGTACCCTGATTGCGGAGGGCAATATCGTTGCCAAATTCGCGCAGTATGCCACGCTCTGTGCCAATCAAAACCTAGAACTTACCTTGCATGCCATGCACTGCAAAACACATGTGGGGCAGTCAATCATCATTACTGATGCCACTAAGCGCAAAGGGACATTAGCGGGCGGTCAACATGAAGTCGGTGAGAAAGTACAGGCGGTGATTATCGGCGCCAGCGCAGGGGCGCATACGTATATCCATTGTTTCCCGCGTCTGCCGATACTTAAACGGGAACTCGTCAATCTAAACAAAAGCTGGGAAGAGAAAAGTGCCCAACTGGACAAGATCCAGGCGGCAGAGAAAAAACTTGACGCTGTTCCAGAAGAGAAGCGCGACGCCGCGATGGTGGAAAGAATAAGTTCGACACGCGAGCACCTTTCTACCGAGCTAAGTGAAATAGAAGCCACGGTGGAAGAAACAGATGCGGCGATAGAAAGCGGATACAAAGCCGCCAGTATCATTGCGACTAAGTCATTACTGAATCGTGTCCATTGTACTATCGGCGAAGACAAGCACGTGATTCACTCAGAGCATGGTCCATCACATTTGTTTTATGATAATGCGGCGATTGAATTAAAGCCGTATCAAGCCAATGGTTAACGCTGATTTACAGTGTAAACTGTTAGCCAACCTTACGGATTTTCCCTCTTTTAAGGCTTGAATTACCATCCCCGCTCGCTCAGCCGCGCGGGGAAGTAAAAAAGGTGAGAGGTAGCCGTCGGAGATAGGGAGTCCAGACACAAGGGCATCGGGGGAGTTCGCGTTACCGAAGTAACGCGATACATAAATCAATGATTGCAGGAGCGGATCTTTAACCATGGCTGTCCTGAGTGTTATTGAAGATATAGCCTTGGAAACCATTGACGAAAAGCTCGGAAAGGTGAGCAAGTTGTGCGTCTGTTTCCACGCGTGTCGCGATAGTGGTGATATTTAAGTTATGCGCGGTGCGACAAATTGATGCCAAGACATGCCCTTGGGCATCGTCTTCTATATGGCTGGTATAGGCAAAGTCTATTTTTACGTAATCGGGCTTAAAGCGTTGTAAGTAATCCAAAGACTGGAAGTTGCGACCATAATTATCGACGCCAAATTGGAAGCCTGCTTGACGGATTTGATCGATCAACAAGCCAGTGTGATCAGCATGACGAACAAAAGCGACCTCTGGGATCTCAAATAACAGTTGGCCGGCCTGTTTGCGGTGCTGATACAAGGTTGTTCCCAACCAACGAATAAACGACGCATTGGTCACACTACTCAAGGTGAGATTCACCGCCAATGGCCCGACACTGGCGTCTTGAGATAATGTCTTAAGCACGTGAGTAATGACATACTTATCGAGGGTCTCACCCAGCTGGAGCTGTTCCACGGCCCCTAAAAAGTGCCCAGCCCCATAATACTGGTCGTCTTTTTCTATCGCAGAAAAGACCTCTTGATGCAGTCGGTTTGATTCGCTGTCTGTGGCGGGTTGGTATTTGAACACAAACAGCTCTTGTGCGACGGCTTCATGCAGCAGTGCTTTCCATTGCTGTTTACCCATTGCAGCGTCACCGATGGATTGGTCAATCAGTACGACAGGGTGCTCTGGCGTATTGCGTGCTTGTGATAAGGCATTATCTGCTTGTGACAGTAGCACGCTGGCATCCTGGTTCCCGCCGCCATTGATAGCTAACCCAACCGCTACCTTAGGTGGCGTGAGGCCGGTCGGATCCGCTTGCATGTCCACGACCATGGCGAGCACACTCTCGCCGAGCAAGCGTAAGTCATCAGGGTCTGAATTCGGGGCTAGGATCACAAATTCATCTTTGCTCAAACGCGCTGCGGTCATGTTGTCGTCGCTGATAATCGTGGTAGTGAGGTTATTCGCAAATTGCTCAACCACACGGTCCCCCGCTTCGAAGCCATGGTTTTTATAGGCCTCCCCAATGAGATCCACTTTAATTAACGCCATACCGCCAACACCAGACTCGGTTAACCAAGATTTAAGCTGGCCAACATAGAAGCTGCGGTTACCGAGGCCAGATACCGCATCTCGATAGGCGGTTTTACGTAACCGGTCGGCTTCTTTTGCTTGTTGTTCAAAGTAGTTTTTGAGCTGATCGGTCATGACATTAATGGCATTGACCACGGTTTTAAGCTCTGTCGTGGGAGGAAGCGGAATGGGATCACCAAATTTGTTTTTGGCGATTTCGCCCGCTTTGGCCGTAATGCGCGCAAGCGGTCTCAGAGAGCGCTGTAATTGCCAGCCGATGATCACGGACGCGACCAAAAAGATAATCGCCAGAATTGTCCCTAGCTGGACAAATGATTTCCATAGTTGCTTATATGCATACCCTGGATGCGCGACCACTTCGACTTCGGCAAGTTGCATCCAACCACTGGTGATGGTTTGCTTTTCTGTGATCACAGGAAAAATATCGAGATCGATAAACCACTGGGGAACGCCCTGAATTTCTACCGGGTACTCGCGAACAATCTCGCTGTTATCTGACAGCAAGGTCAAATTAACCTCGCGGTAAAAGCCGCCATCAAAAAACGCATTGATCACTGACTCGGCGGCGACTTTATCATCCGATTCTAAATAGGGTGCCAAGGCTAACCCCATCGAATTGACCGTGTTGTTGACATCAGAGGTTTGCTGATTGAGTAAAAAGTTGCGTGTGGTGTTCAGCTCGATACCGAAGACGGCCAGCACTATGCAGAAGAAAATCACTAGCATCCATGAGAATATTTGGTTGAATAACGTCATCGGTGTTTACCTATCAAATTGTCTAATCGGTTTTTTCATCTTTAAGGTGTCGATACGGCTACGTAAATCATTCCAAAGGCCAAGTCGGGAGGCGTTGCCAGCAAGCTCGCCTTGGCCGCGTTCTTTCATTAACCATAGTCGGCTACCATTAAAGCTATATATAGGAAGCAGGTCGCGTCTTAACGACGCACGTTTAATTGCTGGATCTAAGTTATCGAGTAGCACCGGCTCGGAGGACGGTGTTGGGTAATACGCAACGACCATATGAAATTGGTCGAGACGGATTGCTTTTACGTACACCAGGCGCAGCTTTTTATCATCAATGCCTAACTCGCGAAGCGAAAAGTATTTTGCGATACTAAAATCTTCACAATCACCGGCGGCGGCACCAAGAAACTCTAAAGGCGTTGCCCAGTAGTCTTTTTTTCCCCATAGGTCGATATCATCGACAAAGTACATCTGATTAAAAAAATCATTCACCTTGCGCAGCTTTTCTTGCTCTGATAAGCCTTGGGTCTTTTCCACCATGTTGCGCCATGCCGTGACACGCTTACCCGCGCGTTCACCATAAAAGCTCGATACTTGTCCCACCCAGCGTGACTCTTTGGTGGTCAGACTCATCGCGCTGAGAGAGAGCAACAAACATAACCCGGCAATATGCCATTGCTTCATAAATGGTTTCGCTTTAAGACTGAGGTTGACGAGTAAAAATAGTTCATGCTCCCTCGAGCTTCCCTCTTTAAGTCCAATGTTTGACGACTGGAGATATATCGTTTCGGGCTCCTAACTCATCGTAAAATGGTCCTGAGCGTCGAGGTCGTATGACAAGAAGTTTGCCATAGCGGTGACCTAGGTTACAGCTTTGATCGTCGCTTTTGCGTGGTCACCGATGTTCATGAGTGGACTTGACCCGCTTCCTATGTTGTTAGCTTCTAGTTTAGACTTTTAGCGCGCTTTTGTGCTGGTGCGCGAGTTAAAGAGAAAAGTGACGTGAAGGCGTAAGTGTTAATGTCAATATCTCTAAGAGAGAACAGACTGATCTTTGTATTGGCAGCCACGTAATCGGTTTGTGCTTGTTTATTGACAAAGACCTGCGCAAAATAGTTGAAAATAAACGAATTGGAGAAAGCAATGGAGTTGTCAGACATTCGAAGAGAGTACACCCAAGGGGGATTACGTCGTGATGATTTACCCGATGCGCCCATGGATTTATTTGGCCAGTGGTTGCAACAAGCCATTGATACCCAAGTGCCAGATCCAACCGCAATGACTGTCGCCACGGTTGATGAAGATGGACAACCTTTTCAGCGCATCGTTTTGCTTAAAGACTTTAATCAAGAGGGGTTTGTGTTTTACACCAACTTGGGAAGTCGCAAAGCGCTGCATTTGAAAAAAAACAGCAAGATTAGCTTGCACTTTCCTTGGCATTTTATCGAGCGACAAGTCCATATTATGGGGGAAGCGGAGCCTCTGAGTAAAAAGGAGGTGTTTAAGTATTTCACTTCTCGCCCCAAAGAAAGCCAGATCGCGGCATGGGCGAGCAAACAAAGCGAACGTTTATCAGCACGCTCGGCGTTAGAAGGCAAGTTTTTGGAGCTGAAAAAACAGTTCGAGAAAGGGGAAGTGCCTGTCCCTACATTCTGGGGCGGTTATCGCATCAAGCCTAAAAGCATTGAGTTTTGGCAAGGTGGCGAGCACCGCTTACACGATCGTTTCTTATATCAACGGCAAGAGGATGACAACTGGGCGATTGAGCGCTTAGCGCCATAGCCGCCGCCCCTTTGATGATAGCGACGAGGGACATCTTAGCGCCCTCATCGCGCAGAACTGGCGGCAAGAGGGCGCACTGTTGAACTGGGCGCTGTCTGATTAACCTCGTAGCACCACAGACAATTGCTGGGTTAACAAGCTTTCTGGAATCGCGGAGCCAAATCCCTGCGCGAGCGCATGCTCGAGTAAGCCTGCTTTGGAGTCGACATCGAACTTTTCGCGTAAATGCGCAAAGTGATTTTCGATGGTTTTGACGGATACCGACAATGTCTGCGCGATCAATTGCGGTTTCTTGCCATGCAGATGAAGGAACAGTACCTCCCGCTCTCGCGATGTCAGGTGTACCTGAGCTTCACCATGATGATGATCGGATAACGCCTGTTCAGGGTGAGTGACTGCACGGCACACCCAATGTCCCACTTCTAAAATGGCGGTGTCGCTCAGCTCCTGGCCACAGAACATGACCCCACAAATATACCCCTGTTCATTAAACCAAGGCGTTTTGGTAAACAGGTGCGCATGCCAACGGCCATTGGCATAGGGATGAATATCGAGCACACGGAGTCGCTTGCCTGTTTTCATCACGTATTGGTCTTGCGCTTGAAATTGATCGGCACAACGCGTGGTGGGGCAGGGCATATCATGATCTGTCTTGCCTATGCAGTCTTGCGGTTGTTTGAGGCCCACAAGACGGCAGTATTCACTATTGGCGTAAACAAATACCGATTGTGTATCTTTGCAGCCCCAGCAGCCGGGTAATTGCTCGAGCATAGACAGAGCAGGAGGAACGTGATTCATATCGCTTACCCATTCATTGTTATTATTATTGGACGTCATCGCCCATCAAAATATAGAAAAACGGACACGTTATTGGAGCATAAAAAAAAGCCGGCATAAAGCCGGCAAAGACAAGATTTCCCCAAAGGGAGTTATCCTGTACGACGTGTAGAAGAGGTTGTTTAGATAATTCACTGGTATCATGAGGGTTGTTGATACAAGATCGTTATCTAACTGCACCTAACAGTGTTAGGAACTGCAAACGCGTCTATCGGGACAAATTGCGTTTACGAGGTCTACTATATCCAGAAGACTAGACGTTGGGTAGGGGGGATTTGACCTATTGACATTGAGTAAAGCAACTTAATATCAAGATTGTTGATCTTATCTTACTCGAAAAAAACGCCGCTAACGAGTAGCGGCGTGTGTTTTCTACTATTTTGATGAGGCGAGTGAGATCAAGGTGTTTTGATATCTCGCACCACGCGGAACCCAAGGTAATTGGCGCTGGTGTTCTCTCCTAACTCCAAACGCTCGGAAACGCGAGAGCGTTGAGGTGAAAAGTTCCACGCACCGCCGCGAGCAATAGGGGTATCATTGCTTACCCACTCCCAAACATTGCCTGCGGTGTCATAAACACCGAACGGGTTAGGTGGAAAGCTTTTAACCGGCGAAGTGCGGTCGTTTGACCATACCGTGCCGCTCCAGCCGGTGTTGGCGTTGCCAACACCGATTTCATTGCCCCACCAGTAATCGCTTTCCGTGCCACCACGGGCAGCGACTTCCCACTCAACGTCGTTTGGAAGCGCGTAGCGCTGACCCGTTTGCTGGCTTAGCCACTCGGTGTAAGCCTCGGCATCATCTTTATTGACACAAACGACTGGGGAGTCGGCCGCTTGATCAAAGCCGGGTTGACGCCAGTCTGTATCCAAGCTTTGGTTGATCTCGCCATTTACCAGCTTATCGCAGCCATTACCTTGTTCGGCTGCGGTGACATAACCGGAGGCGGTGACAAAGGCGTCAAACTGCTCTACCGTGACGGGTGTGGCGCCCATCGCAAATGATTGCTGAATAGCCACATTTTCACCTGCATCTGGCCCGACTTTGTATTCGCCAGCGCCGATCACCACCATTTGCGGTGCTTCGAGATTATTGGCAACCGGGTCGGTAAACTTCTTCCCAGGACTTGGTGGCTGGTTAGGTTGCTCTTTCAGTTTGGCCCACACTACCTGATCTTTACCTAAATACACTTCTCGATCGTAGGGGACAAAACCCGGTTTGGTGACCGTTAAGTCATGGTTACCGACGGGTAGCATGAGTTCTACCGGTGTGCTGCCGTATGACACATCATTAATGGTCACACTGTCATCGTAACGATTGGAGCGTATCGTCACGTTAACCCAGCGTTTCGCTTGCTGTTTACGATTGGCCTGCTGCTGTGCTTGAGTGGTTTCAACACAGTATCTGTCTTCTAGATCAAGCAGTCGACATGCCGCCGTTTTATCGGGACGGCTTACCAGCTCGGCGTTAACACGCGTTGTGTAGTCCATACCACCGGTAAAGCCCGCGTCAACGACTTCACTGTTAGTGACGTGGATATTAAACGCCACTTTATCGATATTTTCCTTCACCGCATTGGATTCGGTCACAAAGTCCGTTACCTGGCCTCGGAAGTCACGAATCGCTTTTTGCATGGTCAGCGTCTTAGCTTGGTTCGCGCACGCCGACAATGTCATGTTGGGTGAACAGGTCAAGCTATGGACAACTTCAATCGTGTCTTTTTGGGTGAGTTCTTTACGTAGACGCTCTGCACGTGCTTCGCGCATGGCCTCATGTAAATTCTCAAGGGTGGTTGCCAATAAGGCTTGTTCTCGTTCAAGTTTCGCCAGTCGTTTCTTCTGCTCAATAATGGCGGACTCGTTGGCAGCTTGTTTTTGCTGGTGATTGTTCACCTGCTGCCATGCTTGTTGGTAGGCCTGCTGATACGGACTGATATCTGTGCTCGGGTCAGCGATTAAATCCTGAAATTTCGCATCCAGCTCTGCTTTAGCATTACTGCGTTTACGCTTCAGGTTACTCAGTTCATCTTCTAACGTCGCGCGCTTGACCAAAAGGTCATCCAATTTCGCCTGCTGCAGAGCCAGTTCATCGTTTCGAGTCTCCAACGTTTCTTCTTTATCGCGGAGCTTCTCAACCAACTCACTGACCGGATCGAGATTATCAGCGGAAGACGCGTTTTCAGCGAACGCCAACTCGGTTAGCAGTAGGGGAGGGAGCGCTAAGCATAACGCTTTTATATATTTCGTTGTCATAGTTCCCTTGCTTACGCATGTCGCAATAATAATACCTATGTCCAAAAAGTAGACTATCACGGAAACCCGCGTTGCCACGCAAACCGTGCTAATTATTTGACGGCAGTCAGCATTCTGCGACGTGATCGGTGCAACTGTGCTCATGGTTTTTATGTTTATGCGAGATTACCTTAAGCGGTGGCTTGCTTCAAATAAGATTGCATGACGGCACAATAAAACGGAAGAATGATCAAGGTGTTGATCCCCTTTGATCGCCTCGAAACAATGATCAAGTAAGTGATATTTCCATCGAATAAAAATTAAGTCGTTGAATTTTATGTTATTTACATATATCAGAGGTGGTTTTTTTATCGCATTGTTCTCGATATTACCCCGATCAATGTGCAATACATGAGGGATCCTTCGCATTTTTAGCGTCAAAATGACATAGGCCGTAAAAAATACACTACTTGATCATTGTTCCGCAACGTTGAGAATAAGCACAGAGAATCCAGTCGCACACGGGTGACAAGCGTGCCAGAATAATGAAAGAGGAAGTTGAATGGTTGACGGCAAAGCCGTAATCCGCACCGAGAGGGAGAGCCATGGTGACAAAAACACCCAAAGTCTCTGAAGTGATCGCCTTACCTCGACAACAGCTTCACCATAGCCATGAGTACAAGCAGGTCGTGATTGGTCTGCAAGGGCAAACGGAATTCGATGTTGATGGGCGAGGTAGTCTGGTGGGCCCAGGCCAAGGCTGTTTGGTGGGAGAATCACAAGAGCATGCTTTTACCGGGGTGGGACGTAATGAAATTCTGGTGATTAACCTTCCATACCAAGAATGGGTGGGGCATGCATCCATGCATGACAACATTGCGCGTTTATTTAGTCGCGAGCCTTACTTCCAGCTCGACACCCATGCACAAACGCTGATCAAGGCGCTGACAGCCGAGATGATCGCCAACCCATCTGATTTACTGCTGAGCCGCGCATGTGCTGATACGCTGATGTGTGTATTACATCGCCATTTCCGTGATCATGTTTCGCCGCGACGAGATGGCCATCGCTTAAACATGGATATCATTGACCGTTATATTCACCAGCACATCAGCCGCAAGATCACGGTAGCGCAGCTAGCAGGCAGTGTGTTTCTGGCTGAAAGCCAATTCCACCAGTTATTTAAAGAGCAGGTGGGCACCACGCCGCATCAATATGTGCTTGAAAAACGCTTTGCTTTAGCGAAACAACTGATTAAAGAAAGTGAGTTGACCATGGCACAAATTGCCGATAGTTGCGGTTTCTCTAGCCAGAGTGGTTTCACCAATGCGTTTTCTCGCTATTTTGGGCTCTCTCCTGCCAGGTTTAAGGGCTCGGTTTAAGCTTGGCCCAATATGCTTTCGCCCTCTCAGGCATCAATAATATGCACTTCATTTGTTATGCCATTATGGCGATCGACCGCTTTATTTGTTAATCATCGGAGGATTTTGCAATAATGCCGGTGTATTTTGTAAGACCCTACTGATAGACCACGCATAGAATCGATCGCAAAGTAACAATGACGTAACATTTTTCCTGCCCGAGTTTGGGAGGACGTGAGTGAGGATACCACTATGTTTAAAGCCATCGATGCTATGCAGCCCTCGTTTATCGAGCGCCCACTAGCGCAGATCTGGTCTGAAATCTCGCCGCTGTATTGCGTTGACGAAAGCCTATGGCTTCAACAGTTAATTCCCTTAGCGGAAGCCACTGACAGTGAGCGTGAGCAAACACGTCGTCAAGCCACGCAGTTGATTGAGCAGGTACGGGCGGATAAAAAAGCCGTTCAAATGATTGATGCGCTCTTGCTTGAGTACAGCCTGGATACCCGTGAAGGGATTTTGTTGATGTGTCTGGCTGAAGCGCTGATGCGGATCCCTGATTCGCACACCGCCGATGCACTTATCCGCGATAAACTGAGTGTTGCTGACTGGAAAGCCCATTTGCGCCACTCCGACTCCCTGTTTGTTAATGCCTCAACGTGGGGACTGATGCTCACCGGAAAAGTGGTGACCTTGGATGAAAGCACCGAAGGGAAACCAGCCTCTGTTATAAACCGTCTTGTTAACAAAATGTCCGAGCCAGTGATTCGCCAAGCCATGCATCAGGCGATGAAAATCATGGGCCACCAGTTCGTGCTTGGCCGTGATATTGATGAAGCACAGAAGAACGGTGAGGGCCCACGCAATAACGGCTTTACCTACTCATTCGATATGTTAGGGGAAGCGGCACTGACGCAAGAAGATGCCAAAGCCTACTTAGAGGATTACTTACAAGCGATTGAGTCGGTGGGCGATGCCAAAGCAAGCTATCAAGGCCCATCGCCATCGGTCTCTATCAAGCTGTCGGCTTTGCATCCGCGCTATGAAGCGGCTAACTACGATCGCATGATGGACGAAATGTTCGATACTGTGCTGGTGCTGCTTGAGCGCGCCCGTGAAAAAGATGTCGCGATCACCATTGATGCTGAAGAAGCGGATCGTCTAGAACTCTCGCTAGCCCTATTTGAAAAGCTATACCGCGATCCTGTGGTTAAAGGCTGGGGGAAATTTGGTTTGGTGGTGCAAGCCTATTCAAAACGTGCGCTCCCTGTGATTACTTGGCTAGCGGCTTTAGCGAAAGAGCAAGGCGATGTGATCCCAATGCGCTTGGTAAAAGGGGCGTACTGGGATAGCGAGATTAAACTGTGCCAGCAAGGTGGGCACCATGGTTATCCGGTATTCACCCGTAAAGAGGCGACTGATGTCTCTTATCTCGCCTGTGCCCGTTTTCTGTTGAGCGAGCATGTCCGTGGGCTTGTTTATCCGCAATTTGCCAGTCACAACGCCCATACCATTGCCGCGATAGCCTCGATGGCAACTCATCAAGATTTTGAGTTTCAGCGCCTTCATGGCATGGGTGACGCGCTGTATAACCATGCGAAAGCCTTGTTTAACACTGAGGTGCGCATTTATGCCCCAGTGGGCAGCCACAAAGACTTGCTCCCTTATTTGGTGCGCCGCTTACTGGAAAATGGCGCAAACAGCTCTTTTGTTCACCGCTTGGTTGATGCACGTTGCCCGATTGACGATCTGATTGCGGATCCTGTCGATACACTGCGCGCTAACCCAACACTGCATAACGATCGTATCCCCTTGCCGTTAGATATCTTTGGCGCGTCGCGTAAGAACTCTCAAGGCGTAGCCACTGATATCGACTCAGAATGGCAGCCTTTCACCGCAAGCGTTGCGCCTTTTATGGGCGCGCACCAATGGCAGGCCGGCCCCATTGTCAATGGCCAGCGTCTGGCTGGCGATACGCATCCTATCGCTGCGCCTTATGATCGCGAAGAGCCAGTCGGTCACGTTGACTGGGCGACGTCTGACCAAGTCAACAATGCACTCGATATTGCCGCGAATGCTTACCCAGAGTGGTCGAAAACAGCGGTCAGTGAGCGTGGTAAGTACTTACTTGACTTGGCTGATAAACTTGAAGCGAATTTAGGTGAGCTGGTGGCGATTTGTCATCGCGAAGCCGGTAAAACGATTCACGACAGCATTGATGAAGTGCGTGAAGCGGTAGACTTTTTGCGTTACTACCCCGAGCAGGCCAAAGCATTGCAGGGCGAGCCGCTTTCATACACAGGGTTTGACGGCCAGATGCAGTCCGTGACCTATCAAGGTCGTGGTGTCTTTACCTGTATTAGCCCGTGGAACTTCCCATTAGCTATCTTTTTGGGGCAAGTCAGCGCGGCGCTGGTAGCTGGTAATACCGTGGTGGCAAAACCGGCAGAGCAAACATCCATTATCGCTTATCGCGCGATTGAGTTGCTACTTGAAACCGGGATCCCAACTGGCGTTATCCAACTGCTTCCAGGCAGTGGGCCTGTGGTAGGGGCGCCATTAACCGAAGATAGCCGCATTGCCGGTGTGGCGTTTACAGGGTCTACTCCGACTGCACAACGTATTACACGCACGTTAGCCGATCGCGATGCTGATCCTGTGCCAGTGGTGGCAGAAACTGGCGGACAAAACGCCATGCTGGTAGACAGTACCGCCTTACCTGAGCAAGTGGTGCGTGATGTATTGCGTTCCGCGTTTGCCTCTGCGGGGCAGCGTTGTTCAGCTCTGCGTGTTTTATACATTCAAGAAGATATCGCAGACCGTGTGATTAGCCTGATTAAAGGCGCAATGGCGGAGCTGTCAGTGGGCCGTCCAGAGCGGCTGTCTACCGATGTGGGGCCGGTGATTGATCAAACCGCGAAAGATAAATTGCTTGCTCACATAGAACAAATGAAGCGCAACGGCAAATTAGTCACCCAGGTACCGCTTTCGGCTGAGTGCGACAAAGGCACCTTTGTCCCGCCAACAGCCTTTGAAATTCGCAGCATAGACCAGCTGAGTGAAGAGCACTTTGGTCCGATTTTGCACATTGTTCGCTATCGCGCCAACGAACTCGACAAAGTGATTGATGATATCAACCGAACGGGTTTCGGCCTGACAATGGGTGTGCATAGCCGTAATGAAACCACGTGTGCCCACATCGAGCACCGCGCGCGCGTCGGTAACTGCTATGTGAACCGTGATCAAGTCGGTGCGGTGGTTGGGGTTCAGCCTTTTGGTGGCCGTGGCCTGTCAGGCACTGGGCCGAAAGCAGGTGGTCCCCATTATCTCTACCGCTTTACACAAGCGTCAGTAAAGGTTCAATAAATCGGTTGGTATCAGATCAGGAGAAGCGTGATGGAGCAATTAAATAACGTTTTAGAGCAGTGTGACGCGGTATGGGAAGACTGGAACGATCAAACCGTTGCTGGCCGCATCATTTTATTACAGCGGTGGTCTGAAACCGTTGCCGCACGGGGCGATGACTTTGCCCAAGCGGCGAGCATGATCCGTTTTCAGTGCGACAGCGCAGACCGACTGCTCAACAAAGTACATGAATTACCAGGGCCAACAGGAGAAACTAACGAGCTCTATACGGCAGGACGTGGCACCGTCGTGGTGACAGGCGATGCCTCGCTGACGTCCGTTGCCTTATGTGGCCAGTTAGCCGCTGCGTTGGTAGCCGGTAATTGTGTGGTAGTGAGTGTTGAGGGCACTCACACTGATATGGTCGACGCTGTACTGGCCGACCTCGTGAAAGCTGGATGCCCAGACCGTGTGGCCGTGCGCGTTGGTATTGACGCGCTTAGCGATCTGCTGGTTCATCCGCATATCGTCGGGTTGGCAACGACAGGGGAAGACGCACATGTGCGGCATGTCAATCGCCAACTTGCACAACGACAGGGTGTGATTGCCACACTGGTTGCGGAAACTGACACGGCGCATTATCCCGTGATTGGTTCGCCCGACTATGTGTTGCGTTTTGTGACCGAATGCACCCGAACCATAAATATCACTGCTGTAGGTGGTAATGCCACGCTTCTGGAACTCGGCAGTGGTGAACATTAACTTTCCAGAGATGGCCCCGACTGGGGCCATGTAATTGAGGGACAGATATGATAGACAATAGCTATGCCATCAGTGCAACCTTTCTGGCATATCTCATCATGATGCTTGCCATTGGTGTATATGCCTACAAACGCACATCCAACTCCGAAGACTACTTCCTCGGGGGGCGTTCATTAGGCCCATGGCCCGCCGCCTTGTCAGCGGGTGCATCAGACATGAGTGGTTGGTTGCTGCTTGGCCTGCCTGGCTATGCCTACGCTGCGGGAATGGAATCACTTTGGTTAGCAGGCGGTTTGCTGCTAGGGACTTACCTGAACTGGTTAATTTGTGCCAAGCGCCTGCGTACTTACAGTATTGAAGCAGATAACGCATTGACGTTACCGGAGTTTTTTGCCCGTCGTTTTGAAGACAAATCAAAACTGCTGCAAACCATCTCTGCTTTCTTCATTTTGCTTTTCTTCCTTTTCTATACCAGTTCAGGTTTGGTTGCAGGGGGCAAACTCTTCACCACGGTGTTTGGGTTTGATTACACCACTGCGGTGGTCATTGGCACCATTTGTGTTGTGTCTTATACCTTGTTCGGTGGTTTCTTAGCGGTATCTTGGACTGACTTGGTACAAGGTTTGTTGATGGCGGCAGCCCTGTTGGTCGTGCCCTTCGTTATCATGGACGGTAGCATCTTCAAATTAGGTGGCGACGTAGCGGCGATTAACCCTGAATTGATGACGATCTGGCGTGATGTTGAGGGCGAGCCTCTGTCTTGGATCGGCATTGCATCGCTGGCCGCATGGGGACTGGGTTACTTTGGACAGCCACACATTTTGGCACGTTTCCAAGCGACCCGTTCAAACAAAGACATTACCACCGCGCGTCGTATTGCGGTTGGTTGGTCTGCGCTTTCAATGTTTGGTGCGGTGCTTATCGGGCTGGTGGGTATTTTGTACGTGCAAAACGACATGACCGGTGACCTGAAGGATGGCGAGAAAATCTTCATGCTTCTCGTTAACGCGGCCTTCCACCCTGTCATCGCCGGTATCCTGCTCGCCGCGATTTTGGCCGCGATCATGAGTACCGCGGATTCACAGCTACTGGTGTCGTCGTCTGCGTTAGCAGAAGATTTCTATAAGCAAGTGTTCCGTCCCGATGCCTCCACGCAAGAAGTGGTCATGGTCGGTCGTGGTGCAGTTATCTTGCTCTCGGCGATTGCGCTTGGCTTAGCGATGGATCCAGAAAGCTCAGTCCTTGGCCTGGTGTCGTATGCATGGGCAGGCTTTGGTGCAGCCTTTGGTCCAGCACTACTGTTAAGCCTGTTCTGGCGTGACATGAACCGAAATGGTGCACTGACTGCGATTCTCGTCGGCGGCGTGACAGTTGTGGTATGGAAACAGCTTTCAGGCGGCATTTTCGATCTGTATGAAATTGTTCCTGGCTTTATCTTCGCGGGATTGGGCGCGATTGTGGTAAGTAAAGCAACCGGTGGCCCAAGCGAGTCGGTAGCCAAGCAATATGAGTCTTATGAAAAGAGTTTAGAAACCATGGCGTAAGCGTTGGTGACAAATGTTCTTTTTCATCAGAACTAACAAAAAAGGAGCGCGCTGGCGCTCCTTTTTTTACCTTTTTTACGCATCCGCGTATGACGATTGACCACTACGTTGACGAACACAATTGCGCCCATCGCGCTTGGCACGGTACAAGGCTTGATCGGCTTGCTTGAGGCCATCAACATAATCCGTGGCCTGATGGTTGCCAGCCACACCAATGCTCACCGTCACTTTTAAGGACGGCGCAATGTCGTCGAGGGTCAGTGCCGCGATACGGCGACGTAAGCCGTCAAAGTAGGTGTAGCCATCCGCCGGGGTACCTGCAAACAGTAACGTAAACTCCTCGCCACCCCAGCGGGCAACATGGCTTAACTGTTGGCGTTCGTTATGCAAAAAGCGCCCAATACGCTGGATAATTTGATCGCCCACCAGATGCGAATGCTGATCGTTAATGCGCTTAAAATGATCAATATCTAAAATGGCCACTTGTAAGGGCTGGCCCAACTGGTTGGCGTCATCAAAGGCGAGGTGCCAGTACTCGTCAAACGCACGCCGGTTAGCCAGACCCGTTAATGCATCCTCTTTCGACATACGTTCAAAGTCGTCAGCTTGCGCTTGCAGCGCTTGTGTTTTCTCTTTCACTAGCGCTTTGAGCTGCGCTTCTTTTTGTTGCATCCGGCGGATCCGCCACATAAAGGCGCCGTAGGCGAGGGCGACTAAGGCCAAAAAACCTAGCGCACGTACATCTGACCGTTGCCAAAGCGAGGGGGTTACACTGAAGCGATAGCTAAGCACATCATCACTCCAATCGCTATAGGGGTAGCGCGCACTCACTTTAAAGGTGTAGTCACCCGGTGGTAAATTCGTATATTCGGCAATATGGTTTTCGTGGCGGTATGCCCAATCAGATTCGAACCCTTCTAACTGCGTTCGATATTGGATTTGCTCTGGCATCGTATAGCCGAGCGCCGCATAGGAGAAAGATACGCGATTGGTGCCCGCTGGTGCGGTGTTACTTGCCTCAGGATTAATCGCTTGGCCATCAAATCGCACTTGTTGCATCACAATCGGTAACGGCTGGCTAAGTAATTGCGCTAGCCGGGTCGGCTTTACGCTAGTCACCCCTTTGGCGGTGGCGAAGACAATATCGCCCTTTTCGGTTTTGGTCGCCGCAGGATTAGAGCCGCCGTTGGCCTGACTATTTCTCATGCCATCACTTTGATCATAGTGCTCAAAGTCAATACGCGTGCGGGTGTTATCCGCTACTTGATGGGCATGATAATAGTTGACTCGCCAGATCCCTCGGTTGCTGGACAACCAAAAACTTTGGTCATCGCCTTTAACGATTTGAAAGAATTTATCAATCGGTAGGCCATGGGGTCGGCCGACCAAGGCGAGTTGGCCATCCGCCTGCCGATAACGGATAATTCCTCGATCAGTGGCCATCCATACGTAACCCGGTTCGTGGAAAAAGCCAAATACATACTGCGCTTGCTCTTGCTCGCTGAAATCGAGGGGAATGATGGTCTGTTTGTGCAGATACCCGGCGCCGCTGCCCGTTCCTATCCATAGCTTGCCTGTATCGTCGAACGTTAACGACATAATATAGTTGCCGGGGAGGGCACTATTCTGGCTGGTGTAGCGTGCACGCTTTTGATAAACGGCTGACGCGCGCGCGGGTTGGTTGCTTGGCGGGGACGAAAACTTGATCAAGCCACGTGGTGTGCCCACCCATAATGTGCCCTTACGTTCGACAATCGCCCTGACTTCATGGTCAGGTAATTGATCGTTCAGTGTTGTGGCGGGGGTGAGCGAGCCTTGCTCCCAATAATAGAGGCCTTGCTGATAGGTACCCACCCAGACGCCACCTTGTGCTCGAGGCGCGAGACTGAGCACCGATATGTCGTCGGCTAATATTTTGGCATTACCTTGTACGATATCAATTTGGCTTAACCCTTCACTGGCCCCTGCCCACACCGTATTTTTATCGCCCGCAAGTACGGTGCGCACATAGTCACCGGCTAGCCCATTATCTTTAGTCAGCGTTACAAACGGCGCGTATCTAAGCCGCATTGCTCCGCCATTGGTGCCTATCCAAATACTGCCTTCATTGTCTTCAAACCAGGATAATATCCGGTTGTTAGACAGTCCGCGGTGATCGTCAAGAAAATCGATATGTTGGCCTCTCATGTGGGCAATCCCGTTGTTGAGCGTGCCGAACCAATAGGCACCACGACTGTCTTGTTCAACCATGGTAATCGCTTGGTGGAGTAGCTCACTCGCCAGTGGTGTCCAGCGACTGTTTTTATAGCGCCAAGCGCCATTTTCGGAGCCGACGAGGAGGCTCCCATCCTGACCACTCGAAACATAAAAGGCTTTACGAAACAGATTATGAAAAGAGAGAGGCGTCGCGCCATGTTGTAACGACAGTTGATAGACCCCTTTTTCGGTGGCTGCATAGACTTGACCATCGGCGGTTTGGGTCAGGTGATAGCTGCTCACAGTATCGATAAATGTCTGTGGGGTGGGGTCGGGTTGCGAGAGCTGCTCGGGGGCGTAGTAAGCAATCCCCTTTCCCTCAACCGCGAGCCATAAGCCGCCTGTTTGGTCATGGAGCGCATCATTAATGAGGCTGGGAGCGGTGGGAAGGCCCTGCCACGAAAAGCCTTGGCGCATCACTAAGCTGCCTCGCGCCCCGCCGGCATAAAGTTGATTGTTCGGTCCGGTCGCTAGGGCGCGCGTGCCTGAGTCTTGCATTTGTGTGTCAGGGCCGCGGTCAAAGCGCACAAACTCTAAACCGTTATAACGTGCCACGCCCTCCCAAGTGGCAAACCACAAATAGCCATCCGAAGTTTGGGCGATGGCATTGATGCTGTTATGGGGCAATCCGTTGGCAGAGGTCCAGGTTTCAATAAAATAATCAGATAATTGATTATCTTTGGCATAACTGGGCGTGATATGTCCTGACAAACCTAACCAACATAAAAGCGTGAGACACACAAGACGTCGGCTTAGTTGTAATGGGAAATGTCTCAGTGTGTTCTTTAGGTGCATCTTTTGTTCTTTGCTCCGATTCCGCGTAGACTGGCGATTCTATCTTAATCACTGTTTATTTCTTGGACATAATGGTCAGGTTTTGACAGCAAATTGAGAAAGATCACACTAGCGATACAAAGATCACGCAGGCCTGACAGCTCATGATGCAATTTATGGCGATTCGCCAGCAATTATTAGCGCAAATTGATCGCGGTTTACTGGCGCCGGACAAAAAACTCCCGGGTGAGCGTCAGCTTGCAGACACCTTTTCCACTACCCGTGTCACCTTGCGTGAAGCACTTGCGGTGCTTGAGGCAGAGGGACGCATATATCGGCGGGAGCGACGTGGCTGGTTTGTGGCGCCTACCCCTTGTGCGTATGATCCCAGCCAACTCGTCGATTGGCAGCATGATTTCTCTCAACACGGTGGTCAATTTGCTTGGTTGGCGCAAAAGACGCCCATGGCGTCAGCGGCGGTGAGTGATCAAATGCAACTGCCTCCCTTTGCGCAGGTGTTTGAGGGTGAGGGACTGATTCAGATCGCGCAGTTACCTGTTGGCTTTGTGCGTACGTTTCTCCATCCTGATTATTTCCCCAGTGTCTGGCAAACCGGTGACCAGGCAACGTTGTTAAATACGCCAGCGAACGCGGATGTGTCTTGGTCGAGCGCGTGGGAAGCGTTAGACAGTGAGCGTGCCAGTGTATTGGCCGTGCCTGCGGGTACGCCCGTGTTAACGGTGACGCGAGCGTGGCGCATCCAGCCCGCCCAAGGGAGTCAGACGATCCGCATTGATACAGAGTGGTGGCGGCAACATGCGGTGACACTCTGTGGTGGCTCAGCGCGTGATACTCAGGCTGGCTCTGTGAAAAAACGAGAGTAAGTCTTCACTTTTAAATAACCGAGTCACCAAAGGGTGCGTCGTTGTGGGTACATTGGGGTTGGGGTTAAAGTGGATAGTACGCATCTCGGCATTGATCCCCGCTTGGATACCTTTGTTGGTGTCATCGATGAACACACATTGGCCGGTAGGACAGGCCATATTCATCGCGGCGTAGTGAAGCAGATCAGGAGCCGGCTTCCAGCTGTTCGTATCAAAGGCACTGAATAGGCGATGCTCAAAGTAGGGCAACAGCTTGGTGAGTCGCAGAGCATGCGCCATTTTTTCTACGGGGCTATTTGATGCCACACAAACATCAATGCCTTGCTGTTCAAGCGCCTGTAAGACGGTTTCAATGCCCTTTACCGGTGCTAACTCAGCCTCGAAATACTGGCGACACAAGTGCCGAAAACGTGGCTCGAGTTGATCAATAGGAATATGTGCCCCGTTTCGTTCGCAGGTTTGCTGGAGGACATCGGTCAGTTTTCCGCCCTCAAAATGATCGAGCGAGTCTTGCAGATCAATACGCACACCAAATGTAGAGAAGGTTTCTACCAAGGCTTGGTGAGATAGCTTCTCGGAGTCAACCAAGGTCCCTTCGCAGTCAAAGATGACACAATGGATGGGGGAATCAAGTGGATGTTGCAGCATAGGTGCTCCCTTCAATCTCTCTTTGTATCCTTGGACGAGATAGAAAAATCAACAAGTCAGTGACACGGGAAATGCTAACTGTGTCTTGCATTCTTGCCTTTTTCGTTATCAAAATTAGTCAGGGATCGACTTTTCATTAGCAAGGAAGAAAACGATGCGTTATCAACATCAATGGTTAGAGGGTGGAGCGATCGATTTGCCCGTTGGACAGGTGGTGTGTGTAGGGCGTAATTATGCTGCCCATGCGCAGGAGCTTAACAATCCTATTCCGGACGAACCTGTGCTGTTTATGAAACCGACGAGTGCCATTCAACCGTTAGATGACAAGCTAGCGATAGTGGCGTCATTCGCTCCCGTTCATTACGAAACCGAGCTGGCGGTGCTGATCACCAAACCTTTATTTCATGCCACTAAGCAAGCCGTTGAAGACGCCTTGGGCGGAATGACACTGGCACTGGACTTAACCCGTCGTGAAACGCAAAGCCGCTTAAAACAAAAAGGACTGCCTTGGGAGCGGGCAAAAGCATTTGCGGGGAGCGCAGCGATTGGACGTTTTGTCGCGGTGCCTGATGATTGGCGTGAGGTCGTCTTTACATTGTCCATCAATGGCGAGAGGCGGCAGCAGGGAAATAGCGCGAGTATGTTAATGCCTGTGATCGCGCTTATTCAGCATATAAGCCAGACATTCTGGTTGAACCCAGGCGACATTGTGCTAACGGGCACCCCCGAAGGGGTTGGTGTGCTGGAAAACGGCGATCTTTTATCCTTGTCGCTTGAGGAGCAGCACCTTGCCCAACCCCAAGTAGTGATTCAGTCTGATGAGGCTTTTATCCAAGGAAAGAGTGCTTGACGCTCTTCATGGGTGAGTGCTGAAACACGCGCAATATTGCGTGCGGGGATCTGTTCTGGATCTTGGCCATAATGCGCCAGCGCGCGTGACATGCTGGCTTCACGAATCAAGTGAAAGCATGGATAGGGGGAGCGATTGGTCAAGTTCTCGCTATCTTCTGGCGTGCACCCTTCAAAACAATAGTCGGGATGAAAACTGGCGACTTGGAAAACTCCCCGCCACTGGTAGTGGTCAATCATCGCCTCGGTAGCATCGACCACGTCGAGGTAGTGATCAAAGTCAGCGAGCGCGTTGGGCACCACGACCACCGTGGTATCTGTGATGGCAGGATCGGTGTGATCAAGATGGACTAAAGCCTGATAAATCGCAGTTAAAATCTCGGTATCATCCTGAGCGTCGCACACAGTGAGCTGAATTTGTTGTTTGCGACGGGGCTTAACGGCGAAAGGGCAAAGATTTAGTCCAATCACCACCTCATCTAGCCACGTATTCATCTGTGTTTCGACTTTGTTCATCGAGTTCTCGTTTAAATGTCGCCTGCAGGCGGGGCGGTGATTATTGTTGTGGTTGTGACTGGTACGCCTTGGTGCCCCAAAGAGGAACGGTAGACAAGCTATGCTTAAAGCTGCCGGATGTTTCTTTGGTTGAGTAAGAGAGGTACATCAAGGTCTGATTTTTCACATCGAAGATCCGACGAATCTTCATCGACTTGAAGAAAATACTTTTCGATTTTCTAAATACCACTTCGCCCGATGCGCTTTTATCAATATTGGCAATCATCTCGGGCGTAATCTCCCCAGTTTGACGACAAGAGATAGCGCTATCACTGGGATCAGAAAAGCTTAAGTTCGCTTCGACAGACGCAACATGGCACGTCACCCCGCTTATCACAGGATCGACGAGATGGTTAAGCTTGATGTCTTTCATGGTAAACATCCCTAGGCTTACGTCGCCAACTTCATCGTTATCACAGCCACTGAGTGTCGCGGCAAGCGCAACAACGAATAGTATTTTCTTCATTATTCGAGCCCTTATTGATCAGTGGCAGGAGTGTATCACAGCCCAGGCGGGAGGAGGAAAAGTGTGCGTCGATCACGGCCGCTTAGTATCGTTAATGTCCGGTAAAAGTATTTAAGCCAATGGCCGACTGTCCATTATTGCTCTTTAAATTGCGCATCGCCATCTTGGCCTGAGAGGGACTTAGGCTCAAAATTCATCAGTACTTGGGCAGCATCACAATAGCTGCCTGTATCGGCAAACGTTTTTCGGGCTGCCGCAATTTTGCGCTCGGCAATGCGTCTAACGTCTTGCGCGTTAGCTTGATTGCTAAATGTCATTTGTTGGCTGATCATTTCTTGTCCAAACGTCGATTTGCAAATAGCCTCGTTCTTTCCCGTCACCAGCTGCTCGGCGTTTGATGTATCTTCCGTGTTAGCGTGAGCGAAAATACTCATAAAGAGCGTAAAGACCAAAAATGTTCTCGTCATGCTTCTGACTTCCTATGCTATTTGTTTCAATCTTAGCATTAAGCCGCGACGTCGCCCACTGGCGACGTCAAAACAAGATAAGTGTTTGGGGAAGAGGGGATTAGGCAGAGATGTCACTTTCGATTGTCGTTGGGCTTGGCTGAGCTTTTGTTACGAAACGCCATTTCTTTGCCTCAGCAAGATACCCCAGCGCCGACAGCCAAATGAGTGAGTAAGCGACTAATTCGGTACTTTCTTCCGCAATATTTTTCACATCTCGTACGTAGTTGGCGCCCATCGCTTGTTCCCATAACTCGCCCATACCAAACAAACGCGAATACACGAGTAACAGCGCTAATGCGATCATTAAAACCGTGCTGTGCCTTGAATGAACTGCTTGCGCAAGGCTAGTGAGGGTCTCTCGCCAGTGTTTTAAAGCGGGCCAAATGGCGAGCCCCGTTACAATGAGTGCCGGTACTTTCCAAAAACCATGCATTACCACATCAAGTGTGGCATCCAGTTCTCGGATCATTAATACCAAGAAAAAGGCACTCATAAGCCCGGCAGCGTGGTGAAGGGACTGACTGAACTTAGCCACACGACGAAACGCAAATACCGTCGCGGCGAGCAGCCCCAGTTGGGAAAGCTCAATCAATGATGATTCGGAAGCAACGTTGTGCGACGCGACACTGTAATGAACAATGCCTGCAATACCTGCGAAGTAAAGGGCGATTGCAAAAAATTGTCCGGCGCCTTTAAGTACCGTACGTGCAGCACATGAAGATCGTGGTAATGTCATATTATCCTCAATTCGATAAAACGATCTGCCCGTCCGTAGCAGGTGTCATCACCCTATGTGTGACCCTTGTCCCAAAAATGTCATTTGGGTCGATAGTACGGCGGGCTTCATCAAACTGCAATAATTTATGTGATCAATGTCACTATATTTTCAGGAGTGCGTCAGGATTGTGAGCATTTGTTCGTCAGGCGTCTCGTTAGGTCGACGCGTTGTCAATAAATTTACACTGTAAATAGAAAATGGGCGAAAGTGGCAAACATCAATGGCGAAAATGAACAGATAGCTATGCCTATGAAATGCAACATTTTAATTGTGTTTTGCTAGACAGGCGTAGACAATAAAGTCTGATATTTTAGATAGAGGTATGCTCATGTCCACACTCTCTGCTCGTTGCCTATGCGGTGGTGTCCGTCTTACATTACCTGACAATTTCCTTTATATGGGAAACTGCCATTGCTCTGAATGTCGAAAGTTTACTGGTTCAGACTATTCATCAGTCGGCGGCATAGAGGCAGACAAAGTCTCGGTCACGGCTGGCCAAACGCATATTCGTTATTATGAGAAGAGCGCAGAAACGGTGCTTGCTTTTTGTGGGCAATGTGGGTCGAGCCTTTTCTCTCATAAAATCAATAAGGGGGTGTTCAATATTCGTCTGGGAATTTTGGATACCGCTCCACAATCGGCGCCAAATTTTCATATTCACACGGCGTCGAAGGCACCATGGCATACGCCTAATGAGGCATTAAAACAGTTTGAACATGGGCCGGATTAATGTGGTCGTGTTATGCAGCTGCTGATCCGCCCCCTTACCCTCGCTGATACGGACTTGGTGTTCCAGTTTGAACAACAAAATCGTGCTTATTTTGAAACCTATATTGAATCGCGCGGTGAGGCGTTTTACCGCCGAGCAGGCGTGTATGATCACATCTGCGAATTACTTGCCTTACATCAGAAAGGACAACACGTACCTATGTTGATCACGGATGCCGGGGGCCAGCTTTTGGGACGGGTTAATATCAGCCAAATTGATACAGTATCTGCATCAGGTTCGTTAGGGTATCGCATTGCAGAGCAACACACCGGGAAAGGAGTTGCCTCTCGAGCGGTAAAGTATGCGTTAGAGATCGCGCGCGAATACGGACTTGTGACACTTAACGCCATGGCGTCTACGACCAACATGGCATCGCAAACAGTATTGGAGCGGAACGGGTTTAACCTATACGATAAAAAATTCAACATGGCACACGTGGCTGGTGAAGCGATTGACTGTCTTTGTTATCGCAACACATTATCCAGCGTTTGAGTGATGAGCAATATACCTTGAGGTGATAGATTAATTGTCATTTAGCTCTTAGTTGCTCATGTAGTGCCAATAAAACAGGCTAACGACTAGCGTTGGGACCAAGTTTAATGCCATCATTACGTAGAGTGAATTCACACAGTTGGTGGTATTTGAAGAGCCGCCCTGATGACCTAAAAGGAAACATAATGGCTGATTTGAACGGACTAAGCTTGTATCACAAAGAGCACTGCCCATTTTGCCATAAAGTGCGTGCAGTCATGACAGAGCTTAAGTTAGATATTCCGCTGGTGGATATGAACGCTAACGCCGAAGAGTGGCAACGCCTACAGGCCGAAGGCGGCAAAGGCATGGTGCCTTGTCTGCGTATTGATCAAGGCGGCGAAACTCAGTGGATGTACGAATCGGACGACATTATTGAATACTTGCGTGACAACTTCGCGTAATTGAACCAGATACTGGTTATGAGGGTCGCAGTTATCGGTGCGACCTTCTTTTTACGTATTATTACCTGTATGCCTGCCTCTCCGCCTTCTTCAACGCCCTGTGCACTGTGTCAGCATCTAAGGCCGCTGACCTTCCATCACTTGATCCCCAAAACTTGTCACAACAACAAATGGTTCACTAAACGTTTTTCCCGACCTTACATGCGTGAGCACGGTATTTGGGTATGCCGGCCTTGCCATGCTTTTATTCATCGCCAATTCAGTGAAAAACACCTGGGTCGCGCATTACACACTCTCGACCTTTTACTTGCTGAGCCTGTGATCCAAGACTACATCCACTGGGCACGCAAACAGCGAGGATGAATCATTGCTTCTCGATTCGGTTGCGGCCGTTTTCTTTGGCGAGATAGAGCGCGGTATCGGCACGTTGAATGATGCTGTCTTGTGTATCACCTGCCGAGAAGCCCGTATAACCGATACTGATGGTACAGCGTATGGTTTGTCCGTCGACGTGAATTTCTTCACCATGTACGCGCTCCACCAAACGTTTTAGTACAACTTCCGCACCACTTAAATCTGTTTCAGGAAGCAAGCAGAGAAACTCTTCTCCGCCCCAGCGGCCGTATATGTCATTGGTCCGTGATTCTTCCCGTACAATATTGCCAAAGCGTTGTAAGGCGATATCGCCTGCTCGATGACCATAGGTGTCATTTAAGCGTTTGAAATTATCGAAGTCGACGATCGCCAGCGTCAAGGGGTTGTTGTACCGTTTGCAGCGTGCCAATTCCTGAACGAGTGCGTTGTTGAGATAGTGGCGGTTATAAAGTTGCGTCAACGAGTCAGTATTTGCTTGTATCTCGAGCAATTGTTGCGCTTGTTCGAGTGCTTCCCAATCTCGCAGACGCGCCAGCTCGTGGCCGACCCATTCAGCAAAGAGTCGTACCAGTTCGTAGTCTTGTGAGACAAAGGGGCGAGTGGGCTCTGGGCTTGAAAAATTTAACGTGCCATAGCGCTCGCCATCAATAAAAATGGGCGCACCGATATACGCTTCGAGGCCAAAGTGTTCGTAGCAGGGGTGGGCTTTGAGATCGCTTTGCGAAACATGGTGGAAACCTTGCGCCTCATTGGCCTCATAGACGTGACAACAGTAGGTTTCTTTCAAGTCAAATGATTGCCCAGGCTGCAGGGCGTCATCAGGATGCTGCGCGTATTGAACGGTATAACGCTGGCCATGAATTTGGCTGAGTATACCGATAGGCAAATTAAAGTGTTTACAACCGAGTGAGAGAATGCGCTCTACGCGCCGGCAAAAATCCAAATTGCGTGCTGACGTGATTGAGTGTAGCTGGTTGAGCGCGGATTCTACTTCGACGCGGGTGCTAATGTCTTGAATAAAAGCCACATACATGGCGACAACTTGTTGCTCATCGCACACTGGCCCACCATGTGTTTCGCCCAAAAACACATGGCCATCGGCGGTTTTATATCTCACCACATAAGCATCGTAGTATGCGTGAACTGAGTGGGTGTTAAAACGATCTTTGCCCGTCGCAGTAAAGTCTTCTTGTTCGGCGTATAGGATGCGCGTGCTAGCGCCTTTTACATCCGCTAGGCTGCAACCAAATAGGGCTTCTGCTTCGGGGTTTAATAGTTGTATACGGCGATTTGTGTCAGCAATAACAACCGCCGTATCGAGATGGCGAAAAAGCGAGGGCAGTAATGTGACAATATGCTTGTACTGGTCAATGGGCTGATTCACTGCTGGGCTCTGTACGTCTATTTGGCTTAGACTAAGCGTAGTACAAATCCCAGCAGCTCGCGCTCGCTGAGGAGATTAGGCGGAGAAACAGGTTATACTGTGAAGGTAAATACGTTAGCCATCGACATCGCAATATTGTTGTCGTAATACGCTGCTTCATTAATGAAGTGCGGATAGGCCGTGTAGTCGCCTTGCCATGTTAATTCTTTGCCATCAAAACACATAAACAGTGGGTCACCGGGCTTTATCGGCTGAAAGTCTTTGTCTTGAACGTGTTGGTGCACCATACCAATACGTTCCCCATGCTCATTTTGTGGTAAATGCAGTGTCTCTTTGTAACGGTAGGCGGTGACGTTTTTAGGCAGTGCTGGCACCTTATCAATATTAAACAGATGCACGAAGTCCAAAATGTGTGTTGTCATTTCTTGCATCGATTCCATTACATCATGACGCAGTACCGATTGGGGCTGTGGGCCTACCTCAACGATCACCCCTTGTTTACCGATCGAGCATAAAAATGCATGCTGAATAGGTTCAATATGATCTTCGACTAAGATGATGGCATCGGGCATACGCTCACTAATATAAGCGGCGAGCTGCTTATTGAACGTATCAAGTGTCAAGAGTATCAGTGTGGGTCCCATGTTGCTGGTGGTGTTATGCAGGTCGATAATAAAATCGACGCGCGGATCCCCTTTAGGGCCTAATTGTTGGTTGAGGGCTTTAGCGCGACTTTGCTCGTAGTTTGCCAAGCTGTAGTCAGCCAGCAGTTTAGGATCGAATTGACGGTTAAGATCGCAGTCTAGATAGCGTTTGTTGGCGCTATAAGCAGAGGGATTCGCAAACACATGTTCGGTGGAAAAACTATCGCGGGCTGTGATTGCTGGGTTGGATTGCCACTGTTTCAGTGCGTAAACACCGCTAAATTCGTTACCATGGGTGCCACCAACAATAGCAACGTTACTAAACCGACTCATGAAAGCTCCTGATAAGTGAAGAATAATCGCATGGACTTGCCTATTGAGACAGCTTAGCACTAACTACTCGATAGGTTAATAGCATAATTTTTCGTTATATCTGTTTTTCTATTCATGTGGTTGCTGATTTGACCGTGGTGTTCCTATGCTTTTTCGAGTCAGTTCACACTTCAGCTGAGTGGAAATCATTAGCCTAGCGGAAGACGATACAAAGAGGTGAACAATGAAAACGGTATTTCCTGAGCATTTTTTATGGGGTGGCGCGGTGGCGGCTCACCAAGTTGAGGGAGGATGGGATTGCGACGGTAAAGGCGTCAGCATTGTGGATGTGCTGACCAAAGGTGCCCATGGTATCCCGCGCAAAATGACCCAGCGTGTGGAAGAACATCAAGCCTATCCAAACCATAATGCTGTGGATTTTTATCACCGCTACCGTGACGATATTGATCTCTTTGCGGAAATGGGCTTTAAGTGCTTTCGCACGTCTATTGCGTGGTCGAGAATATTTCCTCATGGTGATGAGCTTACGCCAAATGAAGCGGGCCTTGCCTTTTATGATGACCTTATTGACTACCTATTAGAGAAGGGGATTGAACCTGTCATTACGCTTTCTCATTTTGAGATGCCCCAGCATTTGGTGACGCAATACGGAGGCTGGGCGCATCGAGATGTGATTGAGTTTTTCGTGCGTTTTTGCGAAACAGTAATGACGCGCTATCGCGACAAAGTGACTTATTGGATTACCTTTAACGAGATCAACAACCAGCTCAACTGGGATTATCCGCTATTTGGCTATTGTAATTCAGGTGTGGTATTTACCGAGCACGATCATCCCGAGCAGGTGCTTTATCAGGTGCTACATCACCAATTCGTCGCCAGTGCCAAAGTGGTGTCTCTGGGGCATGTGATTAATTCTGATTTCAAAGTGGGTAGTATGATCCACATGATGCCGTTGTATCCGGCAAGTTGTCACCCTGATGATATGCTGGCGTCACAGCAAGCGATGCGTGACAAATATTTATGCAGCGATGTGCAATTGCGAGGCCACTACCCCCACTATATTTGGCCGCAATGGGCCAGCAAAGGGATTGAGGTCAACATGCATCAAGAGGATGCGACGATTCTTAAAAACGGCTGTGCGGACTTTTTGGCGATTAGCTACTACATGACCAATATCGTCGATGCCAACCCGCCAGAAGAAGATGAAAATGCTTTGTTTAGCGCAAGCCGATTGAATCCGTATCTACCCGCTTCTGACTGGGGGTGGCAAATTGATCCCAAAGGTCTACGTTTTGCGCTTTCTGAACTGTATGAGCGTTACGAAAAACCGATTTTTGTGGTGGAGAATGGGCTGGGCGCGACAGATAAGCGTGAAACCTCAGGGGAAATCAATGATGATTATCGCATTAGCTATTTGTCACAACATATCGAGGCACTCGGAGAGGCCATTTGGCAAGATGGCGTTGAGGTGATTGGTTACACGCCATGGGGTTGTCTCGATTGCGTGTCCTTTACCACGGGCGAATACCGCAAGCGCTATGGTTTCATCTACGTTGACCGTCACGATGACGGCAGTGGTGACTTTTCTCGTCATCGTAAAAAGAGCTTTTACTGGTATAAAAATGTGATTAATAACAATGGCTTGACAGAGTAATGGCTTTGGTCGAGTCGTAGTAAGACGAGAAGGGACGCCTATTGCGTCCCTTTTATAATTATCGGTAAAGTCATTGCATCGAGGTACGCGATTTTTACCTTTTTAGCGCGTCAAGCCTCGCCCAAGAAGGGGGGAGACGTTAGAGGTTGGGTTGGTAGTCGACCTCAATCACTTCTCCATACTCAATCCCCTGCTCACGATAACCTACTAAGCTCTCAATCACGTTAAAATGCGCGATAACCGCAATCGTATTGTAGTCTTGATAGGTGTCGAGCACAGATGTCACCCGGCGATATAACGCGGTCGCGGACTCATAACCTGCATTGGTCACTTCATTTCCATTGGCAAACAGCTCGCGATACTCAAGCCAGCGTCTATCACGTTCTGAAAGGGGGATATAGCTCCCTTTGACATCCGCTTGCCACTCGCGGAGATCATGCTCGACAAACAGTTCTTTTTGCAATTGACGGTTGAGGATTTCTGCTGTTTGTAAGGCGCGTGTGTAGGGCGAGGAGAGGATGATATCCGCTTGTTGTATACTCGGGTGATGGGCTAGCGATTGAATGGCCGGAATACACGCACGTTGGAGTGGCGCATAGTCTTTTTCCAGTTGGCTCATTTGGCGAGCGTCGGCCAATGAGTAATCGGTTTTTCCGTGACGGACAAAGACGACTTTCATAGGGCTTCCTTTTCTGCGTCTACAGCGTGTGAAGCGCTGCTGCTTGGGTCAGTGACATTTTATTATCCGGATAATGAGGCGGCACCCGCTTAGGCAGGTGGCCGACATATCGCTGACGAGGGTTGTAGCATACCGTCATCGGACTGTCATGACTCACGTGTGGCATTGACAGTAGGGCGTGAGCAAGCTCGCTATTTTTCCGCTGTTTGGTCAAGGATCCTAGTTTGGTCGCGACCTTCCTCTTTGGCTTGGTAGAGACGTTGGTCAGCCATCTCAAGCAGGTAAGAGTCAGTGGTCTCACGAGTCGGTAGGGTGATAATGCCACCGATGCTGACAGTGATTCTGTCACCATCTGGGTTTTTCTTATGCTCGATATCAAGCTTGGCAATTTCAGCGCGAATGGTCTCGGCCAGTTGAGTTAACTTGGCGGCATAGCGTGTGGACAGCGTAATCGCAAATTCTTCGCCTCCAAACCGGGCAACCGATCCTTGATAGCGCTCGGTTTGTGTGAGTAGCACGCGCGCGATTCGGGTGAGAACGTCATCGCCTTTTAGGTGACCATATTCATCGTTATATGCTTTAAAGTGATCGACGTCGATCATCATGACGGCGACAGGTAATCGGCTGGCGATGCCATGTTGGATATGATTTTTTAGCTCACGCTTGAACGGTCTTCGATTACTTAATCGAGTTAGATCATCGGTTTCTGCTTGGACTTTCAACTTTTCATTGGCGACAATCAGCTCTTCTTGCAGCTCTTCCATGGCGTAATGGTTCCGCTCGCGGATCATGACTTCACTAATGGCAGTAGCGAAACGTTTTAAAAGCAACGTTTTATTATTATCCCAGATGAAGGGTAAACGGCGATTCGCCACTGTAATCATCCCAAAGCTTTTTCTACCGTCGGTTAGCGGAAAAGCGGCAAACGATAAAATATGCCGTTGGCGCAACCAAGAGCGCTCGTTAGTTGCATCATCGCCGAGTTGGCCGACATGGGGCACGACCAGTGCGTCGGTATCAGCCAGCCACCGTTTTATCATATGCATATCGCTTAAATCGACGGTCTGGGGCGCAAAATCAATCTCTTGTGGCCAATAACAACGGCGTTCAGCGCGGAATGCGTCAAAGGCATACCAACCAATGGCCTCAACGCCGAGTAATGACACCATATCTGGAAAAATTTTCTCTACGTCTTCGGTAATATATTGCGAGTCTGCGCGTAAGAATTGAATTGAAATATCAGCGAGTAACGAGCTAGCGTTTGATTGCCAATTGAGTGCCTTGGTGCGTTGCTCAACTTGCTCTTTCAATAAAGTTTGATGTTGGCGAAGTTCACGCTCTGTCACGCGTTTTTGTAGAAAGTCGTCTCTGATACGCGATTGCATCGCATTGATTGAGCGAGACACTTTGCCTATTTCGTCATTACGTTGAATCAACGAGAGTGGCACACTCGTTTGGTTGGTCTTGTCAGTTTGGTAGTAATCTAGCGTATTTGATAGTTGTTGGAGGGGGCGCGAGCACATCCGGTGGATGACCCACAGAATGAGCAGAGTAATGAGCAAGGTTTCAGTAAAATGGACGATAGCGACAGGCACGGTGCCCGTGAAGGCATCGCGTTTAATCGCACTGCGATCGAGCACAATGTTCAGGGTGCCAATATTGCTCCCTTGAACGCTCAACAACGACTGATGATTGGCGTCACAATCCTCACTGCTACGATTGACTTCAGTGATATGTGTGCCATCAAAACCTTTTACCTCAACGCGACAAATGGTGGGGAGCATCGATAACCCCTTTACACTGCGGCGTACAAGCTCTAAATCAACGACCCACAATGCGTGGCTAATCACGCGAGCCGAGTTATGGCTCCGGCTCTCTACCAGCTGCGTGGTAGCAGCAAGTGTGCGTTGGTAGTTGATGTACATCTGCGTTAGTGTACTCCCTACCGCAAAAAGTAAGCTGATCGCGAGCACAACGAAGGCGACGCGCGCTTGAAGACCGCGTAAGTTTACATCGCGTTTTATCACTTAGTTATCCATTTTCGTTGTGGTTGAATGACAATGGCTTTCAATCCCTTTCGCCATGTTCAAAAACGAGATTTGATCCCACGCCTGCTCGCGCAACTGTAGGAAAAAAGCGGAGCCAGGTTCAATTAAGTGAAATAACTGTCCAGTGCATTGCTGTGGTAACGACCAACCTTTATCGTGAGCGTAAATACGGCTCAATGCAAGGCCAGCGGCTTTAAAGTGCCCGCCCCCAAGAGCGGAAATGTCGCCTTTTTCTCGCAAAGAAAGCACCCGCTCGGAGGTATTGACCGTGGCAAAATAGATGTCATCGCCAGGCGTTTTTCCCGCTTGTCGTGCGGCTTTCATCGCACCAAAAGCCATATGGTCGTTAGCCGTCCACACGTAGCGTATATTGGGATAGCGTTGCAATAAGGTATGCATTTGCTCTTGGCTGATGGACTCATCCCACTGACCATGAACGACTTGATGTAACGTAATGTCTGAGCGTTCAACGAAAAAGCGTTTGCCGCCTGCTTCGCGTTTTACGGATGCGGGGGTGGTGAGATCACCTGAAATCATGACGGCTTCGCCAGGGGCATTATCGCCTGCTTGCACCATGGCTTCGGCGATCGCATAGCCTATCGCATGATTATTGGGAATGATGCTTGGCAATAGGTATTGTTGCCAATGTGGATCTTGATAGAGTTGAGTTTTGGTCTGCTGATCGACATCATTCAAGATAAGTTGCACATAAATGGGATATTTGCTCAGTATGGGGAGTAGGTTTTTGGCCGCCAGCTTTTCATTCACAATAATAATGTAATCAGGGTGGGTCGGTTTACTCAAGGTAGCGGCTAGGATTTGACGCACCGCGAAGTGATTGCGATCGGCGTGACGAATTGTTAGATCCACATTCAATGCAGAGGCTGCGGCATTGGCATATTCATCCACGTCCTGCCAGAAGCTTTCCGTTGCATAACCAGGGTTAATAAATAATACACGCGGCTGGGCCTGTTCAGCGTGAGCGTGGATACTGAACAGCATGTATACAGAAACAACACACCACAAAACCAGTCTTCTACACATGTAGGGAAGGCTCCTCTCCATTTGCCATCTGTGTTAAGGATAGCGCATATGTATACGCTTGATTGCGGTAGATTTATCATTGTCTGTCATTGGTTTAGATTGCCGCTGCTTGACACATAAATTTTATTGGGCAAGCGAAAGCTTATACGGCATCATAGCTGTGTAGACTCGCGTGCCAGTCCATGGCGAATAAAATGAAAATAATGTAATGAAATCTTACTACGATAAGAAGAAATTTAAGCGGCATTTTCCGATGGATTTTTATGGCGAGAGTGAAGGCTGGCAGTTTGCAGTGCGCGCCTTGTCTCCCGCGCAAGTTCTATCGGCGAAACGTTGGGTAGCACGATTGAACTGTCGTCGCCGAGACTTTCGGCTCGTTGACTTGGCGATTGACTGCTTCCACTTTGTGAGTGGCGGTGATGAGCAGATGCGTTTCACAGGGGTGGATTTGGGCACTAAAGTGAGTATCCGCCGGCAAGGGCAGATCGTCACTGTCGACGCGCTTAATCACCGCTATGGTGCTTTGATAGCAAACGTCCAGTCGTCGATTTCAACCGCGTGCATAGAGCCTGCAAGCAAGGTCGCACTCTCTTAAGAGGCTTGTTTTTGGCGGTTTGCGTCAGTGCCATACTGAGAAAAAAGGTGGGAACTCATGACGTTTATTGTGATTATTGTGCTTAGCATTCTAGGTGGATTGTTGGCGGGTGAGCATTTCCATTCTTATCTTCTTGGCTTGGGCGTCGCCAGTACAGCGGTGGGGGCTTGCTATTGGATCACGTTTCGTAGCAGCCATTACCCGCAGTTTGCTTTATTTTTGTTGTTGCTCGGGGTGGTCGCTAAAATTGCCGTGACGGCCGCGGGTGTATTGCTCGGGTTAAAACATGCCTTGATCACCTCGCCTTTGGTCTTTTCGCTTTCGTATTTATTTTTCCTGTTTGCCTCGACCTATTGCTATTTTCGCTATCGTGAATATTGGCTCACGCGCTTGCGCCATAGAGATTTGCAGTAACGGGGTCGGCGGTGTGCAGTGTGATCCTTAACGAAGAACGGTATTGGTGATGTATTCAACGGCGCGACTGACGCTACGCGCATGGCAAGCGTCCGATTTGGCCCCTTTTGCGGCACTCAATCAAGACCCAGGCGTTATGCGCTATTTTCCCAGCGTGCTCTCACGCGCCCAAAGTGATGCGATGGCGGCGCATATTCAATCCAAGCTGGCGGATAATGGGTTCGGATTTTGGGCAGTAGAACTGACGGAGACACGGGAATTCATTGGCTTTGTGGGGTTAAACCGGCCCACCTTCGACCTCGGCCATCAGCCGTTTGTTGAAATTGGTTGGCGTTTAGCGTCGGCACATTGGGGGCGAGGCTATGCCACTGAAGCGGCACAAGAAGCACTTGCCATCGGCTTTGAGGACGTTGATCTCCCGGCGATTTACGCATTTACCACCGAGAGTAATCTGCCCTCACAAGCGGTGATGAAAAAACTCGGGATGACACCGGCTGCTCCCTTTACCTTTTCTCATCCTCATTTGGCAGCAGATCATCCGCTCGCAAAGCATGTCTTATACGCGATATCGAAACCCAGCTGGCAGGCAGACCATGCTGATTAATCGCCAGTACGATACGTAGGGGATACAGTATTTAAAGCAACATATTCAGTTTTCAACGCGGCGGTCTTGGGTTCGCCATGATGAACACTATCACATTGATTTTGCGGTGCCTTGCCAATAAGGCCAGACTAAAAAACAAAAAGATGGGGAGCAAGTGTGCACAAACTCGCGGATGACTTACACCAAAAACTTTTTAATGAAGAAGATGCGCGTGCCTGTAAAGACATTGATGGCAGTGCGTGTCGTGAGGTTCCGGGCAATTTTTTCCGCATCATCGTTAGCCAAGGACTCACCAAAATTGGCGACGCGGTGTCTAACCCGAAAATTGTCTTGCCAGCGCTGCTCACCGCAGTGGGCGCCCCGTTAGCGTTAATTGGCTTATTGGTGCCAATCCGAGAGGCGGGGTCGTTAGTGCCTCAGGTAGGTATCGCCGGTTATGTCCGCCAATTCGCGGTACGTAAGGGGGCATGGGTGGCGGGCTCTGNTGTCTTGCCAGCGCTGCTCACCGCAGTGGGCGCCCCGTTAGCGTTAATTGGCTTATTGGTGCCAATCCGAGAGGCGGGGTCGTTAGTGCCTCAGGTAGGTATCGCCGGTTATGTCCGCCAATTCGCGGTACGTAAGTGGGCATGGGTGGCGGGCTCTGTCATTCAAGGGGCGTGTATCTTAGCAATGGCGATCGCCGCGTTGCTTTTAACCGGTCAAGTAGCTGGCTGGAGCATTGTTGGCTTGCTGGTGGTATTTAGTCTGGCGCGAGGGCTGTGCTCAGTTGCCTCCAAAGATGTGTTAGGGAAAACCATTCCTAAGCCGCAACGAGGACGCTTGAATGGATGGTCGTCAAGCTTGGCGGGGGCGGTGACGATTGCCGCCGGTGTTGGATTGTTCAGTGTTTCTGATCAGCAACATGTTTGGGTGTACTGTGCGCTACTAGCATTCGGTGCTGCGCTCTGGTGGGTGGCAGCGGCGCTCTACAGCCAGGTGGATGAATACGAAGGGGCCACAGAAGGCGGAGCCAATGCGCTGACGCATGCACTTTCTAAACTGCGTTTATTGGTGGATGATAGACGCCTGCGCCATTTTGTGATCACGCGTTCACTGTTACTCTGCTCGGCCCTATCTGCGCCTTATTATGTACTGTTAGCCAGTCAGCATAGCCAAGCGCTGGCGATTACCACTGCAAGCTTTGTCGCGATTAGCGGCGTTGCGAGCCTCATTTCTGCACCTTTTTGGGGACTTTTTGCCGATCATTCTAGCCGCCAAGTGATGATGATCGCCGCCGTGGTCACGGCGGTACTAGGGCTGGTGGTGGTCAGTATTAGTCAGTGGTACCCGACGCTGTTCTCATTGGCGTGGGTGTTACCTGGCGTCTATTTTGTCCTGACCATTGCTCACGAGGGCGTGCGCCTTGGGCGTAAAACCTACATTGTGAATATGGCCGAGGGCAATCAGCGCACCGATTATGTCTCAGTTAGCAACACCTTGATTGGTTTCGTGCTCTTATTTATGGGCGGCGTCACGGCATGGTTGAGCCAGTGGGGATTAATGGTAGTGATTGCAGTGTTATCGGCGTTGGGTCTACTGGGTGCATTGATGGCGCGCGCACTGCCAGAAGTAGAAAGATAAGTCTGAGGACGGAACATGAAAGAGGCGCTGCTCACCAGCGCCTCTTTCATCTGGTGTTGCCGGTTAGACTTTAAACTGGCTCACTAGTCGTTTGAGCTCTTCGCCTGTCTGATTCAAGTCAGTCGCCGCTTGTGCCGAGTCATTACTGGCGTTAAGTAGCTGGCTCACAATGTCGCGAATCGATACCAGATTACGGTGAATGTCTTCGGTCACCGTGGTTTGCTCCGAGGCGGCCGAGGCAATGTAGCTGGTCATGTCATTGATTTGGGTAATGGCATTGCTCACCGAATCAATGCCGCTACCAATTTCGTTGGATGCCTCCGAGGTTTGCTGGCAGGTGTCGTTACTTTGCTTCATCCCCTCTACAGCCTGATTGACGTACGACTGTAGCTCATCCAGCATTTCGCGAATTTCGTGAGTGCTCTTTTGCGTGCGGCTTGCAAGGGTTCTCACTTCATCAGCGACCACCGCAAAGCCGCGACCCTGTTCGCCTGCACGTGCGGCCTCAATGGCAGCGTTTAGCGCCAGCAAGTTGGTTTGTTCAGCAATATCGCCAATCACAGAAAGCACGCCAGTAATTTTATGAGACTGCTCATTCAGCGAATCCACATGTGTACTCGAGGTATTCATTTGCTCGACCAGCGCTTGCATCGATGTGATCGAGAATTGCACTTTCTCTTGGGCGTGACGCGCATCGTCAGTAGCAGCACTGGTGGAATCAGCCACTTGGGTGGCGTTCTGAGACACCTCCTGCGCAGCCGAGCTCATCTGGGTAACAGCGGTGACCACTTGCTCAGTCTCGTTATCGTGAGTCTGTAATTGCGTGGCAACCATCTGGGTTTGCTCGTCAATCGTGCGTGCGGTGTGGCTCACTTTTTCCGTGACATCCACCACGCTACGTATGGTGGTTTGCAGCTTATCGATAAAGCGGTTGAACGCATCCCCAAGCAGAGCAATCTCGTCACTGCCTTTAATTTTCAGGCGCTGGGTCAGGTCGCCATCACCGTCGGCAATATCATTGAGGTTGTCCAGCATTTCTTTCACCGGCGTTGACATCCGTTGGGCAATAAAGGCGACGGCAACGAACGTAATGATCAAAATAAGAATGCCCGCAATGATCATTCGCGCAGTTTGTGCCGCTAAAGCCTCTTCTGCATTTTCACGGAAATCGGTAATACGTGCCTCAATGTCGTCAATGTACGCCCCCGTTCCCAACATCCATTGGCCGTTGTTGACCATATCGGCATAGCCAATTTTTTCGATCAGTTCATCGGTACCCGGCTTTTGATAGAGGTAGGTGAAGGTGCCATCACCGTTTTGCGCCGCTTCGAGCAGACCCACAATAATTTTGTTGCCTTTGGGATCAGTAAGGTTAATTAACGATTGTCCTTCGACTTCAGGTTTCAGCGCGTGAAAGATATTGGTTCCCTGACGATCGTAAATATAAAAGTAGCCCGCCTTACCAAAGGTCACTTCGCGAAGTGCGTCTTTAACATTTTGCGTGGCATCGCCGTCCGCTTGCTGTGCGTTTTTTACTACAGTCGCGGCAATTTCTGTGGCTTCGCGAAGCTGCATTTTTCGCTCATCAATTAATTTGGTTCGAAAAGTGGCAATGTTCTCGTCGACCAGCTCCCGCTCGTAATAGGTAGTGATAAATAACGTAACGAGAATAGATAATACCAAGGGTACGATGGCAAGCACTAAGAGCTTTCCGCGCAGCATTAACTTCAACATACCGGATACCTTGTGTTAATGATGGTTTCGATTTCGCTAAAGTATGGAAGATATCCTTTCCGTTTGCCGCGCAAAAAGCCCTTTTATTTGATGTGGATTGGGAAACATCCTGCAATCCATCACATCTGTCCAACTTATTATGCATAAGAAATTGAGATAACTACCTGATTCATCACTGGTAAGTAAATAAAAGCTATTTTTCACTCACTCCTCTTACCTCTTTATCCCACAAGCAGGCCCAACGAACGCTTAACGTTCTGGCATGTTTGGTCTGTCTGTATACGCGCCTTTTTCTGCCCATCTTTTAGGACGTCAGACAAATAATCAGGGGCGTTCAAGAGTGCTTTTCGCCGTTCTCGAATGGGCGATATCAGAGAGATTAAGCTATCGGTCAGCACGTTTTTTACCGTCAACGCCCGGCAAGCGCGACACAAGACTAACATCCTGACGATTTTGTTGGTTTATCCGCGGGTTAAAAAGCCTTAAGGTAAAGCAAAGTCAGCGAAATCGAGGGAGTGATGAAACTAAACGCAGACATGGGTGAAAGCTTTGGTGCGTGGACGATGGGAATGGATAGCGCACTGATGCCATGGATTGATATGGCCAATATTGCGTGTGGCTTTCATGCCTCTGATCCTGATGTAATGGCGGCCACGGTAGCACTCGCAGTAAAGCACAATGTAAGTATTGGTGCTCATCCCGGTTACGCCGATAAGCAGGGCTTTGGCCGTCGTCATATTGATCATACCCCAGCACAAATTAGTCACCTCGTTCGCTATCAAATCGGCGCATTACAAGGGATCTGTGCACGCTTTAATGCGAGCCTTGATTATGTGAAGCCCCATGGTGCGCTGTATAACACCATGATGGTGGACAATGATTGCTTTGAAGCGGTGTTGGCTGCGGTGGCTGATACGCTGCCCAATACGCCATTAATGGTACTGGCACTGCCTGATAACCGCCCGCATCGCCAGCTTGCTCAACAAGCCGGTGTACCGCTGATTTTTGAGGCCTTTGCCGATAGAGCCTATCTGGCGTCAGGACAATTGGCGCCGCGCAGTCAACCGGGCGCCGTGTTAGATGACGCCAACGCGATGATTGCGCAGGTGTTGCAGTTATCTCAACATGGCACGGTGACAACCCTAGAGGGGCAAACGCTCACCCTATCGCCGGATACGGTGTGTGTGCATGGCGATAACCCACAATCGGTCGAGGCGATAAAACAACTCAGAAAGGCCTTAACACCATGACACTCAAGGTTGAGCAGGTCAGTGAAACGACAGTAATGATCCGGTTGGGCAATAAGATCGATCTTGCCTTAGTCCCACAGTTATCTGCGCTGTGTGAGCGAATCCAGCAACATTTTGGTCGTGGTGTAGTTGAGTTAATTCCCGCCTACACCAGCGTTCTGGTGGAAGTGAATGTTCGCTTACTATCGCCAGAAACGTTGAAAACGTGGGTGATGAATCAAGGCGACTCATTGCGAGTCACCCGTGACGCTGGGAGCGGAAAACAGGTGACGTTGCCGGTGTATTATCACCCCTCGGTTGGGCCCGATTTAGCTGCGGTCGCCGAGTTTGCCGGCGTAAGTGAGCAAGAGGTGATTGCGCGACACAGTCAACAAACTTACACCGTCTGTGCGATTGGTTTCGCGCCCGGCTTTGCCTTTCTTGCGTCGGTGGATGAGACAATAGCTATGCCCCGTCATACCACGCCTCGTCATCAGATCCCTGCCGGCAGTGTGGGCATTGCACAACAGCAAACCGCGGTGTATCCGGCAGCGTCACCCGCGGGCTGGCAAATTATTGGCAACTGCCCCAAAGTGCTATTTAATTCCCGTCAATCGCCCATGATGCCGTTTGATGTAGGTGATTCCGTCTGTTTTGAGCCTATGCCAGAGTCTGATTACCGCGCGGCAGGAGGTCAATGGTGGCAGGATTAACGGTGCTTGACCCCGGCGTATTGAGCTTGGTGCAAGACACAGGGCGCTACGGGGTGGGCCAGCTTGGCTTAAGCCAAGGAGGGCCGGTCGATTGCCACGCATTTGCTTGGGCGAATTATTTACTCGATAACCCCGCAAAGACGCCGTTGGTCGAGATAACCATGGGTCAAGCACGTTTTTGTGCTGACCACGCGATGTCGATTGCCATCACCGGCGCAGACATGCAACCTTGTATTAATGGTCAGCGCGTGGGTATGTGGCAGACCTTGACGCTAAATACGGGTGATGAACTGCGTTTACGCTACGCGCGCCGTGGCTTGCGCGCCTATCTCGCGGTGCGTGGCGGGTTGGCGGTAGATGGCGCATTTGGCAGTGCCGCGACGGTAATGCGCAATCAACTCGGCGGCCTGCATTCCGGATTAGGTGAACAGGCGGGAGGTATGGCGCTCACCAAAGGAGATGTGTTGCCTTGTCGACCGCATGCGCTGTTGCCAAGGGTGCGCGGTGTGCCGACACGTTTTATTCCTGACTACCATGCCCTGACCCCACTGGCGCTTGTGCCGGGGTATCAGTTTGATAGCTTCAGCGCCGAGGCGCTAACGGCATTTTTTGATGGCGAATACACGGTCGATCAGCACAGTGATCGTATGGGCGTGCGGCTCAATGGACCGAGCGTCCTGAGCAAGCAACTGGGAATTGTCTCCGAAGGCATTGCGCTCGGGGCCGTGCAAGTGCCCCCTGACGGTCAGCCGATTGTACTACTTAACGATCGGCAAACACTCGGTGGCTATCCTAAGCTTGGCTGCTTAACCCGTGCCAGCTTAAGCATGTTGGCGCAAACGCGACCCGGTCAGACCGTGCATTTTTATCCAGCGCGGCTGGCGGATGCATCGGCGCAATGGCAGACGTTTGTGCAGTTTTTTGACTGGATCTAGCCCGAAGAAAAATGGATAAATGAGCCTCTGGAAGACAGAGGCTCGTGAAGGGGAGTCTCGCGCAAACAACGGACTAGCGGAAACGGCTAATTTGCTCGAGGGCTTTTTCCATTTGCGCAAAGTCAGGTGACGCGTTTTCTATGGGTCGGTTGGTGTTATCCATGTATTGATATTGCCCCCCTGCACCCACTTCTAAAATAGTATCGTCGGTGACTAACGCATAGCCGCTATAGTTTGACGATAACACCCAATCTTGACCGGGGTTGGGTGCAAGCAAGTCATGACCGATCGCGTAGCTGGCCGCATCGGACGTGACGCCTAAATAATGCTTCATCAGGGTGGGCGCTACATCTTGGTGGCTGGTCAGCCGCTTGCCAGTATCGACTTGTTTGGCATTGATGCCGGGGCCTATCATCGCGAAAGGCACGTGAATTTGTGGGTCAGTAAAATTGCTGTTGTGGCCCCAAAAATTCAGTTGGTTGTCATTCATCTCTTGTCCATGATCGCCAGTGAGCACCAGCAGAGTATTGTCGAATTCTCCGCTTTGTTTTAGCTCCTCAACCACTTGGGCCACCAAGCTATCAACGTAACGTACGCTGGTCTTGTAGCGATTAAAAAACGGTGTCGGATCTGTCTCGTTGTCCAACTTGAGGTAGTTAACTTCATCCAACATCGGCTGATATTTGGGGGTAAAGTCCGCAGGAAAATCATAGCCATGTGGCGCATCGTAAAATAAAAACGAGAAGGTGGGACGATTGGGGTCACGCTGCTGGTGCCAACGGATCCAATCTTGGGTGAGATCCGCGTCTAGCTCGGCGGGAGAGCCGCCCTCAGAGCCGTTACGTAAATCGGACACCTTAGCAAACACGGTTTGGTTGAATTCCGGCTTTTCCAATTGTGTCGCGGTGAACACACCCAGTTGATAATCGAGCGCCTGTAGGCGATCCATCAGCATCGGTGATTGTTGATTGGCAAGAAAGCTGTGCCAATAGGTGCCAGGCATGCCATAAAACAGGCCAAAAATGCCGGTTCGAGTGGCGTTCCCCGTCGCGAGATGATGTGAATAGGTACGGCCATCTTGCGCCAGTGCCGAAAGGTTGGGCGTGTTGTCGGCATTGAAGGTATCTGCGCGCCATGAGTCAATCACCAAAAACATGATATTCACCGGTTGCTCAACCTCGGTCGTGTTCAGCGGTGAAAGGGGATAGTTAAGATCGGCTTCGCGATCCACATCCATGGCTTTTTGGCGTGCTAGAGCTTGTTCATCAATCCAGCCGTTTTTACGCATCATAGTGTTAGCGGTGGCCGGATAAAAAAGTGGCAAATAACGTTTCACCGTTGTCACGGGCTGATACGCATAGGCTGCAGCCCAAATATGAATCCCGTGGGTGGCAAGCAAGGTAAGAAACGTGAGCAGCGCGAATTTTTTGCCGATTTTCTGTTGGGAAGAAAAACGTGTCCGTGACAATGCAGCCAGTAGCCACCATTGCGCAGCGACACACACAACCACGCCCCCGATCACCATCAGCCAAGTGATCAGCGGGAAGCTGACAATCTGTCCGGCGAGGATCAGATCCAGCACCATGGCATTAATATGGAATCGGTACTGGGCAAACACGATGGTATCAATGAAAAGCGTGATCACACCCACCGAGGCAATCAAGGCGAGCAATGGTTGGCGCACCTTGGTTGGTAGGAGTAAAAGTGGAAGTGTCACCAAGCCAACAATGGCGGCGAGTAAGGCCATTTGGCTAAAGATACTGACCACGATAAAGATGATGCCAAGTGGCTCAGTGGGAAAACTCGGTAGAAACGCAAAGTAGCGGCTAGCTATTGCCATCAATACAAGAGCGTTAATGGCAATAAACCAGCTATGTGTTTGAAGTCGCGATTTAAAAGACATGGTTTCTCATCACAGTTGAGTGAATCAATCGGCAACGTATTGGGCGCGTTGCCGGGTTGTGTGTTTAGGTGTATGACTGAATAAGTGGCGTGCCGAAGTGATGCCAAAGGGTGGCAAGCCAGACCACACCCGCCAAAAGCAAACTGACAAATACCGCCGCAGAGCCGATGTCCTTGGCTCTGCCACTGAGCTCATGACGCTCTTCACCCACTCTGTCGACCACGGCTTCAATGGCGGAGTTAAGTAATTCGACGATAATCACTAACACAATGACGCCGAACATCATCAAGGATTCCGTCAGCGGTAATTGCAGCCAGAGTAATACGACTAGCGCCGCAGCCAATAATACAACTTCTTGACGGATCGCCGCTTCATGGTGATATGCCGCTTTTAATCCAGCCCAAGAATAGCCGGTGGCTTTAATGATACGTATCAGCCCTCGCGGCTTTTCTGAGGGGGATGTATTAGCGCCCATAAATACATTCTCGTAACAATTTGATCGATAGGCTGGCATTTTACATTTGACCGAGCCAACTGCATAATCGGCGCGATAACTTAATTGGAATTTGTTATGCCTCTGTTTACTCACGCCCCACGCTCCCTGTGTTTTATACGCCTGTCTGCGATTGGCGATGTTTGCCATGCGGTGGCGGCGATTCAAGCCGTGCAGCGCCATTGGCCACAGACGCAGATCACTTGGGTGGTTGGTAAAGTCGAAGCACAGCTTTTAGCCGGGCTTGAAGGAGTGGAGCTGGTGGTGTTTGACAAAAAGGCAGGCTTGGCAGGCATGCGTCACGTCTGGCAGCAGCTGAAAGGGCGCCGGTTTGATGCGCTAGTGCATATGCAGCTTGCTTTACGCGCTAGCTTATTGACGGTGGGGATCGGCGCGCGCCATCGCGTGGGGTTTCATCGTCACCGAGCGAAAGAGGGGCAGTGGCTGTTTACCAATAAACGGATCCCCGACACCCAGTCGTGCCATGTGTTAGATAGCTTTTTCGCCTTTACTCAATACTTGGGCGTGCCGGTTACGCCGCCGCAGTGGCAACTACCACTTTCTGAAGACGATCATGCCTTTGCCGAAGCGCAACTGGGTGACAAACCTACTGTCGTGATCAGTCCTGCCGCGAGTAAAGACGAGCGCAACTGGCTGCCAGAGCGCTACGCTGAATTCGCCGACTACGTGGTCGGTAAAGGGTATCAGGTGGTCCTGTGTGGTTCACCGGCCGCGCGTGAAAAAACGCTGGCCGCGCGCATTATTGCCGATGCCAACGTGCCGGTGATGAACTTGGTGGGACAAACCAGTCTCAAGCAATTGGCTGCGGTGCTCGCGTGCGCCGATGCGGTGCTGGCCCCCGATTCCGGCCCCGCGCACATGGCAGCCACACAAGGCACGCCCGTCTTAGGCCTTTATGGCCATAGCAACCCGAAGCGCACCGGCCCTTATAATAATCTCGCGGATGTGGTCAGTGTTTATGAAACCTTTGCTGAACAGCAACATGGAAAGCCCGTTGAGCAATTAGCATGGAGCACGCGGGTGAAAGGCGATCATGTGATGGCCGCCATTGACACTCAGCAGGTGATCGACGCGTTTGAAACCATGATGGCGACGCAATAAAAAAGGCCCCGCGGGGCCTTTTGGGTATTGGTACCAGTATTAGCTAGCGAGTTGGCGCAGCACGTAGTGGAGAATGCCGCCATGGCGGTAGTAATCCCATTCAACCGCAGTATCGATGCGGACGTTGACGTCAAACTCCATGGTTTTATCATCCCGAACCGCACGTACCTTGAGGGTAGAGGGTTCGCCCTTGATCTCGTCAAAGTCGAACACTTCTGTCCCATCCAGCCCAAGTGATTCGACGGAATCACCCTCTTTAAATTGCAGTGGCAACACGCCAAAGCCCACTAAGTTAGAGCGGTGAATACGCTCGAAGCTTTCAGCAATGACGGCTTTGATACCCAGCAAGTTGGTACCCTTGGCGGCCCAGTCACGGCTCGACCCTGTCCCGTACTCTTTACCCGCAAGCACGACTAATGGCGTATTATCTTTTTGATAGCGTTGGGCCGCTTCATAGATGCTCATTTGCTCATTGGTGGGCAAATAGGTAGTCATGCCGCCCTCGGTGCCCGGCGCCATTTGGTTTTTCAAGCGCACGTTGGCAAAGGTGCCACGTACCATCACCTCGTGGTTGCCTCGACGTGAGCCGTAGCTGTTGAAATCTTTTGGCTCAACGCCTTTAGATTTCAAATACTCGCCCGCTGGACTATCTGGCTTAATTGCGCCGGCGGGTGAGATGTGGTCGGTCGTGATCGAATCACCGACTTTGACCACACAGCGTGCGCCTTTAATCGGTTTCATTTCCGGCAGTGCCATGGTCATGCCGTCAAAGTAGGTTGGTTTTTTAACGTAAGTGGAGTCAGGCCATGAATAAATCTCATCTTCAGGCACCGGCAGTTTACGCCATGCGTCTGTGCCGGCAAACACATCCGCGTATTTGTCTTGGTACAGCCCTTCCGTCATTGCGGATTGGATAGTTTGCGCCACTTCCTGCGGGGTGGGCCAAATGTCTTTGAGGTAAACAGGCTTACCGTTTTCATCTTGTCCTAATGGCTCCTTAAGGACATCGACATTCATATTACCCGCCAGTGCGTAGGCCACCACTAACGGTGGTGAGGCGAGATAGTTGGCTTTCACATCTTGGTGAATACGGCCTTCAAAGTTGCGGTTACCGGAAAGCACGCTGGTCGCAAGCAGATCCGCCGAGCGAATGGCTTCAGTGATAGGCTCAGGTAGCGGCCCTGAGTTACCAATACAGGTGGTACAGCCAAAGCCAACGATATTAAAGCCAAGCGCTGCAAGCGGCTCGAGCAGGCCGACGTTTTCTAAATAAGCCGGCACTACTTGTGATCCGGGAGCAAGCGAGGTTTTCACCCACGGTTTTGTTTTTAAGCCAAGCTCGCGTGCTTTCTTGGCGACCAGCCCCGCAGCAACAAGCACGGCAGGGTTCGAGGTGTTGGTGCAGGAGGTGATTGCCGCAATCACAACGGCCCCATGCTCAAGCGTAAATCGCTCACCTTTGTAGTCGACCTCCACTTTACCTTGTTCTCGAAGGCTAGGATTATCGACCGCGGTTTGTCCGCCTTCACTGGCAAAACTGGCGATCAGGTTATTTGCTGCCGCTTGCTCTTTTTCCAACAGCTGATCGAACTGGGCTTTGGCGTCGGTTAATGCAATTCTGTCCTGTGGGCGTTTGGGGCCAGCAAGACTTGGTACCACATCGCCGAGGTCGAGATGGAGCGTGTCACTGTAATCGGCAACGGGTGCGTCGTCATCACGCCACAGACCTTGTGCTTTGGCGTAGGTTTCGACCAGTGTGATTTGCTCATCAGTGCGGCCTGTCAGGCGCATATAGTTGAGGGTCTCATTATCAATCGGGAAGATGCCACAGGTTGCACCATACTCGGGCGCCATATTGGCAATGGTCGCACGGTCGGCCAGCGGTAATTTGGCGAGCCCGGGACCATAAAACTCAACAAATTTACCCACCACACCGCGTTCACGTAGCATCTGGGTGACGGTGAGTACTAAATCAGTGGCGGTAGCGGAAGCAGGCAGCTCACCTTTTAGCTCAAAACCAACCACTTCTGGGATCAGCATGGTGATAGGCTGGCCGAGCATCGCCGCTTCTGCTTCGATCCCCCCCACGCCCCAACCGAGCACGCCTAAACCGTTGATCATGGTGGTATGCGAGTCTGTACCTACCAGGGTATCTGGCATGGCTAACTTGTTGCCGCCTTGCTCTTCCACCAGTACACCCGGTGCTAAATACTCAAGGTTTACTTGGTGCACAATCCCAGTGCCAGGTGGCACCACGCGGAAGTTAGAGAAGGCTTGTTGACCCCAGCGCAAAAACTGGTAACGCTCGCTGTTACGCTCAAACTCAATCTCGGTGTTTTTCTGCAAGGAATCAGGGTTGCCGTAGTCATCCACCATGACCGAGTGGTCGATGACAAGATCAACCGCACCAAGCGGGTTGATTTTGGCTGGATCGCCTTTTAAATCGCGCATGGCGGCACGCATGGCTGCGAGATCCACCACGGCAGGTACGCCAGTGAAATCTTGAAGCACGACACGTGCAGGGGTGAAGTTTACCTGATCTTGCCCAGCTTTATCGGCTTGCCATTGGCAAAGCGTACGAATGTCGTCTGCGGAGACATTCTTGCCATCTTCTTTACGTAGCAAGTTCTCTAGCAGGACTTTTAAGCAGTAGGGTAAACGACTGATCTCGAAATTATCGGACAGTGCGTCCAGGCGGTAGTAGTCGTAGGTTTCACCGTTGACATGTAGAGTACGTCGGGTGTTGAAACTATCTGGGTGTTGAGATGGGTTGCTCACGGATGCCTCCCCTTGTCCGTTATTGTGAATAAGAGAGGCGACCTTGCCTAGAAGGCTGTCGCCTCGCTCGGGGGATTGCTTGATTTTACAGCTCTATTGTAAATGGGATGATGACGAAGTTAAAGCGTTGTTATCACGATACAACCTATCACTCCCATCGGTCTTACCTTATCTTGTCACGGCAGAGGCTTTTTCCTTCTCGATGAGGGGGGCTGATTGCTCCACATGATGAATCAGGCCACGCGGACGCCCTTCACGGTCAAAAAAGACATTCGGACGATGCTTACCCAGTAGCCGTGTCCACAAGCCCTTTACGGCAGTGATAATCATCAGGCGCAATGGAAATCTTGCGTGAACCTTGTTTGCTGTAGGCGTTGAGCGAGCATCTTGTCCTTGCACATACCAGCGAACCGGGCCGATTTCTTCTTCATTATCGCCTTCAATCTGATAGCAAGCGCTCACCACGCCAACAAAAGGAATATCGGCATGAATGGTATTGGCGATAGGCGTTTGACAACAATGGGTATACCAGCGGTATAGACCTCGTTCGCTCAGTCTCAAACAGGTTAATTGATCTCGGCCGCGATAAATGCGGAGCTGCGATGGCGTAATTTGTAGCACTTCTGTGCCGCCGCCTGGCTCGAGTTCAGTATGGTAGCCCAGTGTTTGCGCATAGGCCTGGCAATCACTGCAAAAGCACACACAACGTTGGCTTTGTTGTGCATCAATGATCTCGCCTGTCATTTGCCCACATGAACACCGAATGGCAAGACGTGCCATATTATTTCCCCTAGTTGCAGAGCCTATCTCATCAGTATAGCGCGAATTATGTGTTTAGACGTTTGCGATAAAACGGATATAGACCGTCGCAATCACGCGAAAACGTTATCTATAAGATCCTGTTCTATCGGATATGGCAACTTTTCGTGACAGTAAACTGCCGAGAGTGCGACTTAAAATATCGATCATTGCCTTTTGATTGGTGGTTAATGCTAATGTTTACTAATTGTTAACTTTTGGGTTGGAGGTTTTCAATGGCTTAAGGGGTATTAGTAGGTAATCATTCTGATTGATGGTTTTAAAGTCGACAAATCTAGGGTCGAAACTGGAAATGGTAGGGGATTTAGTTAAAAATAACATGTAACGCATTTGTTAATATTGTGCTTGGCAATGGCCCTGGCATCAATGCGTGCTTCGGTACGGATAAAAGGAGAACGCCATGACTACGTCTTCACTACTCATGCAGCTCAATCAACTGGATGATAACGACATCAAGCAGCTTCAACCCTCGTTTGATAATCTCCCTGGCACTTCACATGCAGACGGCGGCTATCGACTTCGTCGTTACTCGGTGGTTCATGTTTTCAATGAAGGTGTCGAAAAACTACCACCACGGCCGTTTATGCAAACCTCGGATATCAACGAGTTCCAAGGCGATGTGGCGAGGACATTTGAAGATATTGAATCAGAAACCGTGCAAAAGCCTGGCTTTCATGCCATGTGTCGCACTTTCCGCGATATGTATCAGTTAAGCGACGGTAACGATATTGAAATCCACCAAATTCGTATTCAGGCGGATGATCAGTCGGTACAAGTCGCCCCAGAGGGGGTTCACCAAGATGGCTTCGATCATATCGCCATTGTGAGCATTGGCCGCGATAATATTGATGGCGGTGACTTTCAGGTATTTAGTCACAAAACAAGCGCCCCGCTGTTTAGTTTGCCGCTGGCACCGGGACAAATGGCAGCACTTGATGACCGTACACTGTGGCATTACGCTGAGCCAATTACGCCCGTGGATAACCAGAAACCGGGCACGATGGATGTATTTGTACTCACAGCAACAAGGAAGTAACGATGACACCAGCAGGCTTTTCACCTCATGCTGTTCGGGGCCACTTTCCCGCGCTCGCCCAAATCATTGAAGGCGAACCCGTTGCATTTTTTGATGGCCCAGGGGGCGCGCAAGTGCCCCGCGCGGTGCTTGATGCCATGGTGGATTATTTAGGGCACTACAACGCCAACCTTGGTGGCCAGTTTTTCTCTGGTCGTTATACCACCGAGCTGATGCAGCGGGCACGGGATGTGGCGGCCGCCTTTGTGAATGCCTCATTGTCAGAAAGCATGGTATTCGGGCCTAATATGACCACCTTGACTTTCTCGTTGAGCCGCGCAATCAGTCGCGACTGGCAGGCGGGGGACGAGGTGATTGTCTCCGCGCTGGATCACTATTCTAACGTGTCTAGCTGGCAGCAAGCGGCGCACGATAAAGGCGCGACAGTGAAACAGGTGCGTGTTGAAGAGTCGACATATTCTGTCGATATGACACATCTTGCCAGCTTGATTACCGACAAAACCAAGTTAATTGCGGTGACGTTGGCCTCCAACACCACAGGCAGTTTGGTGGATGTGGCAAAAGTGGTGGAGATGGCGAAAAAAGTCGGCGCCAAAGTGTATGTCGATGCGGTGCATTACGCGCCCCATCACTTAGTGGATGTGCAAGCACTCGGGTGCGATTTCCTTGCCTGTTCGGCGTACAAGTTTTTTGGGCCCCATGTTGGTTTTGTGTATGTCGCGCCTGAGTGGGTACAGACATTAAAACCGTACAAAGTAGAACCTGCGACTAATCAAGGCCCTGGCCGGTTCGAAACGGGCACGCAAAGCTTTGAAGCCATTGCGGGCTTTATCGCCGCGGTTGAGTATCTTGCACAATGGGGCGATCCAACGTCTTCACTACGAGAAAGACTAGCGGCAAGCTTTGCGCAGTATCAAGCACATGAGCGGGCCCTGTCTGCTCATTTTATTCAGTTGATGCGCGCTTATCCCAAAGTACGTATCTATGGCATTACTGACGATCATCTGCTCGATAAACGTACCCCTACCTTTGCGATGCGTATAGAGGGGGTCGAGCCAGCTGAGGTTGCGCAAGCACTCGGCGCGCAAAATTTTTGTGTCTGGAACGGCCACTTTTATGCGCAAGGCTTGTGTGAACAGCTTGATGTTTTAGACAAGGGCGGTGTGATCCGCATCGGTATGATGCATTACAACACGGTTGATGAAATTGATCGGCTACACCAAGCCTTATTGCCATTTATTAGCGATTAAACGTCTCTTCTATTCTGAGCGGCCATCCTGGCCGCTTTTTTATATTGGTTGGTTAGTGTCAGCGACCTTTATTTCGTTGTAAGAAAAATGTGAAACGTTAGCTGGCGCATAGGCGAAAACGAAACAGAGCGTTAAGATAACCGTCGTTTAACTGCCCAAGAACCCATTCAAAAAGAAAACAAGGCGAGAGAGATGACTGAAGAACAATACGCCTTTTGGCACCAGTACCTTGCGACCCTGCCAACTCACCAGCGGCCAAGTGACGATATGGTGGTAGTCGATACGTTAAGCCACCATACCGTCAGAGCCAATGAAGTCGCGACCTTGGTGAGTTTGAATAAAAAGAAAGCGCACTGCCGGTTGCGTAGTTCTTTGGAAGAGAAAAATGCGGTGATCCCGCAAAAAGGACATTATAAGATTGTCCTTAATGGTCACCAGCGACCCGTTTGCATCGTCAAAACCACACAGGTGAGCTATTGCCCATTTAACCAAGTCAGCGCCGAATTTGCTGCACGAGAAGGGGAGGGAGATGGTTCTTACCAGTGTTGGCACGAAGCGCATTGGGGATACTTCTCCCAGTACGCCAAAACACACGGGTTGCATTTTGATGAGCACTCGGATGTGGTGCTTGAAGAGTTTGAGAAAGTCTATCCACTCTAAAAATTAAAGCCGCGCTGAGCGGCTTTTAGGGTAATTGCTTAACTGAAGGCGTTACTCACCGATATCCAAATTAATCTCATCGGCCCATGGCATGTCTGGCAGGGTATCTAAGTTGGCTTCATAGCGGGACAGGGTAAATTGTCCGTTGTGATTGCTGACGTCGTAGATCTCAACCATTAATGCACAGGCAATGTACTCGATAGCTTCATCGCGTGAATAGCCGGTCATACGTAGGCGCATCAAGGTTTCTGCTACCTTTTTAGGCTCTTGGTCGGCAATCTGGTTCTCAACCACTTCAATCAAATTAGTGATACTGGTACTGGTTTCTTCTTGCATAATGTTGCTCGTTATGGGTGACAATGACGCCATACTAGGAGATGCACGACGAAGAGGCACGGATTTTTTGTCAACGGATGCAGTGACTGACTTCATTTAGCTACTTTAATGTGTTAATGATAACCATTATCGAAATGGCATGGCGACATAAAAGGATATGATCATGGCGAAAACACGTATTGAAACAGACAGTATGGGTGACGTTGAAGTGCCTGAGCAGGCTTTGTATCAGGCACAAACGCAACGTGCGGTGAATAACTTTGCGGTCAGTGATCAGACCATGCCCGAAGACTTTATTCGCGCACTGGCGATGGTGAAATACGGTGCGGCACAAGCAAATGAGTCACTGGGGTTGTTAGAGCGTAAGATTGCCGACGCCATTTGTGAGAGCGCACAAGAAATCATGGCGGGTAATCACTTGGATCAGTTTCCTGTTGATGTGTTTCAAACCGGGTCGGGCACCAGTTCGAATATGAATATGAACGAGGTACTTGCTACCTTAGCCTCAGAGAAATCCGGTGAGATGGTTAGCCCCAACGATCATGTCAACATGAGCCAAAGCAGCAATGACGCCGTGCCAACGGCCATTCAGATCAGTACCACGTTAGGCTGCGAGCAAAAACTGCTGCCTGCACTGGCTCATTTGCGTGATGCTTTGCAAGAAAAGAAACAGTCCGTTGGCGATATTGTCAAAACCGGGCGTACCCATTTAATGGACGCCATGCCAGTCACCATGGCGCAAGAACTGGATGCCTGGTCGCAGCAAATTGAACATGCCATGGTACAAATTACCCAAAGTTTGTCGCCGGTACGCGCGTTGGCGCAGGGAGGGACAGCGGTCGGCACAGGGATCAATGCTCACCCATTGTTTGCTGAGCGTTTTGCCGAAGCGGTAGCCGCGCTGAGCAAGACGGGTTTTACGGCAAGTGAGAACCCATTCTTTGCCATTGGCAGCCAAGATGCGCTGGTGGCCCTTCATGGTCAATTAAAAACCACCGCGGTGGCAACCATGAAACTAAGCAATGATTTGCGCTGGATGAACTCGGGGCCACTTGCGGGACTCGGTGAGATCGAGCTGGAAGGGTTGCAACCAGGTTCGTCAATTATGCCAGGCAAGGTCAACCCCGTTATTCCCGAGTCGGCGGCGATGGTGTCTGCGCAGGTGATGGGCAATGACACCACGGTGACGGTGGCGGGTCAGTCGGGGAATTTTGAGCTGAACGTGATGCTGCCAGTGATTGCCGCGAATGTGTTGCAAAGTATCAACTTGCTCGCTGGCGCAAGCCGACTGCTTGCCGATAAAGCGATTCGCAGCTTTAAAGTGAGAGAAGATAACCTGCAAGCCGCGTTGTCTCGTAACCCTATCTTGGTCACCGCCCTCAACCCTGTTGTTGGGTACTTGAAAGCGGCTGAAATCGCTAAAAAAGCGTATCAACAAGGACGCCCGATTCTCGACGTTGCCGAAGAAGAAACTGATCTAGACCGAGAAAAGCTGGCTGAGTTGCTTGATCCAACCAAACTGACACAAGGCGGTATTGCTGAGTAAAATACGGGGCGAGGCAGACTCGCCCTTTAAAGCATTAATCCATTTTTTTAAGTGCAATGGCATTCATACAAAAGCGTAAGCCAGATGGCTCGGGGCCGTCTGGGAATACATGGCCAAGGTGAGCGTCACAGGTGGCACAGGTGGTTTCAATTCGCGTCATTCCGTGGCTGCCATCTTTATGATAGGCGATGGCATCATCTTGCGCAGGTTGCGTAAACGACGGCCAGCCTGTCCCCGAATCAAACTTTTCATGCGCATCAAACAGCAAGGTGCCGCAGCATGTACATCCATAACGCCCTGGTTCAAAGAGCGTGCACATCCCTGAGCTAAACGCGCGCTCTGTGCCTTTTTGGCGGGTAACACGAAAGGTCTCTTCACTGAGCTGTGCTTGCCACTCTTGGTCTGTTTTCTCAACTCGCGACGGCGGCGTGAGATTACCGTTTTCACTTCGAGCGACGATGTCTTGCCATGTCAGCATGATGTCGTTCCTCTTATTGAACGGGCGGCTGCCCGTGCTACAAAACGCGTAGTGTTATGAATCTTATGGCTCGATGCAAGTAGTACGGTTTGTTTCTCGTGACGCGATCATGTTGATAGGGTGCCAATTCCCCATTTTAGCTCATCATCTTGGTCGTCTTTGACTTGATCTCGATAATCTTCCATATGTTGCTCAATCAAGTCATCGGGTTGTGAGAAGAACGCAATATGGAAAACCGCATCCCCTTCATTCACCACAGGCAGTGTTTGCTGCCCAATGAGAATGCCGCTCTGGGGGGCGATGACTTCAACCTCTTGACTGCCTACTGGATCAGAAATGATACCGATGACTTGTTGCTTGGAGACCATCTCACCTAGGGCAATATGGCTGCGGAATATGCCATCTGCATCGGCACGTACCCAACGGGTTGCTCTGGCTGTGACGGGTTTGTACGGTAATTTCCGCCGCGATTGACGCAGCATGCCTAAGTGGCGCATTACGCGTATGCATCCCCTAACGCCTGCGTTAATAGCGTAAGGCTCAAAACGTAGTGCTTCACCGGCCTCATAGGTGATCACCGGAATCTCGATACGCTCAGCTTCGGCGCGTAGCGATCCTTCACGCAATGCGGCATCTACCACCACAGGCGCGCCAAATGCGGTTGCCATCGCCGCTGCCTCTTGATTCTCCAGATTGGCTCTAATCTGAGGCAAATTGGTGCGATGAATGGCGGCGGTATGAAGATCGATCACATGGGTGCATTGGCTGATCACTTCATTAAAAAGCTGATACGCCATGCGCCCGGCAATAGAGCCACGTTCTGAACCTGGAAAAGAGCGATTCAAGTCTCGCCTATCTGGCAGATAGCGAGATTTATGAATAAACCCAAACACATTCACCACAGGAATCGCAATTAAGGTGCCATGTAGCTTTTTCGGATCGGTTTTGGCCATGACTTGACGAACCACTTCAATGCCGTTGAGCTCATCGCCATGAATAGCTGCACATATTAACAATGTGGGGCCCGATAATTTGCCGTTAAGTACCTCGATACTCACGTTGAGCGGTGCGTGGGTATAAAGCTTAGCGATTTCCAGCTCTAGGCTGAGACGATCACCTGGGTTAACGGTCTCGCCACCGATTTCGATGGCCTTGTTTTTTTTAGCCCTTCCCACGAGTGCGTGTCCTTTTTGAGTAAGCGTTCTTTTCGATATATTCCACAACCATGCCAGCAACATCTTTTCCGGTCGCGTTTTCAATGCCTTCTAGCCCTGGAGAGGAGTTAACTTCCATGACAAGCGGGCCACGTTCTGAGCGCAGCAGATCAACCCCGGCGACATTGAGCCCCATAGCTTTGGCCGCAGCGATGGCTGTGCGTCGCTCTGCGGGCGTGATCCGAACCAAGGATGCTGAGCCTCCGCGGTGTAAATTAGAGCGAAACTCGCCTGGCTGGGCTTGACGTTTCATTGCCGCAATCACCTTGTCACCAATCACAAAGCATCGAATATCAGCACCGCTGGATTCTTTAATGTACTCCTGCACCAAAATATCGGCTTTTAAGCCCATAAAGGCTTCAATCACACTTTCAGCTGCTTTTTTGGTTTCGGCGAGGACGACACCAATGCCTTGGGTGCCTTCCAGCAGCTTGACGACCACAGGGACACCGCCCACCATTTCCAGCAAATCACCCACATCACCCGGCTTGCTGGCAAACCCAGTATGCGGCATACCTATGCCTTTGCGCGACAGCAATTGCATTGACCTTAGCTTGTCTCTAGAGCGGGTAATGGCCACAGACTCATTAACAGGAAAAACCCCCATCATTTCAAACTGGCGCAATACGGCACAGCCATAAAAGGTGACTGAGGAGCCGATACGCGGAATGATGGCGCCAAACCCCTCTAACTCCTCGCCAGCGAGATGAATCGACGGTTGTGTCGAGTTAATGCTCATATAACAGCGTAATGCGTCAATAATTTTATAATCATGGCCACGTTGTTCGCACGCTTCAATCAGGCGTCGAGTGGAATAGAGGTTTTTATTCCGGGAAAGGATACCGATTTTCATTGTGGTTAGGGCTCCTATTTGCCAAGCAGAAATGAATGCATAGGATCGACAATGACGTTTCCCGTCATTGCGGTACGACCTAACAGCATACGAAAGCGCATGTTATCGCGTGCGGTGAGTGTCATCTCTATGGGATAACACAGTTCACCGGCTTTAAGTGTGGTCTGAATCACATAGCGAAGTTGCTCATGTCCGCCAGAGTCGCGCACGACACGACGCGCAAGCACGGGCGCTTCTGCTTGAATCACATGCTCGTCATCGCCTTGGTGAGGATGGATCCAAAAACGAACCCAAGTGACGTCTCCTTTCTCAAACTCTTCGATTTTGAAGGTATGTAAGCATGAAGTCCGCGCGCCCGTATCAATTTTGGCTTTTATACGCGCAATATTGAGGTCGGGGAGGCTAATCCACTCACGCCAACCTACACACACTTTTTCCGTTGATTGAACCGGCATTGTTATCATTACTCGTTAGTGCTCTGCCTTGCTTTCACCATAGAAGTGATAGCGGTTATTCGTGGTAAGAATCTGAAAAATCGGCGATGATATGTGATAACCATCGCACACTGGAAACGGCACTATCATCGCATATAGGAGACAGCTGAGGGCCCCTGCCGGGGGCGGTTCGCTGGACTGTTGTGCACATGATGACCGTTGAGAAGGAACTACCATGCAAACGAGTGATAGACAAGAAGTGATTGACGATTTGCTATCAAAAGTCGATCAAGATGCGCCCGAGACGATACAAGAGATAGAGCAAGCACACGGTGTGGATAGCCTCGCTCTGTTGTTGGAAGCCTTGCCCGTCAACGATCGTGTGGGCTTTTGGGAACAACTCTCTCCCTCGTTACAACTGCCAGTGTTGGCGGAAATGCGTGATGACGCCGGTGAGGCGGTGATCCGTGCCGTTGATGAGGCACAACTCTATACGCTTTTTGCTGATCTCGACGCGGACACCTTGTTGGAGTTGCAAGATGTGTTGACCGAACCGCTGCTAGAAGAAGCGCTCGGTCGTATGGACTCGGAGCAAAAGCAACGCTATGCCTCGGCACAACAGTATGCGGATAACCAAGTGGGGCATTGGTGTGATCATCAACCCTTAGTGGTGCCCGCCAAAACAAAAGTCAATGTGGTACTGCGTTTACTGCGCCGTGTGATGCCCAAATATTGTGATCATGTCTTCGTTGTCGACAGTCGAGGCATCTGGGTCGGGGCTGTCCCTATTCATAAGCTGTTCGGCGCGGACGGGGTGCTAAAAATCAGTGAGCTGGTCCGTGAGCAGTTCCCCAGCTTGAACGCACGTGATGATATTTATACCAGCGCTAACAAAGTCGCGAGCAGTGAAGAAATCGCACTGCCCGTGCTGGATGACGGTAATATGTTGATTGGGCGACTTGATTTGGGCACGGCTTATGAGATGCAAGCGGAACGGGCAGAAGCGCAAATTATGGCCACCGCGGGCTTGGATGAAGATGAAGATTTATTCTCCCCGGTAATGAAAAGTGCGCGCAACCGTGCGTTATGGCTTGGGGTGAACCTGATGACAGCCTTTCTCGCGTCATGGTTTATCGGTCTATTTGAAGCAACGTTGCAGCAGGTTGTCGCGCTGGCGGTACTCATGCCCGTGGTCGCTTCTATGGGGGGGATCGCCGGTAGTCAAACCCTGACGCTGATCGTGCGAGGCCTCGCGCTCGGGCAAATCTCTAAAGCTAACCTAAAGCCTCTTTTGAGCAAGGAATTTAAAGTGGGGCTGCTTAATGGTGTGCTTTGGGCGCTTGTGATTGGTGCCATTGCGGGTTACTGGTTTGAAAGCTGGGGACTTGGTGCGGTTATCGGTGCTGCGATTGTCGCCAATATCATCAGTGCGGCATTGGCGGGGATTTTTGTGCCAGTGTTATTAGAGAAGCTGAAGATTGATCCGGCACTGTCAGGCTCAGTGATTTTAACCACAGTGACGGACATCGTCGGCTTTGTCGCTTTCTTGGGCTTAGGGACGTTGTTTTTACTGTGAGTTTTACTTGGACGTGATGCGTCGTCACTCAGTTGATCGCTTGATAGCGCGCGTGATGGTCACGAGCGCTATAAAACGATAACACCAATGGTGGTCAATAGTTTGTTTTCGACCAACAGTTGGGCGATATTTTTCAACTCAGATAACAAAATCACTCCCATCATGCTTCTGGCAAGTTTTGGCGCTATTCTGCCCCTTTGTTAAGCAAAATAGAACATAAACTTACAAAAAGCCCTTGCGTTGGCAAGGGCTGAGCGGTTTTAACAAAGTAAACCTTAGATCATTGGACGACGAAGGTTTAGGTCCCGATCACGCCACCGTCGTCTTTGGTGATCATGATAACCGAAGAGCGAGGAATGGCGTCACCGCCTGCAGGGAAGTGCGCGCCTGGATGTTGCACGCCCACAAACATAGTGCGTGAGTCGGGCGTAAAGGTCAGTCCTGTGATCTCGCACGATGTAGGCCCGGTGAGGAAGCGACGAATTTCCCCCGTTTGCGTGTCGGCACAGAGCATTTGGTTATTGCCCATGCCCGCAAAGTCGCCCTCGTTGGAGTAATCGCCGTCGGTTTGGATCCAAAGACGTCCTGCGCGATCAAAGCCGATACCATCTGGGCTGTTAAACATATTGTCTTTGTTGATGTTATCGGTACCTGCCATTAATCCAGATTGCTTCTCGGGGTGGCCGGCCATCACGAAGATGTCCCACTCAAAGGTCGCCTGAGTATGGTCGCCTTGGGTCGGTGCCCAGCGAATAATATGACCATACGGGTTTTTGGTGCGTGGGTTGGCCGCATTTAATGGCTGGCTGTCTTTCACGCCGCGGTGTTTGTTATTGGTGAGGGTGCAGAAAACATGTTTGTTGTCGGCGTGCACGGCGACCCACTCTGGGCGGTCCATGGTGGTCGCCCCCACTTGCGTCGCGGCTTCGCGGGCAAAAATGAGCACGCTAGCTTGATCAGGAAAGCCGTTCTCTGGCGTTAGGCCATTTTTACCAAAGGTGAGCTCTAACCACTCTCCTTGGCCTTTTAGCTCGTCGTCGTTGCCAGTAAATTTGGCGACATATAAGGTGCCATTTTCGAGCAAATCGCGATTAGCGCTACCTTTACTCGGATCGTATTTTCCTTCAGAGACAAACTTATACAGGTGCTCGCCACGTTCATCATCGCCCATATACACAACGACATGACCATCATCATTCACGGTCAGCGCGGCATTTTCGTGCTTAAATCGACCCAGCGCACTGCGCTTTTTCGGGGTTGAGTTGGGATCCATAGGATCAATTTCGACCACCCAGCCAAAGCGATGGGGCTCATTGGGATGCTTGGCGACATCAAAGCGCTCGTCGTGTTTATACCAGTCGTATCCCCAATCACTATCGCTGACGCCGTAGCGCTGATAGGTTTTGCCTAAGGTCACGGTTTTTTCGCTGGCAAAATAGCCGTTAAAGTTCTCTTCGCAGGTGAGATAGGTGCCCCAAGGCGTTTCGCCGTTGGCACAATTGTTAAAGGTGCCGAGGATCTTCTCACCCGAGGGGTCAGCCGCGGTTTTAAGCAATGAGTGGCTGGCAGCAGGACCTGTCATTGCCATTTCTGTATACGCGGTAATACGGCGGTTTAAGCGGCCTTGTGGATTCACTACCCAACGACCATCGACTTTTTTGAGCTCAACCAAGGAGACACCGTGCGCTGCTTGTGATTTACGCGCATCATCGGCTGAGATGTTTTCTCCACCGTGCGTAAACAAATACTCATCGTTGATGTACTCGTTATTGACCGCGAGCAAGGCGCGATCATTGGCGAGCGGGAAAAATGTCATGCCATCATTATTGTCGCCAAACTGCTGCGCTTGCGCATCGGCGTTGTTTTGTTGAGAAAACGCAGGGGCATTGGCAAAAATAGGATCTCCCCAAGACACAAGTACATCTGCCTTATAACCTGCAGGGACGCTAACTGTATCAGCGGTTGAGGTGGGGATGGCTTCAAACCCGAGCAGTTCACTTTTGCTCATGCTGCCAGCCATGGCCTTTGCGACAGGGTTAGCGGCAAAAAAAGCGACTGTACTGGCTGCGCCCGCGCCTTGTAAAAAGCGGCGACGACTGACGGCGGCATCAATAAAGCGATTGAATTCGGGTTCTGCGTCCAGCGGACGTTGGTCAATATGCTTGCTCACGACAATTCTTCCTTTCTGTTCGTTATCGTATTTATGATTTAGGTGATAGCGATGCGCTAGAAAGTACATCGCAAAGTCGGTCGAAAGTGTGGCGAGGCAATATGAAAACGCGGTGACTACTGGGTGACAGTCTTGGGACAGTGAAGGAAGCTGGTATCAAGATCACGTATTGGTTGGTACAGACAAATTAGTGTTGGTCAAAGTAATCTTTGCGTCGGATGTATTTATCCATGTAGTGATAAGCGATGGGGCGTGCGAGCCAGCTAAATAAAACCCGCAGCACGCGAATCAGTGACGACGTGTCGGTATAGATTTTGTTTTCATGTAGCCATAGAAGCCGACCGACATGCCAATACAGCAAAGGAATACCGGGTAAGAAGGTAATAATGTCGACATCACAACAGATACGGTAGGTTTTGGTGTGAAAAGGATAGTGCTGCTTAAAGCGCCACATACCGGCAGCGGGTTGACCAAAGGTGACGATGCGTTTAATGGCACTGCTCATTGGTGTTGGAAGCATCGCCGCGGCAAGGACCGCCATCGCGCCGCCTGACGAGTGGCCAATAAAAGAGACTTTTTTGTTGGCCTGGACCAAAGGCGAAAGGGCGGAGCAGAGTTTATCGAGCACCGTATTGCCGTCTAAGGAAGCCATATCCGCGGCATGTGCGACATCAGCAAACTGGCTGGTCGTCATTGCTTGGTAACGACGTTTGTGCTGTTGCCATGGCAAACTTTTTTGTGTCAGTAAGTAGTGAAACCCCCAGTGTACGCAACAATAAGCGTTAGCCATGCGAATACGCTTAGGACCACAGGCACAATTTACCAGCCAGTCCCACAAGGTTTGCGAGCCGCGAAATACCACTACCACATCGTCATCATCTCGCCATAGCACGCGAATAATACAACGCCCCCAGCGATCGTAAATATCGCGTCGCCCACTCGGACTGAAGCCGTACTGCGTGTGATTAAAATAGGCAGGATAAGAGGCGCGGCATAAAATGGCATACCGCTCGTATTGATACCGCTTTAGTCGCTTCATGGTGAACCTTGTGTCATCGTCATGGGCCTAGGCTAGCGAATAAACGTGACGAAATAGCGAAAGCAGTGTGTGATTATCAATCAATAGCTCAGATCTCTGGGCGTGGCCAAGGCATGACTAATAATTAGTAAGAAAAGGCTCGAGATGTGTATCGTAAGTCAGGGCTTGGATTGGCCCTCGGTGCGTGATCAAAAATTCCGCATTGGTGCAATTCCCGACACCGATAATGACTTGTACCAGCAAACGTAAGTCTCTTAACCAACGTTGAGACTGCTCTTGGCTCCAATCGTCACGATACAGGCTCATGTGATAGTCCACCCACCAGTAGGCACCACGAATAAAGGCCTTCATCACTGATTCAGCCGCCAAAATTTGCTCGGCAGTCCCAGAGAAATCAAAATCAGGCGAAATGGGCTTGCCTTGTGTAAAGGCCACATAATTGCGGCAATGACGGAATAATGCGAGCTGAAGCCCTGCAGCGGAGTCATAGTGGGTAAGCGCCAATGTGGTCACGGGGAGGTGTTTAATTGACCGACGGAATAACGCGGCAGTGCGCTTCCCGGGCATAAGGTGCTCAATCGCATAAAACAAATCTAGACTGATAAGCTGATTACTCAAAGCAACTCTTCTCTAACTGATTCAACCGACTCATCCTGCCTGAAATGGCGTGTCGAGTATACAGTACTACGGACTGAAAGGAAGCAATAAACCTTCATTACTCAAGCCCATAACGCGCTTTCAGCTCAGTGACCTTGGCATGATTATCGGCTAAAAATTGGTTAAATTCTTTAATCAGTTCTGGATAGTGAATCGTCGAAAGGTGGTGTGTTCCTTTCACATGTGGGAGGGCATCATCAAATTTGACGGAGCCTTTTTTTAGCCCCATTTGGTCAAGATAAAACTGTGCGACGTCAATATTGGTATAGCCTCCATCAACGCGACCACTGATGACCTTCATTAACAGCGAATCATATTGATAGCTTTCATCAACACGTATTTTCCCTGCGTTGATGCGAGATTGATAAGGATGAGGTGTGAAGCCAGTAACGGTACCGAGTAAACGGAATTCATCCAAAGGCCGGCCATAATATTGGTCAATGACCATGACGCCATTCGTGTAGCTCACCACAGAATCACTGTATGTGACACTGGCATTCTTTTTTATTTTTTGCCCCCAATCTGGACTGTCGGGATATTTTAGATCAAAGGCGCCTTCAACAAATCGACGATCGAGCCGTCTTAACGGTAGCGCTTTATAAACGAAACGGTAGTGATATTCATTGGCAAACATATCCAAAAGCTCTCGGTTAAAGCCAGAATAGTTGCGATTAGAATAGGCTGAATACGGGTAATACTGTGAAAAACTCTGTACGCCAACCACATACGTGGTCTTAGCGCTCACCGGCCATGTAACCGCTAATGTTAACAGTAACGCCCATAGTCTTTTCATCACTGACTTCACCCCTTACCATTTCTACCTCTCTTCATTGTAGCCATTGCGTTTAAACCTGTCTTTGAACCTTATTCTGTTATTTTACAACACCCACTTTCATGCCTTTTTTCTTCCGGCGCCTTGGTGTTGAGGAATCATTCGGTTATCGGTCACATTTTACCCAAAAAAAATTGAATGAACATTCGGTATGTTTTATTTTTTCATCTGAACTTTCACTTTTGATCAAAAAACGATGAACAAAAACGAAATTGCGTCGCGTGCTATGCGCCAACATATTCTTTCGACTACGCTAGAAATCGTTGGAAATGAGGGGCTTGCTGCGTTAACGGCAACAAAATTAGGGAAGAAAGCCGGGATCAGTAAAGGGGCGTTGTATCATCATTTTGACAACCTTGATGCCGTCAAATATGCAGCGGTTGATGAATTAATCTCTATGTTTCTCGCCGTGGCCGAGCCTGCCAATTTTGATGATTTTGAGAGTTATCTCGAAGTGACAGGGGATACCTTGTATCTCACCATGCAATGTGAGCCCTATGCGATGAAAGCGATGTATAGCTTTACCACCCAAGCCTTATTTGATGAACAGTTTAGGGTCGCTATTCAGCGTTTTTCACAACATGGGTTAACGGAATATACACGCGCAATTGAGTACTTCTATCAGGGAAAAATCCCGCAGCATCAGATTGATACGGCGATTCGTGTCGTGGATGCGTTTTTCCTTGGAGCGGGGTTGCAAAGTTATGTCTTGCAGGGGGACGATCAGTTTCGTCAAAATTGGGCGTTATTTTCGCAAATGTTACTCACGCAACTGGGTGAGCGATAAGGCGCCATGATGACATGGCGCATAGTCATTGTGTTTAGATTAGCTCTGCGTTGTGGTAGACATTTTGCACGTCGTCGCAGTCGTTAAGCATATCGAGGAACTTTTCAAAACGTTCAACATCGTCGCCGCTGACCTGAGTGTCGATTTGAGGCACAAAGGTGATCTCTTCAAGATCAATCGGCGTGTCGCCAAGAAAGTCACTTAGCGCATTTTTCACTTTGAAAAACTCTGTATGAGGGGCAAAAACGGTAATCACTCCTTCGTCTGCTTCGATGTCTGACACATCCACATCAGCCATCACCAAGGCCTCAAGCGTGCCTTCTTCATCCTCGCCTTTAAACTGGAAAACAGCTTGGTGCTCAAACATATGAGACACCGCACCGGGCGTGCCAATTTTCGCATCGTTTTTCACAAAGCACTGGCGTACGTCCATATAAGTACGGCTGTTATTATCCGTTAAGCAATCCACTATCACCGCGCAGCTACCTGGCCCAAAGCCTTCGTAACGCGCTACTTCATAGTTTTCGCCACCTGTGCCATTGGCTTTATCGAGCGCTTTGTCGATCACGTGTCCAGGCACCTGGTCTTTTTTGGCTTTCTCAATCAAACGACGCAGTGATAGATTGCTCTCAGGATCCGAGCCACCATTTTTAGCACAGACGTAAATCTCTTTACCGTACTTTGAATACACCTTAATTTTCGCGCCCTGGGTTTTCGCCATTGACGCTTTACGAACTTCAAAACTTCGTCCCATTCGGAATCTCTCTTAATAACGCTTACGCAGAAACGGGTTGATTCTATCAAGAGAGTGATCCTTTGTACCAGTCAATGCACTGACCTTGAACAAAGTCAGTGCGATGGGTACTCAGAGAAAATGATGCCGCTCGATTAGGCTTGTTTGCACTGAAATTTTTGCGTGTGGCCTTTTAGTGTATGGGACAGTTCACTGAGATCCTGCGTTGCTTGAGTGATCTGATCCATCGCTTGACGGTTTTCACCTGTCATGGTGTTGATCTCTTCCAAGTTTTGATTAATCTCCGTCGCCACGAGAGATTGCTCCTCTGAGGCACTGGCCATTTGCATCGCCATGTCTGCAATTTCATCCACCGCATTCACCGCTTGCTTGAGCGACGATAAGCTTGTTTCTGCGCGTTCTGAGACATAGTTGGCGGTTGTCGCACTCTCCGAGATAGCTTGTGTTGTGGTGCTGGAGTTATGCTGAAGATTATCAATCATCTGCGTGATCTCACTGGTCGCTTGTTGTGTGCTTTGCGACAGTGTGCGCACTTCGTCGGCGACGACCGCAAAGCCGCGACCTTGTTCGCCCGCGCGTGCCGCTTCAATGGCTGCATTCAATGCTAACAGGTTGGTTTGATCCGCAATTTGGCCAATCGTTTGCAATATGCTGGAGATATCTTCAGCGCTTTGCCCGAGCGCATCTGTTTGCTCTTTGGCGTGATTGAGACGCGTGACAAGATCTTGCATCGCATCGACAGACTCGGTCACTTGTTGGTCACCGTTATGGATAAGTGAACGCGCCTTTTCGGTAGCATCCGCTGTCGAGGCGGAACTGGAGGAAATTTGATTGGCAGTCGCTGTCATTTCTTCCATCGCTGCCGCCACTTGCTCTGTCCGAGCGTTTTGGGCTTCAAAGTTAGTGAGTGTTTGCACGCTCGAGGAGGATAATTGCTCAGCCGCAGCCGCTTGTTGGTTAGTGGCGCCGATAATATCGCACACCATGGTCGTGAGGTTGGTTGCCATCGCACGCATGGAGCGATAAATCCCCGTTGCTTTAGGGCTTGCGTCAAAGCGCACTCTCAGATCACCGTCGGCAATTGTTTGTACTATCTTGGCCATCTCAGCCGGTTCGCCACCTATTGGGCGGGTAATCGAACGCGTCAATAGAATAGCAGTGACTACGATCGCAGTCACCGCAATCACCAACACGGTGATAATGAGTCCTTGCAGTTCGTTGAGTGCTGCGAACGCCTCTTTGACGTCCATTTCCGCAATAATTGCCCAGCTGAGTCCACTGACCGTCAGCGGGGCGTAGGCAGAGAGAACGGGATTACCGTTGTAATCATTAATGACATCGATACCGGTTTCGCCTTGCATCGCACGCTCAACGGCCAGTGTTTCAACGCTGCCTTGCGCAGGTTGCATAAAGGAGGCGAAAACCGACCGATGCTCGGCATCTAAGAAGGAGTCTGAGCGCATCAAGTTATCTGGTCCGACGAGATAGGTTTCGCCTGTGTTTCCCAGTCCATCTCGCTCTGCCATAATCGCACTGAGCTTATCTATCGGGAATTGATAGGCGAGCACACCAATGACGCTACCGTTGTGATAAATCGGCGATGCCATAAACCCTGCTGGCGCGTTGTTTGAGGCGGTGTAGGGTGAGAAATCAATAATCACGGTATCGCCATCTGCTAACGTTTTCGCTTGACGGAAAGCGTCAGCTAGGCCGGACGTACTAAACAGACCCGTTGTTAGCGACGTGCCGAAATCAAGCTCTTTAGAGGCGGAGTAAAGGATGTGGCCTTGGTTTGCTTCGATCATAAAGATGTCGTAGTAACCAAACTTTTCTTGAACATCGCGTAAGTAGGGATGGATGGTTTGATGCGCTTGATCGTACTGAGACAATTGGCCACTGGTTTGATATGCGCCTTTTTCTCCCGCGGGGTTGGGGTTGTCGATTAAGTAGGCTTTTTGTAGCGCCACCGTTTGTGGCGTTAGATCGTTCACCAGATCTTGTGCGCTGGGTAGTGTCTCTGTGCTGATCTCATCGAGTGGATCAATGAGGTGACGCTGATAATAGCGGGTCAGTTGTGAGCTTGCCTGGGCGGTATGAGAAGGGAGTGTCTCCATGGCATCAATCATGCTGGCCATGGTGTTGGACACGGAAGGGGTTTCAGCGGTGGTAATTATCTGTCCTTCAGCCGTTTGAAAGTAGCGTGTGACCGCTGATTGTTTTACCTCTCTCAACGCTTCTAGCTGACTAAACGTTTGATGCTCGAGTGACGACGAGGCGGTATGAAGAGAAAGCAAACTAATGATCAACGCGGGGATGCAACCCACACCCAGTAAGCTAACTAACATTTTATATTTGAGCTTCATGATCTCACCTCAATATCGCATCGGATAAAAAATAAGCAGCTTGTTGAGTAAGGATAGAAGCTTTTGGTAAATGTGTATGGGAATCTAGTCTTTTTTGTCTCCTGTTTACAAATTAAAGCCCCGCACTCGGCGAGGCTGGATTAAGGCTACTCTTGGCTTAAATGGCTAGCATAGAGCTTGGGCCTACGGTGTTTCAAGTTCGTCACCGAGCCTCGTTCATGCAGCATTTTGAGCTTGTCCAAATCGACGTCAGCGAAAATCATCATCTCGGTATTAGCATTCGCCTCCGCAAGTGTTGCATCGTGCGGGAAATAGACATCCGAGGGTGAAAATACTGCAGACTCAGCGTACTGGATGTCGACATTATCTACCCGAGGAAGGTTGCCCACGCTACCGCCAATCGCGACATAGCACTCGTTTTCAATCGCTCGCGCTTGGGCACAAAGGCGCACGCGCAAATAACCGTTTTTGGTATCGGTCCAAAAGGGCACGAATAGGATCTGTACACCTTGCTCGGCAAGAATACGCCCTAACTCAGGAAACTCGGCGTCATAGCAGGTGAGAATACCCACTCGGCCCGCATCGGTTTCAATGACTTTGACCGTATCCCCGCCATCGATGACCCAGTCACGTTGTTCGTGCGGCGTAATATGGATTTTGTATTGCTCATCAATGCTACCGTCGCGATGCATCAAGTAGGAGACATTATACAGTTTGCCATTTTCCAACACGGGCATACTGCCAGCGATAATATTGATGTTGTAGGTGACGGCCAATTGCGAAAAACGTTGCTTAATTGCTTGGGTAAATTCACTGAGAAAGCGGATCGCCTCGACGGAGCGCTTATCGGGTGCAAGCCCCATTAATGGCGCGCAGAAGAACTCGGGAAATAGCGCGAAATCTGACTGATAGTTGGCTAAGGATGAGACGAAGAATTCGGCCTGATTCAAAAGATCATCCACTGAGAGCACATGACGCATCTGCCATTGCACGACCCCGAGGCGGACGATGGTTTTTTCAATATCATGCACAGAGGATGCATCTTCTTCATAGAAGAAGTTATCCCACTCCAACAGTGTGGCATAACCTGCAGACTTATCGTCTTCGGGTAAATAGCGATTCATCAAACGCTTAACATCAAAGTCATTAGACAGCTGAAACGAAAGGATCGGATCGTGAACCTCTTTTCTTCTGACTTTATTAATATAATCCGTCACTGAAACACCATTGTGTTTGTGATAACCCGGTATACGACCGCCAGCAAGGATCGCTTTTAAGTTAAGCGCCTGACACAGATCCTTTCTCGCTTCGTAAAGTCGGCGGCCAAGACGATGGCCACGATAATCAGGGTGTACAAACACGTCGAGACCATACAATGCATCCCCTTTTGCGTCGTGGAACACCACCCCATCATCCGTGATAATGTCGGCATAGGTATGCGGCAGCGAAAAGCGGTTGTAGGATACTTTAAGCGTTAACGCGGCGGCGACGATTTTTCCATTATCTTCAATGCATATCTGGCCATCCGGGAAAGCGGTGACCAGTTGCATGATCGTGCTCTTAGGCCAAGCACCGCCGACATCCGGGAAGACGAGATCCATCAACTCTGCTAAGGGCTGATAGTCGCTGACTTCAATGACACGCAGATTCAGTAGCGTGGCGGTGTTCTCATCCATTACACGTTCTCCTAGTACGGGCTGAACGTCCATTATGACAAAGATTGACGCTCGAGATAACGTTTAGGTAGAGAAGGGCTATCAGTTTCCTGGCTGATGGGCGATTGATTGGATGTTGGTGATATGCTGGACGGCGCATCACCATGTTCAGTTAATGCGAATTCAATGCGGTTTCGCCCACGGGCTTTTGCTTCGTATAAGGCGGTATCCGCGCACTCAAATAACTGATTCATGGCGACATATTGCTTCTGACGCTTGATGCCGACGCCGATACTCACCGTAAACTGGATGTGATGGCCGTATTCGGTCGTCACCTGGCATGCCTCGATTTGGCGTTTCAGTTGTAGCGCAATGTCTTGTACGCGACGCACAGACTGACCACTGAGTAGCAAAATAAATTCTTCACCTCCCGTTCGGGCGCAAAACGCGCCTTCTTGTTGGGTGATCCTCTCTAAGTGCTGACTGAAAGCGACCAATACTTGGTCGCCAGCAAGATGCCCATAGACGTCATTAATACTTTTGAAGTTATCCAAATCAGCCAGGATAAGGGCATTTGGTTGATTAGAAAGAAGACGCTGTGCGGATTGCGTCACAAAGGCGCGTCGATTCGGAAGCTGCGTCAAGGTATCACGGAGCGCAAGCTGACAAAGCGTGTGCTCTAGTCGCTCAAAACAAAGGTAAATGAAGGTCATAAACTTGACGAATTCGGCCATCATAAATGGCTAGGGTACTCCCTGCGAAGCTGCAGGGAGGGGAATAGCCAAAGATGCGCAGCATCTCAATGCGGCCTATCCTGCTCTTCGATGTATTGCTTGATCGCCGTTAATGGCGCACCTCCGCACGTTCCTGCGAAATAGCTACGACTCCAAAGAACGTTTTTACTAAATGCGTCAGCCACATCATTAAACTCTCTGCGTATCCTACGAGAGCTAGTTGCTTTGAGTGAATTAACTAACTTTGCGACACTTGGTGTCTTCGGTGATGTCGAAATTAACAGGTGAACGTGGTCTGACTCACCGTTGAACTCCTTCAACTCTGCATCAAACGCCAAGCACAACTCTTTAAATGTAGCTTCTAAACGTTGCAGGTGTAATTCACCAAAGACCTTGCGCCTATATTTGGTGATAAACACGATATGCAAGTGCATTGAATAGCAACTGTGACGCCCTTTATTTACATTGCACACTGATATTGAACTCTCTTGTTTAACATCATATTATATAAGCATTATACGTAAACACACCGATTTGTCATGTTGATACGCAAAGCCTACAAATTCAGATTAGAGCCTACTGCCGATCAGGTAGCTAGGCTTGCTGTGCTTTGCGGTCACGCTCGGTTTGTGTGGAATCAAGGCTTGCGTCACTGCCTAGACAAGCTGGATGCTGGCGAAAAGATCCCAAGCGCCTTTGAGCTTAATAAGCTAGTGACTCAGTGGAAAAAGCAAGAAGACCTAGTGTGGCTCAAGGAAGCCTACACCGACAACTTGCAGCAAAAGCTAAAAGACTTACATGGTGCGTGGATGCGTTGCTTTGATAAATCTCTGGCGGCTGAAAAACCTCGGTTTAAGAAGAAAGGCAAGAACCAAGACTCGATCCGATTCGTCAACTTCAACAAGTATTGCCTGCTTGAAGGTAATCGTGTGAAGTTGCCTAGTAAGCTGGGTTGGGTGAAGTTCCGTAAGTCTCAAGAAGTGCAAGGAACAATTAAAAACTGCACTGTGAGCTTTAAGTCGGGGCACTGGTATATATCCTTTCAGGTTGAGCAAGAAGTAGCTGAGCCAAAGCATATTTCCACATCTGCCGTGGGTGTTGATGTTGGCATATCAAAGTTTGTTGCGCTATCTGACGGTTCGTTCCTAAAGCCGCTTAACGCTTTTCGCAAACATGAGAAGCGTCTTGCTACGGAGCAGCGCAAGCTATCTAGAAAAGTTAAGTTCTCTGCCAACTGGCAAAAGCAAAAAGCCAAAGTTCAAAAGCTACATACTCTCATTGCGAATTGCCGCAAGGACTACCTACACAAAGCTTCATCTCAAATCAGCAAGAATCACGCAATGATAGCGATTGAGGACTTACGGGTATCCAATATGTCTAAATCAGCTAAAGGCAATGCAGAAGAACACGGCAAGCGCGTCAAGGCCAAATCAGGGCTGAACAAATCAATTCTCGATCAAGGTTGGTATGAGTTCAGAAGACAACTTGAGTATAAGCAGTTATGGAATGGCGGCATCGTCATAGCTGTCCCAGCGCAATACACAAGCCAAACCTGCCCTTGCTGTGGTCATGTGTCGAAAGATAACCGTCAAACTCAAGCGCACTTTGAGTGTGTTGAGTGTGGTTACACTAACAACGCAGATATTGTTGGTGCATTAAATATATTAGAGCGGGGACACCGCTTGTTAGCCTGTGAAGTGAGTGGTGCAACAATGCCGCCAGCAGCAGGAACTAGCCACTAAAGCAATTTAGTGTGCACCCAGTAATGGGAATCCCCGCCGAAATAGCGAAGCTAGGCGGGGGAGGATGTCAATAAGATCAAGTAATACACGGCGATATAACGTTGAGATAGGCCGGTGTTCTTCATCGGAGTGTCAAAGGCGAAGTAGGCGCGAAGCCCATAAAGTATCAGTAAGAGGAGGAGCACGGACGCATAGAGTTTAAAGCCTATCCGCTTTCTCTCTGGGCTCTCTACAATGAGGATTAAAACCGCAAGGTGCATTGCCACGTAGAACGCACAATACCAAGTAATACGGAGAGCAAGCGGAATATGATTGGCAAGAATGAGTGTATAAACCCCTACACCTAAGAGTGCGGCCAGCGAAGCCGTCCGCCATGACAAGGGTTTGCCCACGAAGGATTTCGTTCCTAACCACACCAGAATATGCGAGCAAATCGCGGCTGTGGTGCCTATCCAAACGAGCCCCGACGTTTCAGTGACATTGCCAATGTTATACACCGACGTGCCCGTCGAGATCAGCAGACAAGCCAGCCCCCACAGCTTGATGTCTTTGTATTGATTAAATTGCCACCCAATCAACAACACGCCAATGGTGAGTAGCCAGAACACACTGATGTAAGCCAGGGTAAGTGTTGGAAGGTGAAGATTAAACACGTGACCGAATCCATCCGATAAAGGTGAAGGCGTAAAACGCCTTCAACGAGCCAATGTCAGTTATACGACTGACAGGGGCATAATATATCAGACAACTGCCTGAATTTTTATCACTCAGCGTCTGGTTCGTTGGCTTTTCACCCAGGTCGTCGGATGGATTACAAGGATTGTTGAGCAAAAAGCCAGGCAGCGAGCGCCGCAAAAACGAGCGCCATTATTTTATGCTGATACATTTGGACTCGGGTATTGGTGAGCATTGCATTGCCAAGCTTGCCGACTATCGCCACTAAAAGCAGATTAAAAACGAGCCCTAATATGTTGAGGAGCAGCCCAAGCGTTAGCAGTTGCGTGCTGGACGAGGCTTGAATTTGCTGCGAAATAAACTGCGGTAAAAACAACACAAAAAACAGTAGTGCCTTTGGGTTCAATAGGTTGGTCATCACCGCGCGTTTATAGAGATATTTGCCCATGCCTTGATGATGCGCGAGCTCGGCGCTGTCTGTTGGAGAGGCACGCCACATATCTATACTCATTTTTAGCAAATACGCGGCTCCTACGTACTGCAGAATGGTGAGGGCCGTTGGCGACATCGCAATCATGGCTGATACGCCGGTTGCGGCTAACCCGGTCAGGATCAATCCTGATGTTGCATTACCCAAGCTTGCGGCCATACCAACCCGTCTGCCATAGCTAAGACTGGCGCTCACGATTAGCAACATATCCGGTCCGGGCACCAGCAGAAGCGCGACAACGGCGGTTAAGTAAACGGGGAGCATATTGGGATCGATCATAAAGGCACTACAGCTTTCCAGATAAAGTGCGGAATTTTACCTTTTAAATAGACTTTATCAACACGGATAGGCGATTAGGTTGGTTTTTAATCGTAAGTAGAGGTTCTAGGGTAGCCTATAAAACTAAAAACCCCCTTAGGTAAGGGGGTAGGGTTTCTTGCTTGTCATGTGCACCGAGAGTACTAAGCGGCCCGAATGGTTGGCTTAGGCGTAGGCTCTTCAATAAAACAAGCATGTAGTGCACAAATTGACGCATGGTAGAATTTATCGAGTACTACATATTGCACATCCACATCGCGCATTGATGAGTGCGCCGCTTTAGGGTTTATCTCCGCGTCAAGCAACGCCAGCATACCCTTGCTCATGGTTTGGTTTGAGTCGATGCGGCTACCAATGACAGAAATCAGTGCGACCATTTCACCCGTAATCTTCGCTTTCGGGTAGAGTTTCTCAACACGACTAATCACCTTGTCTTGACTGGCTGTTTTGCCGTCTAAGTAGTAGGTAATTGAGTTGGCATTCATCTCTTTACTGATGAGCTGCACGTTCTCTTCGCGAATGATTTCCATCACGTCATAGCTGACCTGATCAACATGCCCAACCATTGATTGGTCAAAGATATGGAGAGCTAGCACCTTATCTCGACCCGCAATGATCTCGATCTCTTTGTCTTTTGGACGATATTTGTGTGAGATCACCGTGCCCGCATGTTCAGGCTCGAAGGTGTTTTTCACGACCAATTCGATACCCACGGCGCGCATCCCCGAGGCTGCATTAGGGTGGATGGCTTCCATCCCTAAGTTGGCCAGCTGGTCAGCCACATCGTAGTTACTGAGACCCATAGGCTGGACACGTTCTGGACCCACAATGCGAGGGTCGGCACTGCTTAGGTGATATTCTTTGTGGATTACCGCGCTGCTTGCTTTGGTCAACACCGCAATACGGCTGAATGTCATTTCACTGTAACCGCGGTCATAGGTCTTCATCAGACCTTCATCACAATAGACGTAGCCGGTAACGATGGGCAGCTCAGTACTGAAATCAATGTCTTCCATGGCATTGGCGATCACCGTATTGAGGTCGCCTTTGCCTTCATCGGGATTATCCCAGCCAGAGAGGTCAACAAATCGTGAGTTTATCCCCACACTCTCAAGCAGTAGCGTTGAGTTGTGCGCACTGTGTGCCTCACCGATAGAGGAGAGAAACTCGCGAACTTGTGGGAGATAGCTTTCCAGAGAAAACTGCCCATAGTTACAGGTTTCGAGTATACCTTCGATACAGCTATGTGCTTTTTCCATGCGTTGACGGATAAAGTTGTCAGCACGTTCACGGTATACAGGATCGGGGAACATATTGCTATTAATAAGCAGCATACGTTGCTCTAGCTCGTCCATCGCATCACGCCACTTTGGATTATTGGCGGCGAGAAGGCGATAAATGCCGGGCTTGCCCGAACGCTTACATTCTAGCAATGCATCCGTGATGCCAGCGTAAGCAGAAACAACAAAAATGCGGTTGTACGGGTTTGACGGGTACAAAAAGATATTATCCATGACAGCGTCGTAGGCTGACATCGACGTACCGCCGATCTTTTCAACGGTATGATTCATGTGAGCTCCTTGTGGGCTTTTATGAATTAGGGAGTCGATTGGGTTTACAGGGGCAGCATCCGGCTGCCCCGTGACGGTTAATCGACTAATGGATAAACACCGTTTTCATCGTGTGTTTCCTGCCCAGTAATCGGTGGGTTGAACACACAGGCCATGACCATATCAACACCTTTGTTCGCGCGAAGCTGGTGCTCGTCATGTTTGTCTAGGATATACAGTGTGCCAGGTTTAATAGGATAAACCTTACCGTCATCCGTGGTTTCAATTTCACCTTCACCCGACATGCAATACACAGACTCTAAGTGGTTCTGGTAGTGAATGTGCGTGTCAGTATTGGCATAGATGGTGGTAATATGGAAAGAAAATCCCATATTATCATCGCGTAGCAACATGCGTACGCTTTCCCAGTTTTCTGCCACCACGCGGCGCTCGGTTTTCTGGCACTCTTCTAATGTGCGGACAATCATGTTTATTCCTTCAACGTCTCTTCGTTAAACAAGGCTTATTATCTTAGCGATTACGATGCTTTTTTAAGCTTCTCTTTCTTGTACTGCTCGACCGATTTAACGAAGATCTGCAAGCCTTTTTCCATCTCTGCTTCACTGACTGTCAGTGGCGAGAAGAATTTGATCACTTCATCATCTGGGCCCGCGGTCTCGATAATCATGCCATTGTCGAAACATAGGCTAGTGATGTCGTCAGAAATGTCACCGTTTTGACAAGCGATACCCTGCATCAAGCCACGTCCTTTGATGGTGTCAAACAGATCACTATGCTCGTGCAACATCTCTTGCAAGACCTTGTTTAGCTGATCCGCACGCGCTTGAATATGCGTTTGGAACTGATCATCACGCCAGTATGTGTCAATCGCTTCCGCTGCAGTTACAAACGCGTGGTTGTTACCACGGAATGTACCGTTGTGTTCACCCGGTGCCCATTGATCCAGCTCAGGTTTTAGTAGCACCACGGCCATTGGTAGACCATAACCACCAATTGATTTGGACAGGGTCACAATATCGGGCTTAATGCCTGATGGCTCAAAGCTGAAGAACGTACCCGTACGGCCACAACCAGCCTGGATGTCATCGACAATCATCAAGATGTCGTGTGCCTTACAAATATCTTGCAGGCGCTGCAACCACTCATTAGAGGCTGCGTTTAGGCCACCTTCGCCTTGGACGACTTCAAGCAGCACTGCAGCAGGTTTATCACCGCCTGTTAGGCCACTTGATGCGTCATTAAGCATGGTTTCAAACAGCGTTAAACCATCAATGTCTGCATAGCCATCGTACGGAAGACGTGTCACCGCGTTATTGACAGGGATGCCGCCACCACCACGGTGATGATGATTACCCGTCACTGCCAATGCACCATATGTACAGCCGTGGAAGCCGTTGGTGAAAGATACAATATTTGCACGGCCTGTCACTTTACGAGCAAGCTTCATTGCCGCTTCAACAGCGTTAGTGCCTGTTGGGCCAGTAAATTGGAACTTATAGTCCAAATCACGCGGTGCCAAGATGTGTTCTTTAAATACTTCGAGAAAGCGTGCTTTTGCACCTGTGTACATATCCAGGCCGTGTGTAATGCCATCTTTCTCGATGTACTCGATCAGAGCTTTTTTCAACGTTGGGTTGTTATGCCCATAGTTGAGTGAGCCGGCGCCAGCGAGAAAATCGAGGTAGCGCTTGCCGTCGACGCCTGTGATCCAGCAACCCTTAGCGCTTTCAAACACCACCGGGAAGTTGTTGGCGTAACATTGAACATTTGACTCCTGCGATTTAAAGATATCCATAACTCATCCTGTTATTTTTTGAGTGGAATTCGGAAAAGGTATTCGGTGTCATGTTCACCGTTGAAGTGCTCTTGTTCGTCAAGGAACACAGAGCGCTGACCACCTGTACCGTAGAGGCGGTCTACCTTTTTAAACAGCGCCCAAGATCCGGCGTTGTCTTCTGTGATCGTGGTTTCGATGAAGCGAATATTGCTTGAGACTTTGCGTGCCATCAGCGCTTCGATCATCGACAGGGCAAGCCCTTCTCCACGTGCTTTGGGTGACACGGCAACCTGCCAGACAAAAAAGGTGTCTGGCTGCTCAGGGCGAATGTAGCCCGAGATAAAGCCTTGTACATCACCCTCACGCTCTGCAACGACACAGGTCTCTTTAAAGTGCGTCGCCTGTAAGAAGTTGCAATAAGCGGAATTCACATCCAACGGTGGGCACTGTGTGATTAATCGATAGATATTGCCGCCATCCTTGATAGCTGGCTTACGAAACACAAACTGCGTGTTGGTCTGGGTCTGTTTACGGTCACGTACTTCAGATTCCAGTACTGCCGTGTCTGTCGTTTTTGATCGCCACATAATTGTTTTGTGCTCTAACGAATTCGTTTTATATAATAGGCGATGAATTTGGTTTATCAACCCCAGATTTTAGTGTTGGGTTTATCATCTGTAATTAAATTGATGAAATATATGAATTTATTTATTGTTAAATTTTTTGTGAAAGTAAGTGTTTTGAGAAGTAACATTTACTGGCCTAAAGGTGTGGGCAGGTTCCCACATCCCATATATGTGGCGGAATAGGGGCGATAGGTTAGGAACAGATAGCTTGGATGTATGTCTCGGTGCCAACAGGCAAAGAGCACTGTGGGCACCGAGGTGGGCTAGCGACTTAGTGTGCTAGGGGCCCTGTAGTAAGAAATCACGATATTGGGTATCTTCACGCACCACATGGTGAATCCACCAATAACGTAGAAACTTAAAAAACTCTGAGCGGTATAGCTCTGGGTCGGCTTGGCACTGTAGCAGCACATATTGCGCTTGCCGGGCGAGGCGTTGGTGAATCGCAGCATGCGCTTTGTATTTGGGGTAGGCGCGCGCTTCGAGAATATCTTCCTCGAGCTGAAAGTGCGAGTCAATGTAGTCACGAAAGCGTTGCGCGAGGGCCTCAAAATCCGTCTTAGTCTCGTCCTCATGGTGGTAGGCAATGGCCTCATACGTATCGTTGATGATAGAGAGCAGCTGCTTGTTACTCTCATCCAATGATTGATGGCCCACTGTATACTTTTCTTGCCAACGTATAAACTTACGCTCTCGTTTAATGGGGGCCGATACTTGTGGCTCTTTTTCTGAAGAGCCTTCAGGAGGCAATGGTGTATCAATGACAGGCTCTGTGATGCACTCTATCTGGTATTGCTCTTCCTCAGTAAAAACAATCGCGCCGTTGTGCTCAAACTCCGTTGATTTGGCAGGATCTGACTGGTACATCTCAAAGTAGAATGTGGGGGGCTTTTTAGCTTTGGTCTGCTTAGATAGCTGCTTGACACGGTTTTCTAGATCTTGTTTTTTCACCGGCTTAACCATAAAAGCATCGACGTCATAGCGAATGCACTCGCTGATCACTGCCTGAGACGCGTTAGCGGTTAAAATGATGATGGGTGTATCATGACGCAAATGATAGCGACCGCTCCGCATCAGTCGTAACATTTCCAACCCGTCAATGGGATCCATTTGTAAGTCGGTAATGATCAGATTGGGAGCTTCATGGTATGCCTTTGATATCGCTTCGGCGCCATCTTCTGCCGTGATCACCGACTTAATACCCAGTGCTTGGGCCATCATTCCAATGGTGTCACGAATCATTTCATGATCGTCAACAATTAAACACGGAGATAGCATACGTCCTCCTGACAATGTCTATGTTTTCAGCCTAGTAGATGGTGGTAAGAGCGTCTATAGCGCGTGTGAAAGGAATGCGACCTGGATGAGGTTTTGCTTAAAAATGATGGGTAAGAGCAAACAACAAATGATAGCGACAAAAAAGGCGCCCAGTTGGGCGCCTTTCTCTTAAATTTGGTTTGGCTTACAGGCGAACGACGTTCGCAGCCTGTGGGCCTTTCTGACCTTGCTCGATATCGAACTCAACCTGTTGGCCTTCTGCTAGTGTGCGGAAGCCTTCACCAACGATAGCACGGAAGTGAACGAATACGTCTGGACCGTTCTCTTGCTGGATAAAACCGAAACCTTTCTCTTCGTTAAACCACTTAACGGAACCATTAGCTTTGGACATGGTGTCTCCTGAATATATTAACTAGGTGTTGCAGTGACGCGAGTGCCGTTAATCGACTCTATGGGCAAATGTAGCGAATATCTTCAGGACAACTAACTTTCCAGCCTAACGGTGGGGTGTTTCGATGTATCTATATTCAATTGCTGCATAAATTTCCGATTATCGAAGCTGCTAGGCAGCCTCAACAGGACCACGCGTTATTTGCGCGTCAGTTTACTATTGGTTGCGACTCGGTATGTCTACGACCAACAGTCCGTCAACCAACACGGTTGAACAGTATCGAGAATACACCCAAAAGAATGTGAGGTAAATCTATTTTGCGGATGAAAGCGGCAACTTTGTGCGAGCGTATTGTGAAAATGAGAGCAAGGCCAGATAACTGTGATATATCGGCGTATAGTACATCGTAGAAAAGCGATCTAGATTGCGAGGAGTGTCAAATCACTCATTGGATGATGTCTTTTTATGCTGACAATAACGTATCATGAGAGGCGACGAGTAACGCCGCAGACACGTTTGTGCGCGCGTTTGGGTTTGTTTATGCCAGTCATAATTGTGACTCGCAGTGATAGGGTTTCTCCATGGATACGATTTTTTTAGAAACGTCGAGTTTTATAGGCGTCTGGGTCGTGCTGGCGGTCTTAGTGATCGTGGTGCTACGCGGTGCGATTAAGTTTGTGCCACAAAATACGGCGTATGTCGTCGAGCGGTTTGGTAAGTATTACAAGACGATGGAAGCGGGTCTCAATTTCATCGTGCCATTTATCGATCGTATTGGTTATACCAGGACGTTAAAAGAACAAGCGTATGATGTACCCAGTCAATCCGCGATCACGCGCGATAATATTTCGCTGGTTGTTGACGGTGTCTTATACATCAAGGTATTGGATCCGTATAAAGCGTGTTATGGCGTCGACGATTATGTGTACTCAGTGACTCAGCTTGCGCAAACCACCATGCGTAGTGAGGTGGGTAAAATGGAGCTGGACAAAACCTTCGAAGAGCGTGAAAGCCTAAACACCGCGATTGTCTCTGCCATCAATGAGGCCGCTCAGCCATGGGGCGTTCAGGTGCTGCGTTACGAAATCAAGGATATCGATCCACCTCGCTCTGTTCTCGATGCCATGGAGCGTCAAATGAAGGCTGAGCGAGAAAAGCGTGCGGTGATTCTTGAATCAGAAGGGGCGCGTCAATCGGATATCAACGTTGCTGAAGGTCAAAAGCAGGCCCGAGTCTTAGCGGCGGAAGCGGAAAAGTCAGAGCAAATCTTGCAAGCGGAAGGGGAAGCGCAAGCCATTATTGCGGTTGCCGAAGCGCAAGCCGAAGCACTTGAAATCGTCGGGACACGAGCGATTACAGAGGAAGGCCAAAAAGCCATCCAGTTGGAGCTGGCAGAAAAAGCGATCAAGGCGAAACAGGCGATTGCCAAAGAGTCCTCAGTGGTACTTCTGCCTGACTCTGGGACAGGCGCAGCGAATGTGGTTGCAGAAGCGATGACAATTATTGATACACTCAATAAGAGCAAAGCGTAAAACAGGATGTTTAGTGTGAGTATCTACCTTGCAGAATTAACCGTGATTGTGGGCTTGTTACTGTTAGCCGTTGAAGTCTGGCTACTGGGTTTATCGACCATTGTGTTATTGGCAACCGGTGTTGCTGCTATTTTAGTGGGACTCTTGGCGATGGTCGGCGTTGTGCCAGAAACGGTGACGGCGTTATTTAGCAGCACCGGGATAGTTGCAGGCTTGCTAACTGCCATGCTGTGGCGGCCACTTAAACAGTTACAACGGGGCGGACGACGCCCGGATAATCGCCATAGTGATTTTATCGGATTGACCTTGACGCTCAGTGAGCCGTTGAGCCGAGAGCAAACATCGACGGTAAAATACTCAGGTGTCACTTGGCAACTACAACTAAGTTCGGCCGCCAGTGATTGCACATTGCTGGCTGGCGATCAGGTCAAAGTGGTGGGCGTTGATGTTGGACGATTTACGGTGGAGCCTGCATTGCCGGAGTGAGAGACACGTTCAGTGTCCGAACACGAACAATCGCTGTTGATGACATGAAAAAGCTCGGTTACAGTGCCGAGCTTTTTATTGCGTATCAGCCTGTGATTTAGGCTTTTTTTAGTTGCTTTTTAAGCTTCTTCAGCTTGTTTTCCTGCTTCGCAACTTTCGCTTTTGTTTTCTTAATTGATTTTTTCAGATCTTTTTTCGACGCTTTCGCCATGATTTCTCTCCTTAATGATGATTTGCCGAAGCGTTTGCCACTGCAGTACAGCTTCAATGCTGTGGACGGGGCCGGCATGTCCACCCCAAGTATGATCACGATGATTTATTCGTTTCGTGGTCTTTTAAAAACTGTTTAATAAATCGGCGTATTTCACGTGCTGCGGATGTGTCCAGTTCGTCGCAGGCCTCTAAGAAGGCATCGCGTTGATCGCTATTGATTCTTACTAGTAACTGGCTGTCTTTCTTTGCTTTTTCTTTTTTTGCCATGCCAATGCGCCTATCTTTTAGATATACAGTGTATATACGTTTTTATAGTGGTGCCAGGAGAGAATAGCGAAACTGTGATCTACTTAGTACTGTAATCAATATGGATCGCGAATATCAATAGGCTGAATGAGTTAGTGCTGAGCGCTATGACATATAGCCAAATCGATGTCATAAAATCTATTTTTAGCCATCTAAATGTCTTTACTGCCCTTGTGTGAACCCGTAGGCTATAAGTCAGTCAACCTAGGATGAGTGAACGATGGAAAAGAAATACAGTCGTACACAGCTAATACATGCTGGACGCCGTAAAGCCTATACCCTTGGAGGGGTCAACCCAGTCGTACAACGTGCCTCTTCAATTGTTTTCGATACGTTAGCTGAGAAGAAGCACGCGATTGTCAATCGTCACCAACAAACCTTGTTCTATGGTCGACGAGGAACCACCACCCATTTTGCGCTGCAAGATGCCATGACCGAGCTTGAGCAAGGCGCGGGATGTGCACTCTTTCCCTGTGGTGCAGCGGCCATCGCAAACAGTATCCTTGCGTTTGTGAAAACCGGTGACCATATTTTGGTCTCAGGATCGGCGTATGAGCCAACCCAAGATTTTTGCCAGAAAATTCTCGCCGATATGCAGGTGAAGACTGAGTATTTTGATCCTCTCGAGGGCGCGGAGATTGGTCAACGTATCACGCCAAATACACGGGTTGTGTTTCTGGAATCACCCGGCTCTTACACCATGGAAGTGCACGATACGCCAGCAATCGTTCAAGCGGTAAGAGAAAGAGCGCCAGATGCGATCATCATGATGGATAACACTTGGGCAGCAGGTCGCTTGTATCAACCTTTAGTGCAAGGCGTAGATATTTCGATTCAGTCCGGGACCAAGTATATTATTGGTCATTCGGATAATATGCTAGGTACTGCGGTTGCCAATGCCCGCTGCTGGCCAACCTTGCGTGAGCGTGCCTATTTAATGGGGCAAACGGTCGACCCTGATACTGCTTACCAAGCCGCTCGTGGATTAAGAACGCTAGATGTGCGACTTGCCCAGCATCAGGAAAATGCCTTACAGGTGGCTAATTGGTTGAATGAGCAAACGGAAGTGGCAAGCGTGCTCCATCCTGCATTTGCCGACTGTCCCGGGCACCGCTATTTCGCGCGAGATTTTAAAGGCAGCAATGGCCTCTTTTCGTTTGTGTTTGCGCAGCGTTTGTCTGATGCGCAATTAGACGCTTTTTGTGATCATTTGCAGCATTTCAGTATGGCTTATTCATGGGGCGGCTTTGAGTCGTTATTGTTGACCAATCAGCCAGAGCAACTCAATCGCATCCGCCCTGTGGGTAAGGTGGATTTTTCCGGCACACTTGTCAGGCTACATATCGGCTTAGAGGACGTTGACGATCTGATTGCCGATCTGGCGGCCGGTTTCGCACGCATTAATAATGCCTGAGCCAAATCGCCCCTGTGAAAAAGGGGCGTCCTCTATACCCTGCGAGGCGGTTATCAAACCAGGCCGTTAGGTTTGAAATTGGTCAGTTAATTGTGTCAACGCGCTGGATTGATGGCTTAACTGGCCACTGACATCACTGGTGGTATCGATTGCATCGGTGAGTGACTGGCTACCTTGTTTGAGCGCGCGACGCTGCTGGGTGAGGTGAGCAATTTCTTTATGCTGAGAGTCCAGAGCGGCTTCCACTTCCGCACTGAGCTGTTCAAGCCCCTGGAAGGTGGTGTGCATCTCGCCTAAGTAGCTCTGCAGTCGGACACTGGCTTGCTGATTGTCAGCACTGGCTGACTGTGTTTCCGTTAGCAGGGTATTGGCGGTATCGACTTGGCCGAGTAAATCATTGATCCAACCTCGAATGTCGCCAGTTGATTGAGCTGTGCGTTGAGACAAACTTCTCACTTCATCAGCGACGACGGCAAAGCCTCTCCCATGCTCGCCGGCGCGCGCGGCTTCAATCGCAGCATTGAGGGCGAGCAAGTTGGTTTGTTCTGCAATGCCCTCAATCACATCCATGACGCCGGCGATTTGGTGACTGGTTTGTTTCAGCGTTGCCATGGTACTCGAGACGTTTTCAACCACTTTGACGCTATGGGCAATTGAGGCTTCTGTCGCACTCATTTGTGTTTGAATTTCATCGTTGTCTTGAGAGACTTTGCCGATGTATTCACGGGTATCATGAATGGCGTTGGCAATTTCCGTGGTTGCGCTTTCCATAACGGTTAGCGATTGCGCGACATCGTTAACGTTTTGCCGTGTTTGCTGGTTAATCGTCGCCACTTGGGTACTTTGTTGGTCTAACGTATCCGACTGTTGATCAAGCGCTGATGTTCGCGATTGTATATCGGTAACAAAGTGACTGAACTTATCGAGCAAGTTATTTGATGCGCGAGCGACTGCACTGACTTCATCCTGATACTTATCGAATAAACGCACGGAGAGATCGGAGCGCTTATCGATATCCGTCAGGGACGTAGCAATATGATCCAGACGCACCACCACGGTTTTTCGCAGCCACGTCATCAGTCCCAAGGCCAGCAGTAGTGTGATCCCACAACCGATATAGACAATGTTCGATTGCTGATGCAAAAAAGTAATAAGCGCACTGGCAGAGTTTTTCGCGTTATCTTGACGCTCGGTCAGCTTTTCGTTGATGGCTGCTAACATGGGGTCAACGGCAGGATAGAGATCAAAGTCCACAAGACGCCCTGCATCGTAAAAGCTTTTACTGTCGACCGTTTTAGCAAGCTTGGTGAGGTATTGGTCAAACTTCTTTTTACCTTCTTGCTGTTCGGCACGCCAGTCCGACAAAGACGGATACTGTGATAGCGCTTGCCAGCTCTGTTGATAACGCTGCTGAAGTTTTTCAAACTCAGGGGTGATCTCGTTCCAAAACAAGACTTGTGCTTTGATTTTTTGCGACAGATTGACGAGATCGCGGTGATCCCGCTCAAGAGCTAAAAGCGCCCATACTTCGGGAAGTTGATGATTTACATATTCGGCTGAGGCATCCGCGGAGCGGGCCGATATCCAAAGTGCGAGACTACCGAGTCCGATGGTCGAGGCGATAAAGAGGGTGAAGGCGATCAATAACCGCTGTCTTACGCTCATGGTACTTCCTGTCAACTGCCTAATCTAATGATGCGCCGCAGATTAAGGAGCCACTGTTTCATTAGAATGACAGGTGTCTCAATAATGTGATTTGGGAGTGAGATCACCGTTCATTTATTTGAACGTGACGCAGGTGCAGCCCCAGAAGAGGGCTAAAAAAGTACAAAGCAGACGTAACGACAAGAAAAAAGCGCCCGACTGGAGGGGCGCTTTCACAGCGAATGATGGTGTATTGGTTGCTAGCTGGCCTTTTTCGGTGAGTTTTGATCCTCAGATAACGCAGACCCTTTCTGAGCGCTTTCACTGAGAATGTTTGCGACGGTCTGTCTGGATAGATGGCCTATAAGCTCGCCTTGATTATCAAACACGGGGAGCGGCCATTTGGACTCCAATGTATCTGGGATGACGGTTTCCAATAACGAGTCTTGCTCAATGGCCGGTACGTCTTCAAGGAGGCTTGCCTCAATATCACCGCTTGGATCTTTATCACTGAGGGTTTTTTGGCTTAATGTGCCTTGATAGCCGTCTTCTGTGATGTAATAGCCATAATTGGCTTTTTGTTGACGCATCTGCTGAATCGCATCGCCAATCGTATTGGCACTGATGCGGCAGATTTGTGGCTGCATCACGGTTTCGACCGTTAATGCGCGAGCACGGTTAACGTCTTTTACGAAGGCTTCGACATAGTCATCGGCCGGTTGGAGCAAGATATCGACCGGCTCACCCACTTGCACGAGCTTACCATCACGTAAAATGGCAATACGGTCGCCCAGCCGCAAGGCTTCATCAAGATCATGAGTAATAAAAATAATGGTCTTGTGCAATTTTTCCTGCAGTTCTATCAGCTGGTCTTGCATCTCACTGCGAATGAGCGGATCAAGCGCGGAAAATGCTTCATCCATCAGCAAAATTTCTGCATCGGTGCAGAGGGCGCGCGCGAGGCCGACACGTTGCTGTTGCCCGCCAGATAATTGTGCCGGATATTGATCGGCGTAGCCGTCAAGACCCACAGTCGACAACCATTGATCCGCTTTTTGATCGCGTTGCGTTTTTCCTTCCCCTTGGATTCGCAAACCAAACCCAACATTTTCTCTTACTGTGCGGTGCGGGAGTAGGCCAAAACGTTGAAACACCATGGACATCTTATGGCGTCGAAACGCCTGCAACTCTTTTTGCGAGTGCTTCATGATATCGGTGCCTTCCACGCGGATTTCACCTTCGGTGGGATCTATCAAGCGATTGAAATGACGAATCAAGGTTGATTTGCCGGAGCCCGATAGGCCCATGATCACAAAGACCTCCCCGCGGCGAATAGATAGGTTGATATCACTGAGGCCAATGGTGTGCCCTGTTTCTTGCAATAAGGCGTCTTTACTTTTTCCTGCTTTGACCGCAGGCATGACCTTTTGCGGGTGGTCGCCAAACACTTTATATAGGCCCTGGATCTCAATTAAGGTGTCCTGCACTGGCTTAGTCATGATCGCCTCCTTTGAGATGCTGCTGGGAACGTTTGGCGTAGCTTTGAGACACACGATCGAAAATAATCGCAATCACCACAATCGCGAGACCGTTGAGAAGGCCCAAGGTAAAGTATTGATTGGTAATCGATTTAAGCACAGGTTGTCCAAGGCCTGAAACGCCAATCATCGAGGCAATGACCACCATCGCCAAGGCCATCATAATGGTTTGGTTAATGCCCGCCATGATGGTTGGCATTGCCAAGGGGAGCTGGATCTGGAATAAACGTTGAAAACCATTAGCGCCATAGGCGGTTGCTGCTTCTAGCACATCTTTGTCGACTAACCGAATACCCAGATTGGTCAAACGAATGACTGGCGGGATGGCATAGATAACCACCGCGATAACCCCGGGGATTTTGCCAATACCTAATAGCATTACCACTGGGATTAAGTACACAAACGCGGGCATAGTTTGCATAATATCCAGTAACGGCGTGACCATGGCCTGAGTACGATTGGACTTGGACATCGCAATGCCTATCGGCACACCCACGCCAATCGCGACCAGTGTACACACCAAAATAATACTCATGGTGCTCATGGTGTCCTCCCACATCCCTAAGTAGGCAATCAGGGTGAATGAAACAACCACAGCTGTTGGGAGCTTCCAAGAGCGACTGGCGAGGTACGCGATACCGGCCAGTACGGCAATTACCAGCCACCAAGGTGTGGCGAGGAGCAAGTCTTCGAACCAAACAAGAAAGTGGAGGAGGGGGTCAAAGAAGGCTTCAATACCTTCACCATATTCGCGAGAGAAGTTGCGATATGCGCCGTCGAGTGTTTGTCGAATAGCGAGCAGATCGCGCCTGCTCATTTCTGGCACTTCCGTTAGCCATGAATCAGCCATTGTTATTGTTCCTATACTGCTAAAGGAGAGTCAGCGCAGCGGCAGTACCACGCTGACTGTTGCAAGGTTACAGAGCGTCTTTTACTTTTTCAGCGACGTCACTGGGCACCCATTGTGTCCAAATGTCTTCATGGTTAATGAGGAAGTTGGTCATCGCATATTCCCCATCGGCCTGATTGTCCTCCATCCAGGCGAGTAAACCATTCATTTGGTCATTGGTGAAACCACGTTGTTTTAAATATGTCAGCGCCTCGGGGGCGCGAGTGGCAAAGCGTTCTGTTACTACGGTGTCAACGTCAGCCGCCGGATACATGGTCGCTTTCGGATCCATACAATCATTGGCGGTAATACAGTCTTTGTAGTGCTGTACGTCTGTGCCTGTTTCAAAGTCCACCTTGACCATATCATATTTACCCAATACCGCTGTCGGTGCCCAGTAATAACCGAACCATGCTTCTTCGCGTTCGTAAGCTTTGGCGATTGAGCCGGCAAGGCCTGCACCAGAGCCCGGATCGACAATTTCAAAGCCGCTGTCAGCCAGATCTAAAGCCTCAAATTGGTTTTCTGAAGTAATTTGGCAGCTCCAGCCCGCGGGGCAGCCATAAAAAGCAGACTTTGAGGCATCTTCTGGGTGGGGAAATAAATCAGCGTTCGCTTTGATCCCTGAAATAGTCTTCAGTTCAGGATGCTTTTCGACCATATAACGCGGGATCCAAAAGCCTTCTTCGCCGCCTTCAACAAATGCACTACCTGCGTAGCGAACTCGCCCTTCATCGATACCGCGTTGTAGGCCTTCGCGCATCGAGTTACTCCAAAACTCGGGCGCAATGTCGGGTTCACCTTTTTCAATCATCGAGGTGCCCGTTGGCATGGTATCACCAGGCACAAGCTCGGCATCGCAGCCGTAGCCATGCTCTAAAATAAACTGATCAATGTTGGCAATCAGGCTGGCAGAGTTCCAATTCATGTCAGCGATGGTGACTTTGCCACAGGCGTGATCATCTGCGCTGGCCGGTAATGCCGAGAGCGAGAGAATAGCGGCTGAGAGTAATCGTTTGTACATATGCTTCCTTTCCTTTTCAAACATGCGTTCCAAATAATATTAGACCACTAATTAAATTGTTAGGATAATAATGCGGCACAAGTCTCATTTTTCGTTTTCTTAAATCGATATTTGCGCCTAACGCCCTCCACTACGTGATACAAATCATTAGAGATCTACTGAGTGATCACTTGATGAGTGACAAAAACGCTTTAAAGTCTGGCCCCCCTGCGTGTTGTTGCCATTCAAACAACAAGGCTTCGACCACGGTGACCCAGGCGCCATGCTGTTGCATCATCGTGATGCCACTTTGGTAGTGAGCAGGCTGACAGGATGACGTCGCATCGGTGACAAGGTGCACATGATAGTGATGGCGAAGTAGATCACAGGCGGTTTGATACACACAAACATGTGTCTCAATGCCACATAAAATCACTTGTTTGCGGTTAAGTGAATTCAGTACCTGCTCAACTTGCGGCTCGGCAAAAGCGCTAAATGTATGCTTAGCTATCGGTGTGTTGTCTGGCATGAGGTCGGCGAGTGCTGACGTTGTTGCGCCAAGCTTTTCAGGCAGTTGTTCTACCCAAACGACAGGTATATCGAAGTGTTGGCACCCACGTAATAGTTGAGCCACGTTTTGGTGTAACTCCTCGCTTCCCACTACTTTTTGCGCCAATTTGCCTTGCATATCAATCAACAAAACGACGGCATTTTCGGTGTTAATCATTCTAGTATCCCCCTGTTTTACCGATAAATAAGCATAGCAGCTCTACATGATTACGCTGGCGTTCTTCGCCCACAACCATTTATCTTTTTATAAAGATACTTGATGCTGATCAATTTGTCGGCTAATCTATCTTCATATAAAGATAAATGGAGACAGGTGATGCATTATTTTATTGCGATTCTCGCCCCCATTTTTTGGGGAAGTACTTATTCGGCAGTTGCATTGTACTTGGGGGATCTTTCCCCTTACTGGATGGCGGTCTGGCGGGCGCTGCCTGCCGGGATCTTAATGCTGTTGATCAGTCGCCGTGGTTTACCCTTGAGTTTGCCGAGAATGCTCGCAGTGAGCTTTTTCAATATTGCTGCTTTCTTTTTACTGTTATTTGTCGCGGCATATCGACTACCGGGCGCAGTAGCGGGCACGTTAGGGGCCACCTTACCGCTCGTTTTGATGCTCTTGCAGTGGTTAACGGAGGGAAAACGGCCAGAGCCTAAGCTGCTTAGCTTGGCATTACTTGGGCTTGTCGGGGTGGGATTGTTGCTTAACCCGTCCACAAACATAGACTGGGTAGGGGCGGGCGCCATGCTACTAGCAACCTTCTTTGTCGCACAGTCAACATTGTGGATGAAGCGATGGGAAGCCAAAGATATCTTTGGTTTGACCGCGTGGCAGTTGGTATTGGGTGGTGCGATGTTAATCCCCTTTGCCTGGAGCCTAGCGGGGCCACCACAAGCGCCAACTCTGCACGCGGTGCCAGGTTTAATATGGGTGATTGTGCTCAATACGGCTGTCGGTTATTGGGCCTATATCCGCTCTATTACCGTGCTAGGGCCTAATCGCCAATCGATTATCATGTTCCTTAATCCGCTCACGGCCGTGACCCTAGGGGTACTCTGGATTGACGAGACGCTACAACCGCTTCAGTGGTTGGGTATTGTGATGATTCTCGCGTCTCTATTGTGGATGAAATTCTCCGATAAGTTAACGCTATCGCGCAGTGCGAAAACGGCGGCGGCTCCCTCACGATAGTGGGAGAGGGAATCGCACTATTACTAATAGCGATAGTGCACGGTCCAGGACACGTAACTATAAGTGTTATCGATCGCTTGCTCATAATCCTTGGTATGCAGTACGACGCTGATATCCGTGCCCCAGCGGGGTTGATAAAACGCCACGCCCGCTGCGGCACTGGCTTGCCAGTGGGTCATGTCGATATCTGCATTTTCTGGCGGTTTATCGCCATTGATGGTGATGTCATTGGCACGATAGCGTCCTTGGATAGCGGTATACAAGAAGGCGCCTTTTTCACTGGCTTCAAACAAGCGGCTATCGAGGTGCCGGCCAGGCTCGAAGCTAATGCCACCGTAGGTGTTAGCAAGATCCAGTCCCACTCGGTAGCTAAGGCCTGCTGACAACTCACTACGGAAGTTGCCGATATCCGCTCGGCCTGTCACCCCCCATTCTTGATGCTCGCTACGGTGTAAAAGCTGGTGGCGTTCATAGGCAAGCTGCGCCACTGGGGTATTTTCCACTTGATAGTCCCAGCCTTTTGGGTCGGGCGAGTCGATGAGGTCATGAACGTAAGACTGTCCTTCTTCGGTTTGTGAGGCGGGGCCAACCATACCAAGCATTAGTGACCACTTATCGACCCGTTCTGGCGTCTGCTGGTAGAGACCGGGTTCGATAAATATCAACCCTGCATAAGGACGTTCCCCGGGTTGAGGTTTTTTCAATTCGATATCATTGGGCGTCCACATCATTTGCCCAATATCCACACTCCAGCCTTGTCTTGCTGCTTCATTGAGCGGAAGTTGCTCGGCAAACCAACGAATCGGCTTAACCGATGTGGTGCGCAAATCATCAGACCAATCCGCATGCCAGTGGGCATAAACGCCGCTGGTGTATTGGTTGTCGACCCCCAATGGGCTGTCGTTTTCAATCGTTAATCCAAAGCCAGCCGCCAAGGCTGCACTTGGCGCAAGTAGCAAAGTGGGAAACAGTAAAATAGTGCCACTGATCACGCGAGACGGTGTCATTCACATCCTCATTGAGTTGCATCTTCAATGCGAGGCTCTCAGTATGAGTAAAAACGCAGGCTGACACCAGATGAGAAAGGTCAATATCTTGTGAAAGGGTGGTAAGCCGTCAATCAACGATGAAAAGGAACTGTCAACATGTCAGTGTTTGTAACTGCCGAGTGGCTGGCCCAACGCCTTGATACCGTGATCCCTGTCGATGCCAGTTGGTTTATGCCAGATGTATCGAGAGACGGCTTTCAAGAGTGGCAACAACGGCGGATTCCGGGCGCCGTGTATTTCGACTTCGACGGTCGTATTAAGGATTCTGCCTCGAGCTTGCCCCATATGCTGCCTGATGAGGACAGCTTTGCCCATCAGATGGGCGCACTAGGCATTGCGTCGCAAGATACCTTGGTGGTGTATGATACCCAAGGATTGTTTTCTGCCGCGCGGGCATGGTGGATGTGCAAGGTGATGGGTCATCAAGATGTGTTTATCCTGAATGGTGGGCTACCTGCATGGATGGCCTCAGAGGGGCTGATTGATAACACCCCGCCGCAGCCACGTGTCGAAGCGACCTATCAGACGCAGTTTAAACCCTACCGCTATATGGATGGTGCCACCTTGGCAGACAAACTCGCCGTGATGAATGTGATTGATGTGCGTCCTGAAACGCGCTTTTATGGCGACGTCCCTGAACCGAGAGAGGGTGTGCGTAGCGGCCATATGCCAGGCGCAACCAACCTCCCTTTTGCCAACTTGACTGACCCACGTGGCTTTGTGATCAGTGAGGGTGAAGCACGAACGATCTTGTTACCTCACTTAAGCGATACGCGGGTCAACGTGGCGAGCTGTGGCTCGGGGGTTACCGCGTGCATCTTGGCCGCTGTCGCTGAGCACTATTTCGCCTACCCTGTGGCGGTTTACGATGGCTCATGGACCGAGTGGGGCGGGCACTCACACTGGCCCGTTGTCAAAGCAGGTTAATCCGCAAGCAACGACAAGGAGGTGTGTCACAAGATTGACTTGAGAGTGATCTATGTCACTATCTGACAAGTGTGCTAATGATATATC